>FOIY01000006.1 GCA_900111435.1 Ruminococcaceae bacterium KH2T8
GAACCCGTAAGTTCTATCTGCATAGCTTCAAGACGAAGGCTCTGACCTGAGGTTCCTGCAGCTTCACCGTTATAGGACCAGTCCTGCCAGCCTACGTTTTGTACATGAGTCTTGTAGCGTACGCCGAGGTCGAGATCCGATTCGACATTGATAGCCATGGCCTCAAGCCTTAAGGAACGACCTTCCGTTCCTGCCATAGCACCGTCGTAAACGTAGTCCTGCCAACCGATATTCTGAACGTGGGTTGAATAGTTGACCGATACGTTCGGTGAGGCAGGCTGAGCCGCAGGAGCGGCGGGAGCTACCGGAGCAGGTGCCGATGTCGTCTCGGTGGGAGCCGAGGTGGTTTCAGCAGGTGCCGTTGTAGTAGTCGCGGGCGCGGAAGTTGCGGATGTTGTGGACGTAGTAGTTGCTGTGGTGGTCGTTGTCGTGGTGGTCGGAGTGATCGAACTACTCTCAGCTTGGCTGTAGATATTATCTATGTCAGCTACCGTATCATTCTCGATGTAGTAAAGGAACATGAAAATCTCTTTCATGAAGAGTGTCATATTGTGATCCCCGGTACTGAAGCTCTTGACCTTGTGAGGAATGCCTCTTTGCGTAAAGAGATTCATATAACGCCAGAGATCCCCAAATCTTTCGCCGTTCTGCTCAGTCTCGGTTGCACAGATAAGGAGATGTGCATCAGGATCATCGGAATAGTGAAGTCTCTCATCGAGTTCGCTATCGAGGATCCAGCCTCCCTGGGGATTATAGAACATCCATGAAGAACTGAGTCCGCCAACATTTACGACTCTGTCGTAGTATTCGCAGCCGGCAAAGAGAGCGGCACAACCACCCATTGAATAACCTCCGACGCTGATCTCGGCTCCGGTATCTACCTTGGAAGATATCTGTCCGGCCTGTATCGCATCGAGAAGGTCACCGAAATACGACTCTCCCATATGTGAAGCAGCATGCCTGTTGCTGTAGGTACAAAACGCATTATCTGTTATGGGATAGCATGTATCATCCTGCGAATTAAATATGGGTATGATATAGACATAGTCATCGATAAGTCCGGATGCCGACCATTTGTTGGCGTGCCCCGGGAACTCATAACGATATCCGTCATATGTGCCAAGACCGGGAAAGAGAATAACGGGTTTAAAACTGCCGTTCCTGTTAGGGGCGAGGACGTAACAGCTCTGAGTCGATCCGTCGTACCCTGTAAATGTTGCGGTAGAAAGCTGATCCGGATAAGTATTGCCGGAATCGGCGAGGAGATCCTTACCGGAACAGAAGTGTAGGATAGCGACGACCGCTATCGTCAATATAATAAGTGATGTTGTAAATCTTGATATTGCCTTTTTCATGGAGCGCACCTCGAATGATCAAGCCTGATAGAAAGCATTCGCTGTACTGCCGGGAGCGGGAGTACCTGCAGGTACGATCAATATCTCGATACCTTCAAGCCTATAGGCATAACCTGCACTTCCGCAGGATGCTCCGTTCGAGGCCCAACCTGTCCATCCGAAGTTCTGTACGTGCGTCCTGTAGTAGATGTCGTACTGATCGGCATTCTCACCGGTAAGCTCGATTTCGATCGCTTCAAGTCTTAAGGACTGTCCTTCGGTACCGGAGAACTCTCCGTCAGTCGACCAGTTTTCTTCCCAGCCGATGTTCTGTATATGGGTCCTGTACTGTACGCCTACGCCGCTAAGACCGTCCACGCTGATATGGATGCCTTCAAGACGAAGTGACTGTCCCGTAGTACCTGCCATAACGCCGTCCGTTACATAGGACTGCCATCCTATGTTCTGAACATGTGTGTTATAGGATACGAAGTTTGAAGGCTCGCCCTTGCGGACGATCTTTATCTGCATACCTTCAAGTCGAAGCGACTGACCTGAAGTACCGGCAGAATCACCGTTATAGAACCAGTCCTGCCAGCCTACATTCTGTACATGAGTCTTGTAGCGTACGCCGAGGTCGAGATCCGATTCGACATTGATGGCCATAGCTTCAAGCCTTAAGGAACGACCTTCGGTCCCTGCCATCGCACCGTCGTAAACGTAGTCCTGCCAACCGATATTCTGAACGTGAGTAGAATAGTTGACCGATACGTCCGATCGTGTGGTACTTAATACAGACGAAGGTGCAGCAGGAGCTACGGGATCGGGTGCTGACGTTGTCTCGGTAGGAGCAACAGTAGTCTCAGCAACTGTTGTTGTAGCTGCAGTCGTAGCCGCGGGCGCGGAAGTTGCAGATGTTGTAGAAGGTGTTGTCTCCGCAGTGGTAGCAACAGTTGTTGATGATGTACTCGTTGAAGTTGATGTTCCTGAACTTGATGATGAGAAATCATCAAACGTTGCGCTTCGGCACTGTTCTTCCGTAGGAAGTACATCGTTTTGGATGTAGTACAGGTACATATAAAGTTCTCTGAACATAAGATCACTGTTATGTATACCGGAAGAGAAGATATAAGTTGTAAAAGCGTACTGTTCGGGCATTATGCTCGCATAGAATTCAACTGTCTTCTTCGATGTGTAAGGATTACCGTCTGTAGTCTCTACTGCACTGGCTGTAAGGAATCTGTGAGCATTTGCATCTGATGAATAGACGATCTGTGACTGATCCTGATACCATCCCCAGTTTACCGTGTAAGGGGGATTCGGATAGAAAAGACTGCTGGAACTGAATGCTCCTACATTAATGATGACATCATTTCGTCTGATGCCTGCATCAAGAGAGGAACAACCTCCAAGAGAAAAACCGGCCACTGATATACCGACGGAATCATCTATCTTGGAACTGGCTGTTCCGTCCAGGATATCATCGATAAGGAAATCGAGTTTTGACTTGCCGGTGTTTCCGATAGGAGACTTGTTAAAGTGATGAGACTTATCACCGGTATTTGCTCCTATATCAGGTACGACGAATACGACAGGATCGAGCGTGCCTGAAGCCATCCAGTTATTGGCTCTGTTCTCAAGGTCTGCAACATCTCCGACTCCGCCCATTCCGTGGAACATTATTACGACCGGATAAGTGCCATCTTCCTCAGGTTCGATGACGTAATAAGTCATTGATTCTGAAGCGGGAAGCTGTTTAGTGACAGTTCTCCTGGCTCCGTAATGGATCACCTGATCGGCGTAGACCGACGTTTCTTTACCGCGTAAAGCGGATAATGTAACAAGTAACAGAACCGAGGTCATTACGGCGACCACGGCGCGTGCAAAAGATCTTCGATTGTTCATAAGATTTATCCCTACCCTAAATAGTTATCACAAACTCATAAATGAGTATAACGACCGTTAACGATCGCTATCAATGGGCATTATCACTAAATTTGCTTTCATGTGATTATTCATGATCGTAAAAGGGAAAAGGCTTCGGGGAAATATCCTCGAAGCCTTTCGCTTAAGATGTCATTTTATCCTTCAGGTATCAGTATATGAAGTACCATCTGCCTCCGAAATTGATCAGTGCTCTTTGAAGGACACCGTCGGAACCTAAGTAGAATAGACCTCCATTGTAATATACGAGACCTGTCATCATTGCTCCGTTGTCGTTGAACAGATAAATGGAACCGTTGATGTTACGAAGACCTGTCGCAAGTTCGCCGTTCTCATCGTAGTAATAACGTACGCCGTCAACCTCGACCCATGTGTTGATGAGTGTTTCTTCAGCATCTTCTGTTTCAGTATCGATGTCTGCTCCCGTGATGATCTCCGTATCGGGTTCGAAGCAGATCGAATAGTAATAAGGATAATCTTCCTCATCATAAAGTGTAAGAGTATAGGATACAGTGATGAAATCTTCATCGGTACCATCCTGTTCTCCCTCATTAAAAGCTCTGATGAGATTAGGATTATTGCTGATATCCAGAGATGTTATACCCGTATCGACAACTGAAAGGTGCTCGAGTTCAGGGTTATTGCTGATATCAAGTGATGTAAGATCATCCTCCATCCAGATGCCCAGATAGCTGAGGTCAGGACATGCACTGAGATCGAGCTCGGAGAAATCATTCCTTATGAGGATGAGTGTACTCAGGTCTTCGTTAAGGACCAGTGAAGAGATGCCGGGGTTGTATGTGCAATCAAGTCTTCTGAGACTGGGAATATTACTTACGTCGAGAGTTGTGATCTCAGCGCAGCCGGAGATCTCAAGCTGATAAAGTGAAGTAAGGAGCTCTATTCCCGTAAGATCCGTGATCTCGTGATTATCGTAATCAATGACATTCAGGTAATCACATGAATCGATCTCTGAAGTTGTAAGGATACCATCGCCGTTAAGATCGACCTGCTCCGAGATGATATTTCTGAAACAGGGATTAGGGAAATTATCCTCGTTAACGGCAATGCCGGAAACGTCATGGGAAGTGATGATCTCCGTATCAGGACTTAAGTGGATGCAGACCTCGTCGCCGTTGTAAACATAAGCTACTGACGGATATCCGGATCTGGAGAAATCATCATCGTAGTATCCATACTGGTAAGCAGTTATCAGTCTGGGATTGTTGCTGATATCGATAGATGTGATATTCGTTCCGCTAAAGTCGATAAAGACCAGCTCGGGATTATTGCTGATATCGATGGATGAGATCGTATTCCCCGTAAGGATAAGATCGGTAAGTTCCGGGAATCCCGTTACATCGAAGCTTGTGAGAGATGTGTTCTCGAGAGTTATATAGTGGATCGCGGGATTCACGTTTACTGAGCTGAGATCCGGGGTATTCCTGCAGTCGACGCTGTAGACACCGGCAAGTCCCTGAGTATCGAGCGCTGTCAATCCCGTGACGTTATATACCTGAACGTGTGTTAATCCGTAAAGATATTCGATACCCGTCAGTTCACCTGAGAAATCGTCGTATTCTCCGTTGATGGAGAGATAGCGGAACGATGAGATCTCCGCGTCGCTGAGGAAGCCGTTACCGTCTGTGTCGACCTCCTCTGAGATCAGAGATCTGAAACAGGGATTGGGAAAATACTCTTCCGAGATCGCCAGTTCGTTCTCGTCTGCGAGTACAGTTCCTGAGAATATAGAAACTGATACCGCAAGGCTTGCGATCACTCCGACCGCCTTCGTTAATTTGTTCATATTCTACCCCCTTATGATAGATTAATAACTGAAGGGGGTTATAACTCGTTAACCACCTGCTTGTAAACCGTAAACAGTTCCTTTTATGAGGAAACTTCAAATTTTGACCATTAAAGATCAATAAATTCAAAGAAGGGTTTTGTGGAAACCGCAACTAAAAAGGCTTCGGGGAACATGTCCTCGAAGCCTTGTAATATCTGATCTTCAGTGTTATCAGTTCTGCTTATTGTCGTTAGCTCTGATCTCAGTTCTTCTGATCTTTCCGCTGACAGTCTTGGGAAGTTCGGTAACGAACTCAACGACTCTGGGATACTTATAAGGAGCAGTCTTCTCCTTAACATAATCCTGGATCTCTTTCTTGAGTTCCTCAGTGGGCTCAGCCTTGCCGGGAACAAGAACGATAGTTGCCTTAACAACGATACCTCTTACGCCCTGAGGGTCGGGAGTACCTGTAACGGCGCACTCGAGAACATAAGGAAGCTCCATGATGACGCTCTCGATCTCGAAAGGTCCGATACGGTAACCGGAAGACTTGATAACGTCGTCGATACGTCCGACATACCAGATGTAGCCGTCCTCATCTCTCCAAGCCGTATCACCCGTGTGATAGAAGCCGTCATGCCATGCTTCGTTGGTCTTTTCTTCGTCCTTGTAGTAGCAGAGGAAGAGACCGTTAGGAGCGCCCTTATCAGTCTTGATGCAGATCTCGCCTGTCTCACCGGGCTTGCAGTCTTTTCCGTTCTCGTCGAGTACGTGAACATCGTAGAGGGGATTGGGCTTACCCATGGATCCGAGCCTGATGGAGGATCCGACGAGGTTAGCGATAGCAAGAGTTGTTTCTGTCTGACCGAAGCCCTCCATGAGACGGATACCGGTCGCTTTCATGAACTGGTTGAATACCTCGGGGTTCAATGCCTCACCAGCGACCGTAGCATACTTAAGGGAAGAGAGGTCGTACTTTGACAGATCTTCCTTTACGAAGAATCGGAACATTGTAGGCGGAGCACAGAATGTAGTGATGTTGTACTTAGCGAACATGGGAAGAATCTCATTTGCATGGAATCTGTCGAAGTCGAAAGTAAATGTAGGTGCCTCGCAGAGCCACTGTCCGTAGAGCTTACCCCAGAGAGCCTTACCCCAGCCCGTATCGGAGATAGTGAAGTGAAGACCGTTAGGGTCTACGTTATGCCAGTACTTGGCAGTCGTGAAGTGACCGAGTGCATATCTGTAGGAGTGAAGTACCATCTTGGGATAACCCGTAGTACCGGAGGAGAAGAACATTACCATGGGATCGTCTCCGCATGCTGCGTCTTCGGGTCTTTCGAATACATCGGAGAATGATTCGTACTCCTTGTTGAAATCGTGCCAGCCTTCACGGCAGCCGTTGACCATTACGAAAGTATCCATCGTCTCACAGCTCTGTGCAGCCTTGTATGCTTCATCGGCAGTCTCGCCGTCTGCGGTACATATGATGCCCTTACATCCGGCGGCCTTGAAACGGTAATCGAAATCGTGCTCGCGAAGAAGGTTGGTAGCGGGGATAGCTATTGCACCGATCTTATGAAGAGCGAGGATGGAGAACCAGAACTGGTAGTGACGCTTCAATACGAGCATTACCTTGTCGCCCTTCTTGATGCCGAGGGACTTAAAGTAGTTTGCAGTCTTGTTGGAATACTTCTTCATCTCTTCAAAAGTGAAGCGATGGTCAGTAACACAGTCCTTGTTGACCCACATCATGGCTGTCTTATCGGGATCCTTATCGGCGATAGCGTCGACACAGTCGAAAGCGAAGTTGAACTTCTTAACCTCGTCCTCAACAAATTCGATCTTGGAAAGGATGCCCTGATCGTTGAGCTCAGTCTTAACGTACTTTTCGTAGACGGGATCCTTGAGATCTGCAAGATCAACGTTAGTAACGTTATCTGCTCTGTATTCCGTCTTGAATGTGGACTTATATGTCTCTCCCTTGGACCATGCCTCGGGATTTAAGATGATGGCATAGAACTCACAGTCCTCACCGCCAATTGCGAACTCACCGTGAGGCGTGGAAGAATCGAAGAAGATGGAATCGCCGGGATTTAAGATCTCGACGGCATCGCCGATCATTACCTTGAGGGTACCTCTTACAACGATATTCATTTCCTGACCTACGTGAGTAACGAGCTCGTAGGGAGGATTGAGCGCTTCTTCGGAATAGGGGATGATGACCCTGAAGGGCTCGGCAAGCTTGCTCTTGAATCTTGAGCCGAGTCTTAAGTATTTATAGCCTTCTCTTCTTGCGATGGGACGGCCTTCACCCTTTCTCGTTACCGCATATGTCGTAAGGGCGGGAGCCGAACCTTCCATGAGTTCAGAGATCTCGACGCCTGCAACATTGGCGAGCTTATAAACGAAAGTGAAGTTAAAGTCTTCCTGACCTTCCTCATACTTTAAATATTCCTCTACCGAGATGCCGACCTTCTCAGCCATTTCCTCGGGTGTGAGGTTCATGTCGAGACGGATACCCTTTACACGGTCTGCGACCTCGCGGATCTTCTCGTCCATCTGTCCGTTTAGATTCAAATTCTCTGCCATAGTTTCTTTTCTCCTTTGTTAATTCTCTTTACCCACCAAGTGCCTGAGCGATTTACGGCAATAAAAAACGCCCCAAGTCTTCCGATGAAGATCTTGAGACGGACATTATCCGCGGTACCACTCAAATTGTATATCCTTCGATATACCACTTAATGGGTTCTGACAAACCCCTTGCCTTAACGCGGCTGCCTTCGAGTACAGTCTACAGGGCTGATGCCTTTCGGTGCACCGGCTCAGAAGCGATAGTCTTGTTGATACTCTTGGTTGCCGGTTCTCAGCTGCCCCGACTCTCTGTGAACCCGAACTTATCGGACCTCTTCGTCATAGCCTTTACTATATTGAAACAATGTAGAGAATAATCCCCTCGAAAACAAATGTCAACACCCAATTGGAGCGCCGTTAACAGTTCGTTAACAAAACTCTCAAATTTGCAGGGGGTTTATTTACATTATTCGGGTATCAAATGCAGTTATTTGAACTTAAAATATAGACAACTATACCATCCCGCTAAATGTGTGGTAGTTTCGAGGGGTTTTATTATGTATCAAAAGTATTTGGTAACAGGCGCCGTAAGTCCTGTCGGAAAGCTCGTAGTAGACATGCTGGTTGAGAGCGGTAATTCCGTTAGAGCACTCGTTCCTCCGGATACGGATGTGTCCGAATTCGTGGAGAAGGGGGTCGAGGTCTTCGAAGGCGAGGTCTTTGAGAAGGATTCCATGAAGGATTTCTTCAAGCTCGACGATCCGAGGCATTCCTGCCTTATCCATACTGATGAAGTCGTCTCGATCTCCGAGAAGGTCAACATCGAGATGAGAAGAGTAAACTTCACGGGCACACAGCACATTGTCGATAATTGCCTCAAGACAAAGATCGGTCGTCTCGTATTCCTGGGTTCGGCTTATGCACTCAATCCCGGAGCAAGCCTTGAGAACTCGGTCCTTCATTTCGACAGAAGGATGGTAGAAGGTGAATATGCAAAGACAAAGGCAGAGGCTGGCGAGTATATCATCGAGAAGATCTCGCTCAATAAGCTCAATGCCGTCATGCTGCTCCCGACATTCATAATCGGTCCCGGCTACGGCGAGGATTCCGCTATCGGTAAGATCCTCAAGGGCTATCTCGAGAAGGGTATCGCCACGGTTGACGGCGGTCATGCTTTCGTAGATGTAAGAGACGTTGCGACTGCACTCCTTGCTATCTCCGAGAACGGTCAGGTGGGAGCGTCTTATGTACTTAACGGAGAGTATAAGTCAACGGAAGAGTTCTTTGATTCCGTAAAGAACATAAGCGGTTCGACGATCGATGTTAAGAAGATGCCCAAGTGGATGATGAGCAAGTCGATGGGCAAGTTCGTTGATACATATTACAGAGTCACGAAGAAGGAAAATCCCAAGGAAGTCTATGCATTGTTCAGGAACAGTCCTACTACGGATTTCCCGAGTACGATCGCGGAGATGATCCCCGATCTTCAGATCACGAGCGTTTACGATTCGCTGAACGACGCGCTCAACACCTGATAAGAGAAATATCACACAACTTATAAGGAGATGAGGCACCCGGTCACTTTTCGCCGGGTGCTTCTGATTGTATAATATAGGTTACTTAAGGAGTACACCGATGCAATTGATATTAGCCAGCGCGTCGCCGAGGCGTCGCGAACTGATGAGCCTGATCACGGATGATTTCGAAGTGATCACGGCCGATATAGATGAAAGAAAGTTAGAAGACGGATTAGGTGCAACGGATGCACGTGAAGTATCCGTCTTTATAGCGAAAGCAAAAGCCGAAGCAGTCAGGGACATGCTCTCCGCGAAGGACAGGGAAGACAAGGTTATCGTTGCCGCCGATACATCCGTTATATCGGGCAACGAGATCATGTGGAAGCCCCTGGATAAGGAAGATGCCCGTAATATGCTCACGAAGCTCTGCGGCAAAGCTCACAGCGTGGTCACAGGCGTGTGGATCATAGCGGGCGAGGTGAGCAAAGGCTTCAGCGAGGAGACTTTCGTGGAGTTCAATGCTTTGGACGAATTCCAGCGAAAGACTATAGAGGACTATATATCTTCCGACGACCCTTACGATAAGGCAGGTGCTTACGGTATCCAAAACGGAGGCGCCCTGCTCGTAAAAAAGGTAGACGGAGATTATTTTAATGTGGTAGGATTGCCTGTAATGGCTCTCGCCAGAGAACTGGCGTGCTTGGAGGTTAACAACTGATGCAAAGCTTGACGAAAGCTGAACATAAAGGCCGGTCCATCGATATCTTAGTGATCGTTGCCATGATATTTGCCGTGCTTACGGCGATCGAGATCCGCTACGGTGGATATTTTTTTGTACATGACGATAACCTTCAGTCTTATCTGTGTCTTTATAAGCATACTTTCGAAGGCTTAAAGCACGGAACGCTCTCGCTTTATAATTTCCACCAGTTCATGGGTCTTCCGTTCGTTGATGACGGACAGTCCGGTGTATTCAATCCGATCGTCTATATAGCGGTAGGATTGAGCTACTTATTCTCGGGCAATGCTTTCGCGACGATCGACATCATGACATATTTCTATCTTGCGGCGGCAGGTATCTCGATGTATCTACTGCTCGGTAAGCTGGGTGTAAGCCGCAGTGTCAGCGTTCTCGGCGGTATCATCTGGGCTCTCAACAGCTTTACGATCAATATGGCCAGAGCTTGGATGATCACGACGATGTTTACCGCATGGTTCCCTCTCATGCTCTTCGGAAGTATCGTCCTCATGACGAGAAGGGATCTTAAGGGCTATATCATCGCTGCGATTCCCAGAGTATTCATGTACTATACGGGTCACCCTCAGTTCTTTGTATACGGTGTACTCTTCGAGGGCATCACGATGCTCTTTTATATCCTCCTCATGAAGGAGAAGTTCGGTGTTAAGTTCATCTGCGCCGTCAGATATGCTATCAGCTACATCCCCGTAGTTATCCTAAGTGCTCCGCTCCTTTATATCCAGTACAGAGCTACCAGATATTCGGGCGAGCGTTCCGATCAGGTCGTATGGGGTTCCTTCTCTGCCGGTAAGATGCAGATGGGTGAGGTCTTTAAGGGTCTCCTGCTTCCCTGGAAGAAGCTTCCGAGCTACGGAGTATGGACAAACTTCTGGAATATCAATGCCAATCTCGGACACGTCGGATATATCGTGCTCTATGCACTTATCCTGGTTCCCGTCATCGCGGCTGTTGTCATTGCGCACCGCAAGGGCAGAAAGCTCGTACGCGTAATACCGTTTATCCCGGGGTGCATCATCGCATTCTTCTGGGGTACGAGTGACAGCTTCCTGAAGTTCGTCTATAAGATCCCGATGCTCAACAGGTTCCGCTTTCCTTTCAAGCTCATCCTTATCTTTGATTTCTTCCTCGTAGTCGTCGGCTGTATGCTCGTTCATATCGTAGTCGAGTATCTCTTCAATAATTCCGGGAAGTTCAAGCGTGCTGTCTTCGCTCTTCTTGTATTTGTTCAGGTCGCGAACTACGTTGTACTCTATATATTCTTCCCGGTTCCTCAGTACGGTATCAATAACGGTGTAACTCTTCCTTATGAGTCACCTTACCTCGAAGAGCTTTCCGAAGGAAGGATAGTTACCATGGGGTACTCCATGTATTTCCCGAACGGAACCTATGTCCCTGATAACTACTATCTTGAATCATTCGGATTCAACTACGCTACATTGTTCGGTGTGGATAACGTCCTCGGATATTCCGTATTCCTTCCCAAGGAATTCTACGGTAACCTTACGAGCCTTGGTATCGCATATTGCGAGAATGCTTCTTTCGTCGGTACACCCGAGCCCCTTGTAGATCTTATGAATCAGTATGGAGCAAAGTGGTATATCGTTCCTAAGCTTCACAGGGATCCGTCTCTTTATCCCGAGTGTGACCTTGCGCTTCGTATCTCGGGCGTAAAGCCTTACTACGAGACTGAGACGGCTTATATCTACAAGAATGAGAATCCGCTTCCTCTCGTATATCCGGTAAGCGAGATCAACGCATTTGATACTGTTTCTTTCGAAGAGAATATCAACGATGTAACTGCTCATACGACAGCTGATTTCAAGGCTGACGACGTGGCAATGATCTATACATATCTTTACAGGCTCCACGCTTATGTTGACGGCGAGGAGGTTGAGCTTCGCCAGAGCGCAGACAGAACACATCTTCTCGTTGCAGTTCCCGACGGAGCTCACGAGATCGTCTTAAGATATGAAGATGAAAGACTTTGGGAGTGCTTCGGACTTGCAGTAGTATCGATGACGATCTTCTGCTTCGGAATGAACTTCCTTATCTCAAAGACTAAGTTCAAGACATCGTCTGACGAAGGAATCCTTTGACCTTATCTTCGGTCATGGGATCGCACAGATATTTACCCTGAAAGAGCTTACAACCGAAAGATACGAGTGAATCGAACTGTTCCTTGGTTCCTACGCCCGTAGCATCTACCGGTACGTCTATCTCATTAAGAAGAGAGATGATCGAATTGGTAAGGACTCTTGCTGCGGACCCTTCCTTGAGGTCAGAAGTGAAGTGACCGTCGAGCTTTACGATAGATACCGGCAGGAGAGGGATATTATTGAGCGAAGAATATCCGCGGCCGAAATTATCGAGTGTGATGGTAACACCGGTCGATGAGAAACTGTCAAGGAGCGACTGGATATCCTGAACGTTGGAGATAAGGCTCTCCTCAGGTATATCGAGGATGACATTTCTGATATCGAATCCGATCTCTTCCTGAAGCTTCATGAAATCATTGCATACATTACCGTTACGAAGCTGGATGGTTGACATATTGATCGCCATCGTAAGCTCGGGATAATCCTTATTGATCTCCTTGAGCTTCGTAAGAGCCATCTTCATGGCGAGATTACCGATCTTATAGATGTGACCTGTTCTCTCTGCTGCCGCGATGAACTCAAAGTTATTGATTATTCCGAAAGATGCATTATTCCATCTTACGAAAGCCTCGAATCCCTTGATCACCTTGTCCTTCGTAAAGACAGGCTGATATACCATGTAGATCTCATTGTTGGCGATCGCATTGTCGAACATCACGGAGAGTTTCTCCAGAGGCATATCGTCGAGTCCTGCAGCCGTATCGAGCCTGAAATCCGTATGGTATCTCTTCTTGTCGAGACCTGTAGTAAAAGCTTCGTTCATTGCTATCTCGGCGCATCCGAGCAGATCGCCCGGGAATCTGGCGTCATCGGGATATACCGAATAACCGGCTCTTACCTTACTGATAAGATGACCGTCGGTATTGCTCAGGGCATCCTCGGCGGCAAAGCAAAGGCTGTCGATATACGCGTCCATCTCGTTATCGGTACCGGTCTTACGACTGATGATAACGAACTCCGTTCCCGTAATGCGTCCGACCATATCCTGAGGATCGGCACTTTCCCTGATCCTGTGAGCCATGCTTTGGATAAAGAGGTCGATAGCTCTGTGTCCGATATTCCTGTTGAACTTCTCGTTCTGAGTAGCTGACAGATATATAACGGTGATGGGACCGGGCGTAAAATCATTCGATACATGAGACTGGGAGTAATTGATCCTGTCTTCTATCAAAGTGTCGAGATGCTCGATGAGCTTTGCTCTGTCGGGAAGAGTAGTAAGAGGGTCGATCGATGCGTTTTTTGACATCTTGAGAGTCTCGGAGATATCAGGCGTATCCTTGATAGACTCATGCTTTACGATAAGGCTTGTCCTCTGCATATTGGGCTGCTGATTTAAGACGGTAGTCTCGCTCTCGATCCTTCGGGATTGCTCCTCGTCTATCCTGAGCCTGAGCTTATTCATCTTCTCGGCCATTCTCTTAGTGAATATCTGGAACAGCAACACGACGGTAAGTGATACCAGCGCTATTCCGAGCTGATAGAGATATGCAGTATTCGGCGACGTATTATAGCTGTAGATGTATACCAGGATCTGAAACATATTAAACGACATGCCCACGATAAATCCCGGTGTTCCGAGCGTGATGTTTAAAAGGAATATGACTATCAGAGCCGTGAAAGAAGAAAACAGCTTGATATATGCTTCCGAAGACATGCTCTGAATGACCATCAGGCCGATAAAGGCGATGGACAGGGCCGTCATACTGAATAAGAAGCTCGAACGCTTCTTGCAAAAAATGTTACCTACATCGTAATCCATACTTACATTATCCGTTATCTTTTTTGCGTAAAAATGAACAAACGAAAGCGATCATGTTAATGTTCTCCAGTCTTCGACACAATAATCGCTTGTTCTTACCATTTCCTGCCATTGTTTGCCGTGATCGCATCCTATGTCGTCATACACGGCGCACGTTCTGAATCCCCCTGATGATGCTCCTCTGATCGCAACGGGAATGTCCTCGAATACCAGACATCTCTCAGGGGCTATACCGATAGCATCAGATGTCAGAAGATATATATGAGGCTCACTCTTATTGACGCCTGTCCCGACGTCCTCCAAGGTGATCAGCTTATCTATGAGATCGAGGATATGGTTCGATGACAGTGCAGCCTCGGCATTGGCATAAGAAAGAGCCGTTGCACAGGCGATCTTAAGACCAGCCTCGTGAGCTTTCTTTATATATTCGAAAGATCCTGCCTTCAGACGGATGCTGTTCTTATAGGCTTCGAATACCATCCGGTTCCATTCATCCATTATCTCTTCGGGTGACTCTTCGAGCGAGAATTGCTCCTTGGTATATACGGCGCCTTCTTCGATCGAAACGCTCTTTACAAAGTCGGTGTATTCGGGCGTAACGGAGTATCCTCTTTTTGAGAGGAATTCTTCGTCCACGCGATTCCAAAGTGACATCGAATCCAGTATCGTACCGTCAAGATCTATTATCAGAGCATCGTATTTTCCGACGATCTCACTAATGTTCGGAAGCTTCATAAGGATTATTATAAACAAAAGGCTTTTAAATGAAATTGACAATATTATGACTTCGTGAAATATTAGTAGAAATATCCGAAATAAGCGAGGATGCCGCGATGGGAATACTTGAAGCAAAAGCCGAAGCCGAGCGTAAGACATTCATAAAGAACTGTATCGGTTTTGATACGCCCAGACTTGAATCTGAAACGTATCCGGACGGACTCGATAATGAGTTCGATCTCGAGTATTCAGCCGGGCTCACCTTGGATATATATACTCCCCAAGCGGCCAGGGAAGGACACGCATTTCTCCTTGTCCACGGAGGCGCTTTCGTATACGGACATAAGGAACTCGATAAGTGCTTCGGTATGCATCTGGCATTAAAGTCCGGAATAAGAGTCGTTAATATCAACTACACCCTTATGCCCGATAACGATCTTCACGGATTATTGTCTCAGATCATGAAGGCCGTCCGATTCATTCAGGAAAGACTTCATATCGAACATATACATACAGTCGGTGACTCGGCAGGCGGATATCTCTCACTTATAACATCGATGCTCATAAATTCCGAAGTGATGCGAAAAGAGTGCGGACTTGATGCTCACATATCCGCAACGGCCGACAGCGCCAACATGATATGCGGACTTTATAAGACATCCCCGAGGACTTTCGCCGGGATCTATTTTGACCGCGAAGGCAAGATGCCTTCTTATATCTACGACCTTTCAAAGGCTGTCACGAGATTCGGATGTCCCAGAGCCGTACTCGTGACGGGAGATAAGGATTTCCTCGAAAAGGAGAATATAGGATTCGAAAAGTTCCTAAAGGACGCCGGGATCCCCGTGAAGTTCATGGATGCGGTATCTGCTGACGGCAGGGACATGTTCCATGTATATCCTATAGCCAACCCCACGTGGCCTGAGGGCGAAAAAACGATACAGATGATCTCCGATAACGCTAACGGAAGATAAAAAGGCCTCCGATATCTCGGAGACCTTGTAATTTGTATTCTCGATTCGAAAGATTATTTCTGTGTCTGATTGGCGATCCTGTTGATCAGGTTCGAGATCGGCTTATATACCCAGAAAGTGATGAATGATACTACCGTTCCCTTAAAGAGATTGAAAGGGAGGAATCCCCAGAGGATCAGGCTGTTCTTTGTAGTGATAAGGGGATTTACCGCATTACTCATAGCTACGATAGCCTCTGTAGGGAAGTTCAATACCTTACCGTAAAGAGGAAGCGTAACGAAGAAGTTCAAAGGGCATGCGATAACTGCAAGTGCCAATGTTGCAACGAGCATGGAGATGACAGCTCCTTTTCGCGTCTTGATCTTCTTATAGACTGAACCTGCAGTGAAGACATAGATACTCCCAGTAAGGAAGTTTGAAGCTTCACCGATACCCATTGTTCCCGTTGCGGGAAGGTGGATAAGGTTCTTAAGAAGTTCGATCACTACGCCGTATATGGGACCGAGTGCGAAAGAACCGATGAGCACGGGCACCTCGGAGAAGTCGAACTTCAAGAACGGCGGCATGAAGGGCAGCGGGATCTCAAGATACATGAGTACTACTGCGAGAGCCGTCATGATGGCTGTACAGGTGATCTTAGTGATCATTACCCTGCGCGTGGATACAGTGGTGGTGGAAATTTCTGACATAAAAAAACAACTCCTTCCATCCGGACTTTACCGTCGGCCACGGGATCTCACCGTGTCAGTCCCGCCTTGATAAAGATTTGACGGGAGTTGCGGGCTTACCACATGAGCTATGGCTCAGGGCTCACCGCCGGTCGAGGAATCACACCTCGCCTTGGATACGCGGTCATTATAATCGTATCGAAGGAATTGTTCAAGTATATATGCTCACTCGTCCCAGGGGACTACCTGAGCTACTCCGTAGTATGCTTCGAGTGACATATCGTTCTCGTAAAGATAAGTAGCGAGCTCAACGCCGACGTATCTATAATGCCAGGCTTCCTGACCGTATCCGGTCTCGTAAGCATACTCGAGCTGATAGCGTCTGATGAACCCGTATTCGTGGCAGTGTTCGTTGACCCACTGGCCTGTTGTAGTCTCGCCGAACTCATCG
Source organism: Ruminococcaceae bacterium KH2T8 (assembly GCA_900111435.1). Taxonomy (NCBI): domain Bacteria; kingdom Bacillati; phylum Bacillota; class Clostridia; order Eubacteriales; family Oscillospiraceae; species Ruminococcaceae bacterium KH2T8. The sequence continues at coordinate 16,644 of FOIY01000006.1, forward strand.
AGGATCTCGTAGACGCCTTCGGGTGTGATGTCGAGAGCGAGTCCCAGCTGATGCTCAGATCTTCCGGGCCATGCATTCTTCTGGCAGGCGAAAGCGGTGCCGCGAAGGTTAGCAGATCTGTAGAAGAGGTATTCCTGGATGTTGGAATCCCTATAACCCGACACCAGGAAGAGTCCCTGGCCTGTAGCTTCTTTGCAGGCGTCGTACATCGCATTCCAGGCGTCACAGGCTTCTGACCTGAGCTGCTGATCCATGGAGTGGGGAGCATCGACAAGGTCGTCAGGCTCATAGTCCAGGGGGAGAGCGTAGTACTTGTTTACTACCACGGTGATGTCATCGGGGTTCGTTATGACCTCTGCTCTTACAGATCTCGGATCAACAAATCCGTTGTACCATACTTCTTCGTATTGAGGTTCGATATATTCGGGGACAGGAGTCGGTACGGGTGTCGGAGAAGGTGACGGAGTGGGCGAGGGAGACGGTGTAGGCGTCGGCTCTGCCGTCGTAGTAGTAACTGCCGCTGTTGTCGCGGACGTTTCCGTCGGAGGCGGTGTCTTCTTCGAGCAGCCTGTTACGGGACACAATAAAGCGGCGACCGTTATGGTCACCGCGAGCTGTATCAGTCTGCTTCCGGTATCACTTATTCTCATATTTTCCGAATGTGCTTTCATATCCTATACGCAAAAACAAGAATGAAAATTCTTTTGACTATTATACACTAATTCACTAAATATCCACTAACAACACCTTTGGAATTTGCTATAATCAGTACGGATAATTTATAAGCAAAAGGGAGACCTTATTACTATGGATATATGTGCGGTAGTTATGGCAGCCGGTAACGGCACTAGGATGAAGTCTGCTCATTCGAAAGTAGTTCATCAGGTAGCAGGTAAGCCTATCGTTCAGTGGGTTGCCGATGCGCTCTGCGAGGCTGGATGCAGCGAGCAGGTCTATATAGTCGGAGATAAGCAGGAAGAGATCAGGGATGTCCTCGGTGAGGGTGTTGCCTACGTATTTCAGGAGAAGAGACTCGGTACGGGTCACGCGGTCATGCAGGCTGCACCTTTCCTTGAGGGAAGAGACGGATACGTTATCGTTCTTCCGGGCGATTCACCCATGGTCAGTGCTGAGACTATATGCAAGGCTTTGAACAAGATGGAAGACGGCGACTATGCCGCTGTAGTCATCACCGCCGAGGCTGAGGATCCCACGGGATACGGAAGACTCGTAAGGGATGAGAACGGTAACGTATTAAAGATCGTTGAGCACAAGGATGCTTCCGAAGAGGAACTCAAGATCAGGGAGATCAATTCCTCCATGTATGTCTTTAAGACGTCGCTCCTTCTTTCGGCGCTCGGAAGGCTCAGTGCTCAGAATGCTCAGAAGGAATACTACCTCACGGATACTATCGGGATCCTCATCGGAGACGGCTGCACGGTAGGTTCGGTCATCTGCGATTTTGAAGATACTCTCGGAGTAAATGACAGGATGCAGCTCATGCAGGCATGCAAGATCATGAACAGGCGTATCCTTGAAAAGCACATGAGAAACGGCGTTCAGATCCTCGATGAGAATTCGACATGGATCCACTCCGCCGTAGAGATCGGAAGAGATACGATCATTCTCCCGGGCTCTACTCTTATCGGAAATACGGTAGTAGGCGAGGAGTGCATCATCGGTGAGAATTCCCGTCTTGACGGAGTACAGGTCGGAGACGGTACCGTTATCGACTATTCCGTGGCAACATCGTGCATCATCGGAAGCGACTGCCGTATCGGACCTTTTTCTCACATAAGACCTGATACGAGGATCAATGATCACGTTACGATCGGTGCATATGTAGAGGTAAAGAACTCGACTATCGACGACTATACGAGAGCAAGACACCTTACTTATATCGGTGACTCGACGGTAGGTAAGAACGTCAACTTCGGTTGTGGTACCGTAACATGTAACTTCGACGGTCAGGATAAGATGGGATGCGTTATCGAGGATAACGTATTCATCGGAGGTAACTCCAATATCCTTTCTTCCGTAGTACTCGGTAAAGACAGCTATATCGCAGCAGGTTCCACCATCACGAGCGATGTTCCCGCATTGGGACTCGGAATCGGAAGATCCAAGCAGATCAATAAGGAAGACTGGGTAGCTAAGAAGAACAGGCTTCGCGGAGCTAACTATATAAAGCTCGACAGCAAGCGTTCGGAGGTCTGATATGTGGCTTGTCGCAGGTCTCGGTAATCCCGGGGACAAGTATGCATATAACTGGCATAACCTGGGCTTTCTCGCAGTGGAGATGCTCGCCGATAAGCACAATATCACTCTCGACAGGACTAAGTTCAACGGCGTATACGGAAAGGGCAAGATAGGCGGTGAAGACGTCATCATCTTAAAGCCTTCGACGTATATGAATAATTCGGGCGAATCAGTTGCTCCGGCGGCTTCTTTCTTTAAGATCGATCCTTCACATGTGATCATCGTCTACGACGATATAGATATTGCTGTAGGTTCGATCAGAGTCAGAGCAAAGGGCAGCGCAGGAACACATAACGGAATGAAGTCCGTGATCAAGTTCATGGGGACACAGGAATTCCCCAGAGTCCGTATCGGATCGGGTCCTGTACCTGAGAAATGGAATCTGATAGACTATGTGCTCGCGGATATCCCGAAGGATCAGAGGGAGACTGTATATCACTCGTTCGAAGATGCGGTTAAAGCTATAGAAGAATACATAGGAGAAAATGGATAAAGAGATCTCTTCTATATTAAAGCTCATAGAAAATGACGAAGCGCTCATCGCTTCATCGGATAGGTGTGTCCGCGAGGCACGCCATCTTAATGTGTCCGGATTATGCGAACAGCAGAAAGGATATCTGATCGCTGCTCTTGCGAATAAGCATTCCAAGAAGCCGGTAGTCATCTCATCCGATACGGTAAGAGCGAAGGCGCTGGCCGGCTCCATGAAGCCTTTTATCGACGGTGAGATCCTGATAGTCGAGCCGTCGGAGATGAGTATCGTAACTGCTGTCGCAAGTTCAAGAGACGGCGAGAGCGAGAGGGTCGGAAGCATCTCGAGGCTCATGCGAAATGATTACGCGGCGGCCATCATCTGTGCGGGTGCACTCGCTTCAAAGATGCAGTCCAAGAAGGAATTCGAGAAGGATATGATCAGCTTAAAGCTCGGTGACAGGAAGGATCCGACGGATCTTATCGACGAGCTTGTCGCTATAGGTTATGAGCGAGTTGCATCAGTATCGTGCGCAGGTGAATTTGCCGCTCGAGGCGATGTCATCGACGTATTTTCTCCCGACAGCAGGATGCCTACCAGACTCAGCTTCTTTGATGATGAGATCGACCAGATCAAGTCTTTCGATACTGATGACCAGAGGTCCACTGAATCGTTTACGAAAGTAACTTTCTGCAGGGCAAGAGAGATCGTTTTTGATGCTAAGAAGAGAGGCTCGGCGGCGGATACTATCCTCAAGAGCGCAGCTTCGGATATAAACAAGATGAATGCGGAATCGGCTAAGGCCGCGGCAGAACTCCTTTCGAGGACCGCGCATAACGATTCCGATGCGGTAAGGGAAGGCATGCGCCTTACGGGTATGGCCAGATGGATCGGCGCGATAGTATCTGAGCCTGACATGATCATCGACTATATAGATAAGACACTAAATATGCTCTTTATCGATGAGATGAGCGAAGTTCGCGGAAGGATCGACGGATACGAAGCGGACTATATCTCAAGATGCAGGAATGCTTTCGAGACGGGAACATGTCCGTCATGTGCTTTCGAGTCGATATTCGAGATCCCCGAGATCATGAAGAGGCTCGATAAGGGTCATCAGATAACTGCCGTATCCTGCCTTGCAACATCCGGCAACGGACTGCCCGGCGGACTTACCGTCACGTCAGACGGACTTGCCGGCGAGAACTGGAGAGGCAGGGATAAGGAACTCGGTATCTTTGTTAAGAAGACCGAAGCCGAGATGACCATGAGATTCCTTCTCACGGGTTCTCAGAGAGTCGAAGGATTCAGGCTCAGGATGGTCGGTGAGGGTGTATCGATAAAGGTTATCCCCGCAGATCTTCCCGCGGGATTCGTATACCCTGCGGCTAAGATGTGCCTTATAGGCGAGCAGGATGTATTCGGCAGTGAGAAGAAGATCTCCAAGAAGAGAAACGGCGCTGCGAAGATCACTTTCTTCGGCGACATCACACCGGGTGATTATGTCGTTCACGATGCTCACGGTATCGGCCGATACGAGGGCATTGTCAACATGCGAATGGGAAAGTCCAATCAGGACTACCTGAAGATCTCCTACGCGAAAAATGCGACGATATATCTGCCTATCGATAAGCTCGATAAGCTTCAGAAATATGTAGGACCAAATGGCAAGGAGCCGAAACTCTCATCGCTTGATTCGGGCGAATGGAACAAGTCCGTCGAGAGAGCAAGGACCTCGATCAAGAAGGTTGCTTTCGATCTCGTTAAGCTCTATGCTGCAAGACGCGCGAGCAAGGGTTACTCATGTTCTCCCGACGATGTGTGGCAGAAGGAATTCGAAGAGAATTTCCCGTATACGGAGACCGACGTTCAGCTCAATGCCATAAGAGATATAAAGAAAGATATGGAGAGCGATACTCCGATGGACCGACTCCTTTGCGGCGACGTAGGATTCGGAAAGACGGAGGTTGCTTTCAGAGCGATATTCAAGTGCGTGACGAACGGTAAGCAGGCATTCATGCTCGCTCCGACAACGCTTCTTGCTCAGCAGCATTACGACAATTTTCTCGAAAGGCTCCACGGCTTTCCGATAAGGGTCGTACTCTTGTCGAGATTCGTTCCTGCTGCCGTCATGAAGCAGAACCTCAAGGATATCAAAGAGGGAAAGGCCGACGTAGTAATAGGTACTCACAGGATCCTTTCGAAGGATGTCATCCCGCACGATCTCGGACTTCTCGTAGTAGATGAGGAGCAGAGATTCGGAGTTAATCACAAAGAGCAGATCAAGGCGATGAGAAACAATATCGATGTCCTTACGCTGACTGCCACGCCTATCCCGAGGACGCTTCATATGTCCATGTCAGGAATAAGAGATATCTCCGTACTCGATGAAGCTCCCATGAACCGTCGCCCCGTTCAGACATACGTAATGGGATACGATGAGGAGATAGTTACGCAGGCTTGCCTTCGCGAGATCTCAAGAGGCGGACAGGTATTCTATCTTTACAACAAGACCGCAGATATCGATAAGAAGGCTGCACATCTTGAGGCGCTGATGCCGGGTGTTAAGGTCTCTTATGCACACGGTAAGATGAGCGAGCATCAGATGGAGAAGATAATCGAATCCTTCATCGTCGGCGAGGCGGATATCCTCGTCTGTACGACGATCATCGAGTCGGGCGTCGACATGCCTAATGTAAATACCATGATCGTCGAGGACAGCGACAGGTTCGGCCTTTCGCAGCTATATCAGATCAAGGGGCGTGTAGGAAGATCCGACAGGCAGGCATATGCATATATCACATACGATCCCGACAAGGAGATGAATTCCGATGCCCGAAAGCGACTGATGGCGATCCGTGAGTTCACCGAGCTCGGTTCCGGTGTTAAGATCGCTCTTCGTGATCTCGAGGTTAGAGGTGCGGGAAATCTTCTCGGCGCTGAGCAGCACGGTCAGATGGATGTTATCGGATATGAGCTCTACTGCCGTCTTCTTGACGAAGAGATAAAGCACTTAAAGGACGGCGATGACGTATCGTTCCTTCCTGCGATCACGGTCAATATGGAAGTAGACTTCGACTCGTATATCCCCGTATCCTATATCGAAGATGAAGAGTCGAGGATGGCAGCATACAGGCGCATCGGATCTATCGGCGACAGGAAGGATTACGATGACTTCCTGGATGAAGTTACTGACCGTTACGGCGATCCGCCGAAGGAAGTAAACTTCCTCGCAGGCGCTGCGCTGATCCGCGCACTGGCAGCTAAGGCGGGCTTTGAGAGAGTATGTTTTAAAGATGCCGGAGTGCTCCTTTATTTCGCGAGCGACCGCAAGATGAACATGAAGTCGGTAACCGCACTTATCGGTACTCCTGAGTTTGCGGGAAGGATCCTTATGTGCGCTCAGGGTAAGCCTTATCTTCACTATAAGCCCAGAACCAATCGTCACGATAAGACAGTTGAAGAATCGATCAAGATGCTGGATATCCTGATCGAGAATATGGAGCCTAAAAAGGCTGAAGCTTAAGCGGATATTTCCGTATTGTGATAGAATAAGAAATCGATGATAAGCCTCCATAGTTTAATGGATAGAACAGCAGTTTCCGGTACTGCTGGTACGGGTTCGATTCCTGTTGGGGGTGCCAGGAACTTCGAGAAACACCTTGCTTGCGTCGGACAAGTCCTCGGGACTTTGTCCCTGCGGAACTAGCCGCAAGGTGTTTTCTCAGTTCTGCATAGTGTAGAACTTGCAGAGCAAAGGGGTACTCACTTAGCCTTGTGCGGAAGTCCGCGATCAGAGCGTTATTCGCCAGCATAGAAGCACCTGCGGAACTAGCCGCAAGGTGTTTTCTCAGTTCTGCATAGTGCAGAACTTGCAGAGCAAAGGGGTACTCACTTAGCCTTGTGCGGAAGTCCGCGATCAGAGCGTTACTCACTTTTAAAATTCGTTCACCCTCGGAGAGTAAGATGAAGACCAAACGGGTTGTAGTTGAATCCTATAACAGAGAATGGAAGAAAGACTTTGAGGACATCAGGTCTGAGCTGATGGCTGTGCTCGAAGGCAAGGTCATCAGTGTTGAGCATGTCGGCAGCACTTCCGTTAACGGGTTATCCGCTAAGCCGATCATCGACATAGATGTCGTTATAGAGGATGCGGATGCTTTCGCTGATGTTAAGGATGCCATGGAGAGTATCGGATATCGCCACGAGGGTGACCTGGGGATCCCGGGGCGCGAAGCATTTAAGTACGAAGGTAAGGAGCATCTTCGTAAGCATCACCTTTATGTCTGTACAAAGGATGCGGCGGAACTTAAAAGGCACATCTCATTCAGGGACTATCTGCGAACACATCCCGAAGCTGTAAGAGAATACAGCAGGGTGAAAGAGGAGGGCGCAAAGCTCTATCCTGAAGATATCGACAGCTACATCAATTACAAGGCACCTTTTATTGAAGGTGTCTACACAGAGATCGGGATATAACGGGAGGAAAGATATGTTACCGACCAAGGAACAGGCTCTGGAAGAATTGAAAGTTGCGGGACAGATGAATCCCGGGCCCTGGGTCAAACACACGGAGAATGTCGGTATCGCTGCGAGAAACATCGCGGAGAAGATCCCCGGTATGGATCCTCAGAAGGCATATATAGTCGGACTTCTTCACGATATAGGAAGAAGGGTCGGCATCGTTGACATACCTACTCATGTCTACGAAGGATACAAGTATTGTATGGAGAAAGGATGGGATGAAGCTGCGCGCGTGTGCATGACTCATTCCTATCGCCTCATGAAGGATGAGTTTGACTACGAGCCGTCTACCGATGCCGAGAAAGCGATAAAGGAATACATCCTGCATACAGAAGCAGACGATTACGATAAGCTTATTCAGCTCTGCGATTCCCTTGCAACCGATTACGGTTTCGTCATCCTGGAGAAGAGATTCGTGGATGTCACGAGACGATACGGGATAATGGAAGGCTATATCAAGGGATGGGATGTGTCTTTCGAGATCAAGGAGACTTTTGAAGAGAAGATGGGATGCTCCATCTACGATGTCCTTCCGGATATCGGCAGGACTACGCTGCTATCGCCCAAACCGTGGACACCTGAAAGAAAGCGATGAATGTTGCATTATATGGACACGGTGGTATAATCCTATTAAGCGAAAGGAATGAGATAGTTTCGCGTTTCATGGCAACAAAAGTCCCTCGGAATAGCGGTCCGAGGGACTTTCTTACGCCTTTTTGCAAGGTGGCTTAATCCTTAGGCTGGCTGCCTTTTTTCTTTCGGTCCAGCCTTTTGCTGACAGCATTAGCGATTATGCCCGCCACGACCGAAGACAGGAATGAGATAAGCTCCTTCATGGCAATCACCCCCTTTCCGTGCCCGTATAGGGGATGGCAGCAAGATGATTATAACACGCCAAAGAACAAATGTTTACCTGTTTGCTATAGTTTTGTGTTATCCTTTACTCGAATGATTATCTTGGAGGGAAGCAATGCTCACAATACGATATGTAAGAGAAGAAGATAAGGCTTTCTGGTACAGCCTGGACAGGCATCTTCCGGAAGAGGAATTCGTTAAGAAAGTCCGCGACGCGCAGGGGTATATCCTCCTTGATGAGGGTGAGCCTGTCGGGGTCTTAAGATATAACCTGTTCTGGGATAATACGCCATTTTGTACGTTGCTATATATACGTGATGACATGCAGAACAAAGGCTATGGAAAGCATCTCATGAAGTACTGGGAAGATGAGATGCGGGATAAGGATTACAAGATGCTCATAACTTCAACTCAGGTCGATGAGGAAGCACAGCACTTTTATAGGAAGTTGGGATACAAGGACTGCGGCGGACTTACCATAGACTATCCGGATCTCGCTCAGCCGATGGAACTGTTCCTGAGCAAGGGCTTGTGAGAGAAGCTCGATTTGAATTATGGACCAAAGGTGGTATAATTCATGTAAGCGAAAAGAGAGTAGTTCGCGAAACCATAACGACAAAAAACCCGGAGGGTGCGACCTCCGGGTTTTTCTTTTCCGTTTTTGCGAGGTGGATCAATCCTCAGGCTGACTGCTTATCTTCTTCTTTCCAGCCTTTTGCTGACAGCATTAGCGATTATGCCAGCCACGATAGAAGAAAAGAAAGAGAGTAGTTCTTTCACAACGACATACCTCCTTTCCACTGCCGTGTAGGAGATAGCAGCATTGCAATTATAACACAAAATAGAACTGTTGTTCGAGGATGCGCCTGTTTGACACATCAAAGTTCTAAGTGTAGACTTCACATTAATCACTCTTGAAAGGAAACCATCGTGATCAGAACCGCTAACATGACTACACCGATGATGATGACCATGTACGAGACAGTACTTGGTTCTATGGTGCTGTGTGATATAGGGACTTGCGGAAAAGATTAACTTTCAGAAGAAAACAACATAGCTTACTGACCGCTTATCTTTTCTGAGATGAGCGGTTTTTGTTTTATAAGATCTTTAGAAACGGAGGAGAATAAGAATGATAAGAGAGATGTCGGAGAAGGATATATCCGAGTGCGCAGATGTCATCAGAAGAGCATTTAAGACCGTAGCGGATGACATGAGATTTACTGCAGAGAACGCACCTAACTTCACTGCTTTTGCCACCGATGAGAACAGGCTCTCTTATCAGTTCAACGAGGAGAAGAGACCTATGTATGTGCTCATCCGTGACGGTAAGATCGCAGGCTACTACTCCCTTTCATTTCCCGCAGAAGGAGAAGCGGAGCTCAATAATCTGGCGGTCCTTCCCGAGTATAGGCACATGGGCCTTGGCGGGGAGCTTCTCAAGGATTCTTTCGCGAAAGCTGAGAGCTTTGGCAGATCTGTTCTTAAGATAGGAATAGTTGAAGAGAACAAGGTGCTTCGAATGTGGTACGAGAGTTACGGCTTTGTGCATATGGGTACTAAGAAGTTCGACTTTTTCCCATTTACTTGCGGTTATTTGGAGAAGCAAATAACCGAATAAGACTAAGGAGGAGACCATGAATATACGAAGATTTAAGACTGAAGAAGCAAAGGAAGTATCTGATGTTATCAGACAGACGATAAGGATATCGAATACCAAAGATTACCCGCTCGATCTTATGGAGGAACTCATCGCATTTGAGACGCCCGAGCATGTTCTGGAGAGAGCCGGATGGACGCATCTTTATGTGGCGGAAGATGAAGGTAAGATCATCGGATGCGGTGCCATAGGACCATACTGGGGAAAGACTGATGAGAGCAGTCTCTTTACGATATTCGTTCTGCCCGAGTATCAGGGAAAGGGTGTAGGAAGATCGCTGATCGACGTTCTTCAGAGAGATGAATTTTACCTTCGTGCAAAGCGTGTTGAGATCCCCGCATCGATCACCGGAGTGCCGTTTTATCTTAAGATGGGATATGACTTCAAAGACGGTATCGATACACCCGATGATGAGCATCTGATCAGGATGGAAAAACATAAGGATCTTTCCATAGTACGTTTCGTTGAAGATAAGGATGACAGGAATGAGATCAGCCGTATCTATGAAAACAGCTGGAAATATGCATATAAGGATATCATCCCGCAGGAGTATCTGGACAGCATTCCCGAAGGCAGATGGGCAGGTAAGATCGATACGCCGTCATGGAAGACTCTGGTGTGTACCGACGGTGATAAGCTTGTCGGTACGAGCAGCTTCTGTGATTCCAGATTCGAAAACTTTGCAGGATACGGAGAGATAATATCGATATATCTGCTCCCTGAATATCAGGGCAGGGGATACGGTAAGTATATTCTTGACCGTGTGCTCTCGGAGCTGAAAGAAGCAGGGTATGAGAAGGCATTCCTCTGGGTGCTCGAGGATAATCTTCCTGCGCGGAAGTTTTATGAGAAGAACGGATTTAAGCTCTCGTCCGAAGTCATAGAAGATAACATTGGCGGCAAGGATCTTAGGGAAGTAAGTTATACGATAGATCTATGTTAAAATACCTCTAGTGTGCGAAAGCACATTCATTGGATAAGGAGAAGAAAAGAAGAATGGCATCATCTTGTAAGAACTGCGGAGCGACGCTGGTATTTCACCCCGATTCGCAGCTTCTCGTATGCGAATACTGTAACAGCAGTTTCAGACCCGAGGAGATAGAGACGGAGCAAAAAGCTTCTGTTGAGGAACAACAGGCCGTATCGATGAATGAAGCATACGGCACCGAGGATGAAAAGCTCCTCGACTGCTATATCTACACCTGTAATCACTGCGGCGGCGAGATAATCATAAACGGTACTGAGGCTTCCACAAAGTGTATCTACTGCGGTAATTCGGCAGTAGTATTCAGCAGGATCTCAAAGCAGAGAAGACCGGACGTTGTACTGCCGTTTACGGTCACTAAGGAAAAGGCGATCGAGCTCATCCGTAACAGGTTTAATAAGGGAAGGTTCATCCCGCAGGAAGTCAAGAACTTTCAGGCGGATCATGTTCGCGGTATCTATATACCTTATTGGATAGTAGATGCAGAACATACTGATGCTGTAGTGGTCAAGGGATCTGTCGGAAGCGGAAAGAATCGTAAGACCGTCTACTACGGCAGAGCAGGATCAATGCAGCTTCATGACCTTCCGCTTGATGCTTCTACTCTCCTTTCAGATGAGAGCAGTATGCGCCTTGAACCTTTTGACTTTACAGCCTTAAGGGAATTCGACGAAGACTATCTCATGGGCTTTTATTCCAATGTCACCGATATCAATTTCGGTGATCTTAAGAAGGTCGTTAATTCCAGAGCGGATGAGTTTTTCCGCAAGGATGCGATGAATGACGTTAAAGGGGCTTCAGGCAAATCGGTCGTTGCATCTAATCCGCATACTGCCATTGATTACGGCAATATGAGATATGCCATGCTGCCCGCATGGTTTGTAACGTTTGACTATCAGGGGAAGCACCATACGGTTCTCGTAAACGGACAGTCGGGAAAGATAATATGCGGTCTGCCCTGGAATAAGAAACTCTTTTATTCGATGCTTGCGGGTATCGGTGTCGGGCTCACTGCGCTGAATACTTTTATATTGAACTTTTTGCTTCCCCCTTTGCTTACTTCGAGCGGTTCGGAAGACGATGATGGCGGTAATATCATCATTATTCTCATCGTTGCCTGCATAAGCTTGTTTGCTGCAGGTCTTGCAAGTATGAAGCGAACGATCAAAAGTATCGAGCTTACGCAGTCCAAGAGTATCTTTAATTTCGTTAAGAAGAGGCAGTGACATATGGAAGTTTTATTTTTTATCCTTGCATTGATATTCGGTACGGGGCTTGGATTCGGCACGGCTTTTCTTGTTTGCGCCTCAATGCTTAAGAAATCCAATGATATCGGTGATTCCGTGGGAGAAGCCAAAGAGTATTCTTCCGGAGCCGTATTTACGGTAAGTACTAAGAGGCTCAAGAAGGCAGAGCGCGAATCTTTTGTATATCTTAATGAGATCCCTCTTAAATCTCAGTACGAAGAGCCCGCAGACACCGAAGAAGTACATAAGCTCGAGAAGATCGGTTGATCATTTCAGTATGGAAAAGAAGACTCATACCGGCAAAAGGTCAAAGATAAGGCTTATCGCGGCAACGATCATTTTGCTGATACTTATTCCGGGACTTAACTGCAGGCTCAAAGTCGTGAATTATGACTTTGAATCTGATCTGATATCATCCCCGGTCAGGATCGCACTGGTTACCGATCTGCATTCATGTTGGTACGGTAAGGATCAGAAGAACCTTATCGAGGCGATAGATGAGCAGTCTCCGGATATCATCCTGCTCGGAGGAGATTTCTTTGACGATAAGCTCAAGAATGATAACTGCGAGGAGTTCCTGAAAGGCATAAGCGGACGTTATCCGATCTACTATGTAACGGGCAATCACGAATACTGGTCAACGTCCGATAAGTTTCGCGAAGAGATGGAGATACTGGATCGCTATGGTGTCATCAGGCTTCAGGGGCAGTGTGAAATGCTCGAGATCAACGGCAACGATATCGTGCTTGCGGGCATTAACGATCCGGATGCTTTTTATCAGAGTGAGACGGGCGGGCTCGATGGACAGCTTGCCGAAGTTGCTGCTGATATTCCCGAAGGTACATACAGCATTCTGCTCTCGCATCGACCTGAGCTCTTTGAGGATTATTCGGGGCTCGGATTCGATCTGGTGTTGACCGGACATGCGCACGGCGGTCAGTGGAGGATACCGGGTCTTATCAACGGAATATTTGCTCCGAATCAGGGAGCGTTGCCTGAGTATGCCGGAGGACTTTATGCTGACGGTGACATGACTATGGTAGTCAGCAGAGGACTGGCTCGCGAGTCGACTCTTGTTCCGAGGCTCTATAACAGACCGGAACTTGTGATCATAGATATATCCTGAATGAAGGTTTAAGAAGATGAAGCAGCGAATGATCGATCTGATGAATTCGGATAAGACGACGACTGACTATGAAGGCGCCGTCATGGCAGACTTCGGACTTGATCCGCAGAAACACTACGATGTACTTGTAGTAGCTCCCGGATGGAAGCCCGATAAGATCATGAAAGATCAGGATGTAAAGATAACATGCACGGCAGTTCATTCGTATAAGTCAGGTTATGAAGTTCAGGGTGACGGATTTCTTATCGCCTGGATACAGATCGGTGCAGGGGCTAACAGGGTGATAGATGAACTCTGCCTCTGCGCAGTCCTGGACTTCGATAAGATAGTATTTGTCGGGGCGGTAGGAGCGCTCGTTCCCGAGCTGCCGGTGGGAACCGTATGTACTCCTTCCCGAAGCATCGCAGGTAATCTTGCGGGAGGTTACCTCACGGAAGATATTACGAAATATAAGCCTTTCGAGACGGTCTATCCCAATGATCCGAATTTTGAGGAGAGCGTTATATCACTTGCTGAGAGTAAAGGTCACAAGGTCGTGAAGGCCCCGGTATTCTGTACCGATTCCGTCTACTGTGAGTATTCGCATATGGACTTTATAAAAAGCTTTGGCGTGAGCCTTATCGAGATGGAGACAAGTGTTCTGTATCAGATGGCAGATCTGCTGGAAAAGCCTGCAATAGCGCTTCTAGCAGTATCTGATAACAACACGACGGGAGATCCGCTCCTTCTAAGGACGGCAGAACAGCGTGACGCCTATGACCAGGGGCGAAAGAAGGTGATCCCCGATATCATTATCGGGATCGCGAAGATGTTATAATCTGAGCAGGGGGAACTCAGACTTAAGGAGGGAAAGCTATGGATGGGACAGATATTGGTGTATTGATAGGGTGCATAATAACTCTTATTGCTGGAGGGATATTATCATTTATCGGCTTTTTCTTCTTCAGTAAATATCTGACTCAGCAGAAAAAGTGCACCGCGACCGCAGTCGGTACTGTCGTAGGATATACGCTGACAGTTTACAGTAAGATATTCCGTTATCCCATTGTCGAGTTTACGGCTGAAGACGGAAAGAAATACAAGGTAAAGGGCCCCGAGTATAGGGTCCATTCCGTAGCCGGAACGATCAGTTTTAGCGGGAAATCGGGATATAGGATCGAAGAGAACGATGAAAAGCAGAAGATCTTCGTAAGGATCGGCGCCCGTTCCGAGGATTTTCCGTATCCTTTCGGAAGAAATCCTCTTACGAGCAAATATCCCAAGGGGACAACTTTCACCGTATTCTACGATCCCGCTCATCCCAAGAGAGGCTACGTCAAGAGATACTGTGACAAGCGCTTCTTCTTCTGGATATTTCAGGGCGCCGCGATATTCTGCGTATTGCTTTGCATGTTTATCGCACTGCTGCCGGTTCTGTTTTATTGATATAAGTAGCGGTCGGGATCTCATCCCGGCCGTTTTTTGTTGTTGACAACACCCCTAACTCTATGTCATAATACTTGTGCACAAGTAAATTGGACACAAACGGAATAGAGATGTATTCATGAGCGGAAAGTACGATCAGTTAAAACTTAAGAACCAGGTATGCTTTCCCATGTATGCCTGCTCAAAGGAGATCGTCCGTCAGTACGGACCGTACCTTAAGGAGCTCGATCTTACTTATACACAGTACATCGTCATGATGGTCCTCTGGGAAGATGAGGAGATATCCTCGAGGGAGCTCGCCGAGCATCTTCACCTTGATTACGGTACTTTGACTCCCGTATTAAAAAGACTCGAGCAGGCAGGGTACATTACTAGAGAAAGGTCTGCTGAAGACGAGAGAACGTTAACTCTTACTCTTACCGGGCAAGGTAGGGAGTTAAAAGATAAGGCAGCTAAGATCCCTTCGTGCCTGGCAGAAAAGATGGGACTTTCAAAGGAAGAGTTCGAGACCTTATATCGACTGACTTATAAGGCTCTCGGCAATATGGAATCGCAAGATAAAGGAGGAAAATGACCATGTCTTCGATCTACGACTTTACAGTAAAGGACAGAAAAGGTAACGACGTTAGTCTTAAGGACTACGAGGGTAAGGTATTGCTCATCGTGAATACCGCGACAGGATGCGGATTTACGCCTCACTATGATCCCCTGGAGGCAATGTACGAAGAGCTTAAGGACAAGGGATTCGAGATCCTCGATTTCCCCTGCAATCAGTTCGCCAATCAGGCTCCGGGAACAGAGGATGAGATCCACGAATTCTGCAAGATGAAGTTCGGTACGAAGTTCCCGCAGTTTTCAAAGATCGATGTTAACGGAGAAAGCGCCGATCCGCTCTTTGCATATCTTGCGTCGCAGAAGCCTTTCGAAGGGTTTGGTAAGGGTCTCAAGAACGTTGCACTCGAGAAATTTACCAATGCCAACAACAAGAAGTTCGGCGATAAGGCTTATATAAAGTGGAACTTTACGAAGTTCCTCGTAGACCGCGAAGGTAATATCATCGCAAGATTCGAACCTACTGTCGACATGAAGGAGGTCAGGGCTGCAGTAGAAGCACAACTCTGATATCCGTTCTCTATATAAGACTCAACTGATCCCCTTGTTCCTTAGGAATGAGGGGATCTTCTTTAGCAGTATTTTGCACCGTTCACGGCCTGAGATTGCGAAATATCACAAAACTGTCCTTAAATCTGTTGAAAACGTTCAAATGAGCCGAATCTGTCAAAAAACGCACCGAAAGCCCGCGGGCGATAATGTATAATCCGATTCAGTAAGGCACTTAAGGAGAGAATTCATTTATGGATATGAATATGAACTTTATAAGGAAACTTCCGATCCCCAAGGACCTCAAGGAAGAATTTCCCATTGACGATAATATCAGGGCGATAAAGGAGAGCAGGGATAAGCAGATCGCTGATATCTTCGAGGGAAAGGATGACAGATTCCTTCTTATCATCGGTCCCTGTTCGGCAGACAGAGAGGATGCGGTCCTTGACTATATGGTCAAACTCGCAGATGTATCCGAGAAGGTCAAGGACAAGATCTTCATTATCCCGAGAGTATATACGAATAAGCCCAGGACAAAGGGTCTCGGATATAAGGGAATGCTCCATCAGCCGAATCCCGAGCAGGGGGAAGATATGCTTGCCGGCATCATAGCGATCCGTGAGCTTCATACCAAAGTCATCAGGGAGACGGGATTTACCTGTGCGGAGGAGATGCTCTATCCTTCGAACCACAGATATCTTTCGGACCTTTTGAGCTATGTTGCGGTAGGAGCCAGATCCGTTGAGAATCAGGAGCACAGGATCGTAGCGAGCGGCCTCGGTATCCCCGTCGGTATGAAGAATCCGACAGCGGGTGATATGAGCGTCATGATGAATTCGATAATCGCTGCTCAGAGCTCCCAGAAGTTCATATACAGAGGATGGGAAGTTCAGACGGAGGGTAACCCTCTTGCACACTGCATCCTGAGAGGTTATGTCGATAAGTTCGGCCGCTCTCATCCTAACTATCACTACGAGGATCTCGAGACGGTCCTCGAAAGCTATCAGAAGGATCCTTCTCTCAAGAATCCTACTGTCATAGTCGATACCAATCACAATAATTCAGGAAAGAGATACGAGGAGCAGATAAGGATAAGTAAGGACATCCTTCACAGCAGAAATTGTCATCCGGAACTCAAAAAGCTCGTTAAGGGCCTCATGATCGAAAGCTATCTTGTAGACGGCGCACAGAAGATCGGAGACGGCGTATACGGTAAGTCCATTACGGATCCGTGCCTCGGATGGGAGAAGTCCGAAAGACTCATCCTGGATCTTGCGGATCTGCTCTGACATAAGACCCTACTGTGAGAATTCATACAAAGAATGGTCTGAAAGCCTCTGAAAACTCTATATAACACGCTCTGTTATCTTAGTGATCTTTTGGTACAATGTTCTGTGAGAAGATTAAAATGGAATGAGGAGAGATCACTATGGCAAAACAGAAGCAGGCAGAGGTTAAGACCCCCGCTCCGGCTACCAAGGACAGACTTGTCGATGCAGCTTTGGAGCTTTTTTCGCAGAAAGGATACAGCGCTACGAGCGTAGATGAGATCGCAGAATCCATTGGTATCAAGGGTCCTAACCTTTACAAGTATTTCAAGGGTAAGGAAGCACTTTTGGATATGCTTTCCGATATGTCGGACGAGCAGTACCTTATGCAGATGGGCATGGTAAAGGCAAGTCCCATCAAGATCTCCAATGCTGTAGAGCTCAAGGCTTATGCTATCGGACAGTTTCAGTTTACTGTTTCGAACGAAAAGGTCTCAAAGATGAGAAAGATGTGCACCATCGAGCAGTACAGGAGCGAGAATTTCAAGAAGCAGACTACTTACCATCAGATCGATGTTCTTGAGCACACGTTCACGGCTATCTTCAAGGATCTGATCGCGGAAGGCAAAGTGAAGGACGTTGATCCCGAGACATTGGCTTTCGAGTTCTTTTCTCCCGTTTCGCTGCTTGTTCAGTGGTGTGACAGGGAGCCCGACAGAAAAGATGAGATCTTTAAGAGGGTGGAAAGACATATCGATTTCTTTATCGACACGTATTTCATAGAAAAGTGATAAGTCACGTATCTAATAAGTAATTACAAGGTCGGATATCCTTTCGGGGGATGTCCGATCTTTATGTCGGGGAAATTTTTCCGAAATAGTGTTGACTCTGACGTAACGTAATAGTTTATAGTAAGGTCACCGAGGGAGGGAAAGACAATGATGACAGTTCATGAAGTAAGCAAGATCGCGGGAGTGAGTATACGCACTCTTCAATACTACGATAAGATCGGACTTCTGCATCCGGCAGGATACTCCGATTCGGGCTACAGACTGTATGACGATACAGATCTGAAGCGGTTGCAGCAGATCATGCTCTTCAGGGAGCTGGAATTTCCTCTTAAGGACATTGGGAAGATAGTCGAGGATCCCAATTTCGATCAGGGGAAAGCGTTAAGGCAGCAGATCGAGCTGCTTGAACTCAAGAAAGAACACCTCGAGGATCTGATCGAACTCGCTCGGAACTTACAGAAAAAAGGAGAAAATTATATGGATTTTAAAGCATTCGATACCAGTAAGATCGAGGAATTTGCACGTGAAGCAAAGAAGTCTTGGGGTGATACACCCGAGTATAAGGAATACGAGAAGAAGAACGGTAAGAAGACTGTAGAGGAGACGAAGGCTATGGCTGATAAGATGATGGAGATCATCGCAGAGTTCGGTCCCATGAAGGACACGGATCCGTCTTCCGATGAGGCTCAGGCTCAGGTCGTAAAGCTTCAGTCTTATATCTCCGATAACTACTACAAGTGCTCTGATGAGATCCTTGCAGGACTCGGACAGATGTATGTCGCAGGCGGTGAGTTCACTGATAATATCGACGCTGCGGGCGGCAAGGGCACTGCCGAATTCATCTCAAAGGCAATCGAGATCCACTGCGGAAAGTGATAACCGATAACAAGATGAGCAAGGGGCATCGATCGACATGATCGGTGCCCTTTTATAGTGCTAAAATATCTTATGGAGGAAACGGAATATGAGCGAGATAGTATTTGATACTGCAACACTTGAAGATAAGGAAGAATTATTGAGACTTCGTATCGCATATATGAAGGCAGACTTCGGAACCGTGAGCGAGTACGAAGAGAAGTGCATGAGAGACAGGCTTCCGGATTATTATGACAGGAGACTCGGAAAAGACCTTATTGTCTTTACGGCAAGAGATAACGGGAAGATAGTAGCTACCGCATATCTTCTCGTGATCGAGAAACCTGCGAGCTCTCTGCTCCATAACGGACTTTGTGGAGAGGTGCTGAGCGTATTTACAGACGATGATTACAGACATAAGGGAATCTGTACCAGACTCATGCAGATGCTCGTTGACTACGCGAAGGAACACGATATCAGCAGAGTGGATCTCATGGCTACCGACGATGGCTATCCCGTATATAAGAAGGTAGGATTCGCGGATAAGGTCCAGAAATATAAGGATATGAGGATCAAGTTTGCAGATCAGGCAACTTAAAGTAGCATGATCTCTACGATAAGTTGGTGGAGATAAAATGTTCTGCATCCTAATATGAAGGCATGAACGATAACGGAGGTGCCGCATTATGATCTTTCCCGAGAAACTTCAGCTCATCAGAAAGAGCAAGGGATTTACGCAGGAGGAACTCGCCGATGCTCTAAACGTATCGCGTCAGGCAGTTGCCAAATGGGAGTCCGGACAGGGTTATCCCGATATCGCAAATCTCATAAGTATCAGTAAGCTCTTTAATGTGACTGTGGACTATCTCGTAAAGGACGGAGCGTGTCAGGTAAGCCCGGCGGCAGTATCTTCCGACAGGCCTGAGATAGATGAACTTATCGAATTTCGTCTCGAAGCAAATCGTGTGACTTATGCGGGCTTTTCAAACGAGGTGCAGGCTTCGCGCCTTTCATCCCATGACTACAGATACGATAAGGGGGATTACACCTATATCGATACCTACGTAGGCGGAGAGATCTTCGCAGGAGAAGAAGTGGTCTTTAAGAAAGATATCGCCCTTTATGCCATGAATTATTGCGGACGTGTTCTTGATGAGAAGTTCAGCGGTGATTTTCTCAAAGAGGCACTTCGAGCAGCTGCTAAGGATCTGCCGTATAGAGGTCCTGCGCACTATAGCGACGGTGAATACACTTACACTGCCAAGGTCAACGGTGATATCTCATGGTTTCAGGGATATGAAGAGATATCCTGCTCGGGAGTAAAGGTATATGAGTGCTATTTCCACGGCGGGCTGATGAGATAAAAGATCAGCTTACGCTCTTAGGTCCGTGATATCTGATCTTGCCTGAAGTGTGCTTTCCGAATTCTATCGCTTCCTTAGGGCAGAGGTTGATACAAGCCGTACAATGTGTGCATCTGCCGCTCCACTTCGGCATCTTGTCGACCATCTCTATACATCCCAAAGGGCAGACTTTCGCACATTTGCCGCAACCGATACATTCATCCGTGGCATAGAACTGATCGGCCTTCATGAAGAACTTATCGTAGACGGGATAAGTGATCTTAGCGAGTGCATATACCATCGTTTTACTAAGCTTATCGTCGAACGTCTTTCCTTCTTTTATCAGTTCGCCGGCCTTTGCGATAACATCCTGAGAATCCTTTACGAGATTTCTGCACTCGTCTTGTGTCCTCATCCTGAAGTACATAAGGTAGTTCTGAGGAAGTACCACGCCCGTGGTGCCCATATACTTAAGTCCCTTTTCCTGACAAAGCTTGATATAGTATCTGTCACATGCGCCGATCTCAGAGCCGTAAGTCATGAAGAAATAAGCCTGAGCATCTTTTTTGAAAGCAGACTTCTTTAATGCTGCCAAAAGAGGTTCGGGCGGCGCGGAAGCGTAGACCGGAGCTACGATGACGAGCTTATCTTCAGATGAAAGATCCATACCTTCGCCGACCTTTGTATAAGCAGCTGAATCAAGTAAGCTGTCGCCGGTTATCTCCGCTATCTTTTCCGCTGCAAAGCGGCTGTTTCCGGTTCCCGTAAAATAAATGACCATAGTAATATTCTCCCTTATTCTTTTAATATCGACCACGAGGATTATACTACTGTGACGGCTCGGATAAAGTGACGAAAGGCACAAATTTGAGGCAATGCGCGAATGCCCGTGCATTCCGTTATGTTATACTTTCGACAGTAAGGGACGGCTTTCGAGCCGAAGATTCAGAAGGAGGATCTTAAGGGATGCGCACCAAAGAAGGATGTATATTTTGCGATAAGAATAATATTTCTACGGAATTCGTCTATGAAGATGATCTGGTGATGGCTTTCCTTGACTTTGATCCCATAAATGAAGGCCATGTCCTGCTCGTTCCGAAGGAGCACTATCTCGATGTCGACGAGATGCCCGATGAACTCTTATCCCACCTTATGATCGTAAGCAAGAAGATCGCTAAGGCGATAAAGGAGACTTATTCACCTGACGGCTACAGCATCATGCAAAACGGCGGTGTATTCAACGATATAGGTCACTACCATCTGCACATATTCCCGAGGTTTAAAGGTGACGGCTTCGGTTGGACGAGCGGAGAGGGCAAGAAGAGTTGCGGCAAAGAAGTCGCTGCGAAGCTTCGGGCTGCGATCGAAAGATAAATGGAGAATTACGATGGAAACCAATACAGCTAAATGTCATTCGTGCGGAAATGAATATGAGTTTTATAATTCCGGGAATATGATGATATTCTGCCCGCATTGTCATCACTGCGATAATGTGTGCTGCGATTTCGGATTCGGTCCCGTCACGCCGTGTTCGATCGATATGGGTACTGAGAGGCTCGGCGTCATCACGATCGAAAAGGAAGGGCGGGAAGAACGCTATAAGCTCGTATCCGAAAAGTACGGTATAGATACTTTCCTTAAGAATTCATATATGGAAGCGATCGGTGAAGCCGGCAGGATGATATCCGATATGATCGAAAAGGCTGATCCTACTGCTCTTTCGTACGGGTTTCGTCAAAATGTCCCGAATGTTTGAGGTGTTCTTGTTGTTTTTGACATGTGGTTTATAATATCTGATGGTATGGAAGGCAGCAACGAAGGAGGTAGGACATGTATACCGTTGTTGTTGCGGACGATGAAGAGGAGATCCGCAGAGCATTAGTCAAAAAGATAGACTGGAACAGCCTGGGTTTCGAGCTCGTTGGCGAGGCATCTAACGGTGCCGAAGCGCTCGAGCTTACTGAGAAACTGTGCCCTGATCTTCTGCTGACCGATATCATGATGCCCTTTATCGGCGGTATTGAGCTCGCAAGGCAGATCCGCGAAGTAAGGCCTTCAACTCAGATCGCATTCCTTACCGGCTACGAAGTCTTTGAATTTGCAAAGAAGGCGATCCAGTACAATATCGTAAGTTATCTCTTAAAGCCCATCTCCGCCGAAGAGATGAGCGAGGAACTCATAAAGATAAGAAAGATAATAGACAAGAAGTTCGAGCAGTTCCGTTCATCGGCTCAGGCTATGGAACACTTAGAGACGATATCTTTCGTGATGCCGCTCCTGCTGGACGGATACTCACATACGGATTCCGAAGAGGCTCGCACGAGCATTATAAGCGAGGCTGATAAGCTGGGGCTCATGCCTTCTAAGACAGATACATCTTATTGCGTTCTCGTAACGAGCATCTCCGACAAGAAGGGAAAGAATGTGACATCCAAGGCGTGCGTGAATTCTTTCGATCTAATCCTTGATAAATATGTAAGCCATGTGAGCTTTTATACTGACGGGCGTGTAGTATCGCTCCTTTACGGTACAAGGAGAACTTTGGATAAGTATCTTCATATCGCTGTAGAGGATATCTCTCAAAGTGTCGAGAGGATCATGAACAGCAACTGCTATATCGGTATAAGCAGGACGGGAGATGATATCCTTGGTCTTCATGAGCTCTATGTGGAATCGATGAATGCCATTTCCTTTAACGGAGAAGCAGAAGGAAGCATCAGATATATATCCGATATCGAGAATGACTACTTTTCCGACATCGAGAAGTTCGAAGCTTTTGTCGCAGAAGAGGAAAGATGCGTTAGAGGAGGTATGGTACTGGAGGCTGCCGACGCGGCTGACAGGATCTTTGATTCTCTCGATAATGCGAGCCGCTACAAGCTCAGTGCGAATTTCATCGTACCGAATATCACATCTTCCGTATATAAGATCCTGTATTCCGTTGTCGATAAGGAACATGCGGACAGGCTGCAGTCGGAGTGCCCTCTTCAGATGGCCGATCTTTACGGTAATATCGCCAATATCAGGGAATACTGCAAAAAACTCTGTGTCCGAGCCGCCGAGCTCGTTGACGAGCAGTGCAAGAAATCGGGTTCGAGACACTGTGAGCTCGCGCTCGATCATATAAACAGGAATTTTGCCGATCCGGATATATCGCTCGTGAGCGTAAGCCGCGAGATAGCCGTAAGCCCCAATTACCTGAGCGCCCTCGTGCGAAAGGAAACGGGCAGCACATTTATCGAGCTACTGACCAAGAGAAGGATGGAGGAGGCTGTGGCACTCCTTAAGTATCCCGCTTTCAAGATAAAGGATGTCGCGCTTAAGTGCGGCTATGTCGATCAGCACTATTTCAGCTACAGCTTTAAGAAAGAGACGGGAATGTCTCCTATTCAGTATAAGAAACAACTTGCTGAGGAGACTGAAGCCGAGTAATGGGAAAGAAGATAAGGAAGGCGTCGATATCACTGGCAGATGCGATGACGATAGTTGTCGTTTCGATAGTATTCGTGGCGGTCGTTATCGCGCTGCTTGTTTTTAATACTCTTTTCAGACGTTCTATGGAGAGATCCGCGATCACGAATTCCGAACAGTCGGTAACGCAGGTTGCCAATACTATAGATAACTATACCGATGACATGATCGGCATCATGGATAAGCTCTGTGACAACAGTGACGGAGAGGGCGCTTCGCAGGAGGAACTTTTTGATGATCTTATCGAGATACGAAGCGACGTCGTAATGGTAGCAACCTACGATGCAGAAGACAATAATACGGGTATCTGGTCGAACTATGAGGTCAAGGATCTTATCGTCAGCAATCTGTCTTTAAACGATGTTCCCGAAGAAGCAGAAGACGGTATCTCCATATCGGCACCGCATGTTGTCTCGGTACTTGATAATAACTATCCCTGGGTAGTTACGATAACAAAGGCAACGGACGGTTCGTACGGCGATTTTTCCAAGCTCGCGATAGATGTTCAGTTCTCGGGTATCGCAGGCTATATAGATGAGGTCGGTATCGGAGAACATGGTTACTGCTTCATTATGGACGGTGACGGCAATATCATCTATCATCCTCAGCAACAGCTCATCTATGCGGGACTGAAGGAAGAGAATACCGAGATCTGCAGGCTGCCCGACGGCTCGCATCTGTCCGAGGGTGTTATCTATTCCGTTAAGACGCTCGACAGGAGCAACTGGAAGATCGTAGGTGTCACATTCCTTGATGAGACGGTCAATACGAGAGTAAACACCATGATATTGGTATCGATCCTGATACTGCTCCTTGTGGTTCTCATGTCTTTCCTGAGCGGCAGCCTCTTCTCAAGTCTCTTTACTAAGCCCGTTAATAAGCTTACGGATGCGATGCGTGACTTCGAGGATAATGCCTCTGATTTCGTATTCGAGCCCATAGCCGGAGCAGTCGAGGTCAACAGGCTGTCGGATTCTTTCGAGCATCTCGTTAAGAGGATCCAGCAGCTCATGGAGGAGGTCAAGAATGAGGAGACCATCCTTCGAAAGACGGAGCTCAAGGCTCTTCAGGCGCAGATCGACCCTCATTTCCTCTATAACACTTTGGATTCCATCTCCTGGATGTGCGAAGAAGGACGAAATGCCGAAGCTGTCCATATGGTAAATGCTCTTGCCAAGCTCTTCAGGATCAGCATAAGCCGCGGTCAGGAACTGATACCGATCGAGAAGGAAGTGCAGCATGCCGAATGCTATCTGCAGATCCAGAAATACAGATACAAGAATCAGTTTGACTATGAATTCGACGTTCAGGAATCCTGCAAGGAATATCTGTGTAACAAGATAACTCTCCAGCCACTGATTGAGAATGCACTCTACCACGGACTTAATATGATCGACGAAGGTCATATCAAGATAAGTATCCGCGAAGAAGGTGACGATGTCATCCTGGATATCGAAGATAACGGAGTAGGTATGAGCGAAGAGCAGATCGCGGGACTTTTCGAGAAGGAAAATTCCGAAAAGCGCGGCATCGGCGTAAAGAATGTCAACGACAGGATCAAGATATATTTCGGTGACAGATACGGTATCACGATCAGATCCGAGCTCGATGTCGGTACATGTGTATCGATAAGGATACCTAAGATAACGGAGGCTGCTAAGTATGAAAAATAAGAAGACCAGGTCTCCGAGCCTTATCATCATATGTGCCGTTCTGCTCGTGGCGATAGGCATAGCGGGATTTGCCGTTCTGAGCAAGTATTCTGCGGCCAAAGGAAAGGTCACCAGTAAAGAGACCAGGGAATATGTGGCCGTGATAGGCAAGTCGGATGTATCGGCTTTCTGGATCAGTGTATCCTCGGGAGCGAGGGCTGCCGCTGCAGAGTATAACCTCGATATGACCTTTGAGGCTCCCGAGAGCGAGGAGGATTACGAGGCTCAAAACGAGATGATACGTGCTGCAGTGGCAAACGGAGCCAAGGCTATCGTCTTTTCGGCGATCGACTATAACGGAAATGCCGTCGCGATAAAGGAAGCCGTTGATGCCGGGATACCTGTAATAGTCATAGACAGTGACGTTAACTGCCAGGACGTATCCTGCAGGATAATGACGGATAATTATCTCGCAGGTCGACTTGCAGGTGCACACGCGCTCCTCAATAACCCCGGTGAGATCACGGTGGGCATCGTCAATTACGACATCAATTCCGCGAACGGACAGCAGCGTGAAGAGGGATTTTGCGATGCGATAAGAGAGTCTGGTAGAGCTGCGGGGATCTACACGGTCAACTGCGTATCTACTGAGGAATCAGCTTATGACGGTACGATGGAGCTCTTAACCGAGCACCCTGATATCAATACGATCGCTGCTCTTAACGAGCTCATGAGCCTGGGATCCGGTTATGCCGTAAGAGACCTGGGGCTCAAGGACGAGATCGATATCTATGCTTTTGACAGTAATGTAGTCTCGGTAGGTATGCTCGAGACGGGTGAGATAGAAGGTCTGATCGTTCAAAATCCGTACGCAATGGGTTATCTCGGTGTCGAGAGTGCATATCAGCTCATCAACGGAATACCGCTTCAGTCGGATCAGATAGATACTACTACGACATATGTCTCTGTGGACAATATGTACGATGTCGATATTCAGAGAATGGTATTCAGATTCGACGATTGATGCTGCCGTGCCTCGAAATGCAGCAGTAGCAGTGCTTTCGGGACTTTGAAACCTTTGGGTGAAGCCCCGCAAAATTGACTTAAACCCCATATGTGATAAAATATCTGCATTGTTTCAAGAGGCTCTGTGCCTGTATGAATACACATGATTTACGATGTTTATGAGCATTACGCTCGATCGAGGTATATATGTACAAGATAACCGATCTTTACGATCTGGATCATACGTTGGCTAAGGACTATCTCCTGGGATTTACTTATCCCTGGGAGGCATTAAAGGGTATAAAGGAGCTGATCCTTGAGCTCGGTCCGACATTGGGCGAGGAGTATGAGGAAGTATCCGAGCATGTCTGGGTTCACAAGACGGCAAAGGTATTCCCTTCCGCTTATCTGGGCGCTCCGTGCATCATCGGTCCAGAGACCGAAGTAAGGCATTGCGCCTTTGTAAGAGGCTCTGCTCTCGTAGGTGCCAACTGTGTAGTAGGAAATTCCGTGGAGCTCAAGAACGTTATCCTTTTCGATCATGTTCAGACTCCTCACTATAATTATGTAGGAGACAGTATCCTCGGCTACTATTCTCATATGGGTGCCGGATCTGTCACATCAAATGTTAAGTCCGATAAGAAGCTCGTAGTCGTTCATAACGGTGACGAGAATATCGAGACGGGTATCAAGAAGTTCGGAGCCATGCTCGGCGACTATGTCGAGGTCGGATGCAACAGCGTTTGTAATCCCGGTACCGTCGTCGGCAGGAACAGCAATATCTATCCGACTTCATGCGTAAGGGGTGTTGTTCCCGCAAACAGCATCTATAAGAACAACGGCACAATTGTTGCTAAGCACGACTGATCCAAGGACAGGGAAAGAAAATGGGAAAGTATTTCGGAACAGACGGCTTCAGAGGTGAAGCCAATAAGACACTTAATTATGATCATGCCATCAAGATCGGCCGTTTTCTCGGCTGGTACTATGGTGAAAGGCAGAATAAGAAGGCAAAGGTAGTCATCGGTAAGGATACAAGACGTTCGAGCTATATGTTCGAGTACGCTCTCTGTACGGGACTTATGGCTTCCGGTGCAGATGCATATATCATGCACGTAACGACCACGCCTTCCGTTTCATATATCGCAAGAGTCGATGATTTTGACTGCGGTATCATGATCTCCGCATCACATAACCCTTATTACGATAACGGTATCAAGCTCCTTAACGAGAACGGAGAGAAGATGGATGAGGAGACGATCCTCAAGATCGAAGATTATATCGACGGAAAGATCGAGATCCCCGTAGCTCAAAGAGACGATATCGGAAGGACCGTTGACTATGTAGCCGGCAGAAACCGTTATGTCGGGTACCTCATCTCAATGTCCAAGTACAGCTTCAAGGGTAAGAAGGTTGGCCTTGATTGCGCTAACGGTGCTTCCTGGGCTATCGCCAAGGGCGTATTCGATGCATTGGGTGCCAAGACTTATGTCATCAATGCTGAACCCGACGGATATAACATCAATACTGATTGCGGAAGTACTCATATCGAGCATCTTCAGAAGTATGTAGTCGATAACGGTCTCGATGTCGGATTTGCCTATGACGGTGATGCCGACAGATGCCTTTGCGTAGACGAGAAGGGTAACATCGTAACTGGTGACCATATTCTCTATGTTTACGGCGCATATATGAAGGAGAGAGGAAAGCTCCTGAATAACAAGGTCGTTACTACCGTAATGTCCAACTTCGGTCTTTACAAGGCTTTCGATGCTCTGGGCATCGAGTATGACAAGACGGCAGTCGGTGATAAATATGTATACGAGAATATGGTGAAGACAGGTAACAGGATCGGCGGTGAGCAGTCCGGTCATATCATCTTCTCCAAGTATGCAACGACAGGTGACGGTATCCTCACATCCTTAAAGATGATGGAGGTCATGCTCGCAAAGAATAAGACTTTGAGCGAACTTACCGCACCGTTTGTCGTATACCCTCAGGTATTGAAGAACGTAAGAGTAAAGAGCAAGCCTGAAGCGCAGAACGATCCTGACGTTCAGAAGGCAGTAAGTGCCGTTGCCGAAGAACTCGGCGATCAGGGAAGGATACTTGTCCGTGAGAGCGGAACTGAGCCTTTGATCAGAGTAATGGTCGAAGCAGGATCGGAAGAACTCTGCGAGAAGTATGTCGATCAGGTCATCGAAGTCATCAAGGCTAAGGGTCACCTGGAATAAGAGTTATCAGAACTTAAAAAGCAACAACCCCGAGATCATCGCGACTCGGGGTTGTGTTTATTCTGTTAAGTTTATCTTATATACCGCTACCGGAATATCTCCGGCCTCGGTACCGACGTACGGCAGGTTATATACTCCTATCTTTGTGACTGAATAGGTGCCGTCTTCAAGGGGGACATAACAGTAATCCGAATCATTTGAATACTGCATGATATAAAAGCAGTCAGTAAGATCTGCAATGCTTTGTGAAGGAGCAAGGTTACGGATATCGGCAGTGAATACGTCGTAAGTCAAAAGGACAGTGAACGTATTCTCGTCCGTTACATGAACTGCATCAGGGAACAGATAGCATCCTACACCGAGGTCATTTTCGTAAGGGTGATAGAAGGTTAATGTCGGATCATCTTCCCGGGAAGCACCGATATCGGAATATAGCCTGTCAATCTCAAACTTGTTTGAACCGGGAAGATCCTTGATATAAGAGCAGATCATGGCGATCGGCATGATGATGGCGGTAATCCCTGTCAGGATCTTCTTCCGGTCTCCGCTCGCAATAAAGGATGCAAAGCAGATAAATACTCCGCCCGTGAGCACATAGAAGTATCTGGGAGTCTGTATATTGAGCTTATATGAGAAGAGGTAGAAAGCTATAAAAGATACGGCTACCATAACGAGCATCAGTCCGGTCTTTTTCACATAAGATACGTCTTCGGGGGCAGAGATGATACCTTTCAGATCCTTGAAAGTCTTTGCGTTATGGATCTTCTTTCTGTCTAAGAGAAGAAGCGGACTAATAAGCAGCGAGAGGAGTATCACGACAAGTACTACGAGTGCAAGGATGCCGATATTCTTGTTGGCAAGAGGTCTTAAGAGCAGATAGTCCAGTGTTTCCGACATCGTCATTCTGAGATTCCAGAAACTCTCATTGGCTTTGCTGACCTGCTTTAGTGTTACCATGAGCCACGGCACGTAGAGAACAGCTATCACTGATCCGCTTACCAGATACGGTTTAAGAAGTGATCTGTTCTTTTTCTTTAATGACAGCAGGCACAGGATAGCATATACACAGAATGCGCTGATCAGCGACGTATTATGAGTATACATTGCGGCGACGGATACGATCGAGAGCATTATAAGATCGGATCTTTTGCGCTCGAAATAGCTCAGGGCGGCATATATGAAAACTCCTGTAGTCAGTACATAACCCAACAGAGTAGGTCTAATTACGTGGCCGAAATAAATATTGTAATCGGAGCAAAAGAGCATTACTGCACTCAGGAAAGCCGCCTGCTTCCCAAGAAGACGTCTTAATGGGAAGAGCAGGAGATAGAAGAAGTACGCCATTATCATGAGTGAAGATATTCTCAGTGCCGAAAGAGATGTGCCGAATATCATCGAATATGCTTTGAGCAGCCAGGAGTAAAGCGGCGGGCTGTAGTCAAGTTCTAAGAGTTCTGCCATCTCGGTCGGGGAGTGCAGAGTAAGAAAGTATTGATAGGAACTGTCGTAATCAATGCAGTCATACATCTGAAAACGCATGACAAGCACGGAGTAGGCTGCGACTATGATCAGCCAGATGATACAGAATAGTAGTTTTTCTCTTTTTTTATCTTTCATATGGTAATTATATACATATTGCTCATTCGCTCAAATCGGGCTGGACGTCCGGAGGATTCTTCCATTCGTTCCTGTATTCTCGCGGGGACTTTCCGAAGAATTTCCTGAAGGTCTCCGCCATATAGCTGGCGCCGCCGAATCCCGTCACGGAAGATATCTCTTCCATATTCATATCGGTTGAGCGAAGATACTCTGCGCACTTCCTCGCCCTGAAGTGTGCCAGGTAGTTCATCGGGGATTCATCGACATATCGCTTGAACATATTGATGCAATGCGACTTGCTGATATTGGCACTTGAGGCTACCTGATCGAGCGTGATCTTTTCCTTATAGTTATTGGCGATGAAGTTCATCATCTGCTTAAAAGGCTTTCTGCCGGAATCTGCTGCCTGTTCTTCGTTGATGCTGCAGAAAGATTCACAGGTGTCCATGATGATCTCCCAGATGAGCATGAACTGACGGGTTACCTTGAAAGCATCGTGACGGATATCGGGAAGTTCCATCATGAGATCGTAGAGTCTTTCGGTTCCCTCATTAATGTTGCGGTATCTGATATAGGATATGTCAGGGTTGTCGATTATGGGCTTTACGGCCTCCATCTCTACCTTTACCGTAGATGCGAGTATCCTCGGATGGACGACAAAGATAACATACCTGGCGACCGTATCATCCACGCACATGCTGTAGTGGATCTGGTTGGAATTGACTACGATCGTATCCCCTTCGTTGAGTAACAGGGTCTTTCCGTTGACCGAATATGCCATCGTGCCTTCCGTGACGGTCAATATCTCTATATCTTCATGGAAATGGGGGACGTGTGCCCAGGTTACCTTGGGAGCCACCCATCCGTAATAGATATATGAGGGGAATGTCGGATCGTCGTAGTTAATTATCTCGGAACCGTCGTCATTCTTGACGATCAGGCCCATATATTCTTTTTTCATAACGATATTATCCTCTTCGAACAAAAATCATAACAGAATTATTCATCTGTGCGATTTTGTTATGAAATACTGCTTAAAACACCCTTAAAATGCCTTGTTGAATACAATATACTTACAAACATAAAAGAAATCAAGCACTTCCGGAATTGCTTTAGAAAGAGGGATATACAATGTCTGATAAAGCAATAGTGTTAGAAAATGTCAGTAAGGAATTCAAGGTCCTCAACAGGCATGAGGGATTAAAAGGCAGTATAAGGGATCTGTTCTCAAGGGATTACAGAACAGTAAGAGCGGTCGATGATGTCTCGATGACTATAAGCCGCGGAGAGATAGTTGGATACTTAGGTCCCAACGGTGCCGGCAAGTCCACCACGATAAAGATGATGACGGGTGTGCTCGAACCCACGAGCGGTAATATCGAGGTCAACGGCATAGTCCCCTATAAGAACAGAACAAGAAACTCGGCGGGTATCGGTGTAGTATTCGGTCAAAGATCACAGCTTTGGTGGTCGCTGCCGCTCGTTGAATCATTTATGCTCCTTAAGGATATCTATCTTGTAGATGATAAGTCGTATTCTGACATGCTCGAGCTCTACAGGTCATTTGTCGATATCGATCCGCTCCTTCATAAGACGGTAAGGCAGATGTCTCTGGGACAGAGGACTTTGAGCGATATCCTCGCGGCATTCCTTCATGATCCCGGGATCGTTTTTCTCGATGAACCTACTATCGGTCTTGATGTATCTATGAAAGCTACGATCAGAGAACTCATCAAGGGTCTTAATAAGGAAAAACAGACCACGGTCATCCTGACGACTCATGACATGGGTGATGTAGATGCACTCTGCGAGAGGATCGTCATCATCGATCACGGAAAGAAGATCTACGATAATGACATAGATCACCTCAAGGGATTCTTCGGTGAGTACAGGATCCTCAAGGTAAGGCTTGCCGATGATACATGGGAAGAACATCTTATCGACGACAGAAAAGATGACATGATGAAGATCTTAAATGATATCCAGAGCAAAAAGAAGATCAAGGATATGAAGCTCGAGGAGATCTCGACCGAGGAAGTCATAAAGAAGATATATGAA
This sequence comes from Ruminococcaceae bacterium KH2T8, assembly GCA_900111435.1. Taxonomy (NCBI): domain Bacteria; kingdom Bacillati; phylum Bacillota; class Clostridia; order Eubacteriales; family Oscillospiraceae; species Ruminococcaceae bacterium KH2T8. The sequence continues at coordinate 48,577 of FOIY01000006.1, forward strand.
GGAGGCGTGTGATATGGAGTTTTCGTTCCGCAGATATCTCGCCCTCACCAAGGCAGGTATCATTCAGTCTTTGAACTTCAGGCTCGGAATGTTCGTTACGGTACTCGGTAACCTTATCTACCTGCTGCTCGTATACTTCCTCTGGAAAGCGATCTATGCATCTTCGGGTACGGATGTTGTTAACGGCATGACATTCTCCGATACATTCATCTATCTTGTGCTCGCGAGTGCTCTCTTCAGCTTTATGGAGATGTATATCGTCTGGAACATGAGTCGTGAGATCCAGTCGGGAAAGATCATTCTCGATCTTTTAAAACCGATGGAGTACAGAGGATTCAAGTTCTGGTCATACTCGGGAGATCTGGTCGTATATTTCTTCCTGACCTTCCTTCCGACATTCCTGATCGTATTCATCGTAACGAAAGGTGCGATCCCCGTCGGCATGAACCTTATCTGGTTTGTAGTATCCGTGGTGCTGGCACTTACGATCAACTTTAATATCGACATGTTCGTTGCAACGATCTGCCTTTATACCGAGTCGACATGGGGTATCAACATCATGAAGGAGAGTGTCGTGCTGCTTCTTTCCGGTGCGACCATCCCGCTCGCGTTCTTCCCGGATAAGATCGCGGCAGTCGTACGTTATCTGCCTTTCAGGGCGGTATATGATGTTCCTTTGAACATCCTTCTGGGAAAGACATCCGGCAGCGGCGAGACACTTATGCTCATCGGGCTTCAGCTCTTCTGGGCGGTAGTCCTTGCAGCGGTAAGCTCTGTATTCTGGAAGTATTCCGTAAGACGCATCACGGTAAACGGAGGTTAATGATGAGAGGTTTAAAGTTTTATTCTTCGCTATATATCAAGCTCCTTAAGCAGGACCTTAAGTCCAAGATGAGCTACAGGGCTGATTTCATCATCTCAAACATCGGCATGATCCTCACAAACCTGGTAGGATTCCTGTCATTCATAATCCTGTTCAGCAACTTCACGTCGATCAACGGCTGGAGCAAATATGAGATGCTGTTCCTTTACGGCTTCTCGCTGATCGCTCTTACACCTGTTCAGTGCTTCTTCGACAACAACTGGAGTTTGAGGTTCGCTGTGGAGTCAGGTGACTTCATCAAGTACTGCTTCAGGCCCATCAATATATTCTTTTACTATATATCGGAAGTATTCGATGTTAAGGGATTGGGTCAGCTTGCTTTCGGTGTAGGTACGCTCGTCTATGCATGGATCAGGGCAGGTATCCCCGTGTCGCCCGCGATAATCCTCATGACTGTCGTAAGCCTCTTTGCGGCATCTCTTTTCATGATCGCGATAATGAATGCCGCGGCTGCAACCTGCTTCTGGATCAGGGGTTCGGGAATGGTCATGGTACTCATGTTCAAGTTTAAGGACTATGCAAGATATCCGATAACGATCTTTCAGGGAGTATTCAGGATCCTCTTTACATTCGTGATCCCGATCGGATTTATCGCATACTATCCGAGCCTCACGGTCATAAGACCCGATGAGTGCGGACTTTTATCATTCCTGTCGTTACCGTTGGGAGTTGTCTTCTTTTATCTGAGCTACAGATTCTGGATGCTCGGAGCGCGAAAGTACAGCGGAACGGGAAGCTGATCAGAGCTTCATCCTCATAAACACATCAGCACTCTCGTTGTCGTTATAACGGGAGATCTCCTCGAAGCCGAATTGCTTATAGATAGCGATAGCGGCTTCGCTCTTTGTTGAGATGCTGTCGAGGTAGAGCCAGTTATATCCGAAGGAACGTGCCTGATCGATAGCAAATCGCATCATCTCCTTGCCGTATCCCTGTCCGTGATACTCTTTAAGGAGATAGTAGCATTTGATCTCTCCGCAGTTTCTGTGGAGAACTTCCTTATATCTTTCATCGAACTTGAGATCCTGGATGGCGATGGTACCGATGATCTCCTGATCATCATCCATCATGACCCAGAAATGTCTGAAGTTATTAGCTATATCAGTGAGATCTTTATGTTTGCCTTCGGGATCGAATACTCTTCCCGATTCAGGGCGTACCTTAGCAAAGAACTCGTTCAGAGGTTCTTGGAGAAAGCTTACAAAACCGACTAATCTCATAACGGCGACCCCTTGTCATTTTCATTCACATTGGTATTGTACCAAACTAAAAGTGATATGTCGCCTTAATGTGCAAATTTCAGTATGATCCTGAGTTTTTCGTCTTCCATGACGGCCTCGATGGTTCCGCCGTTCTGCTCGGTAAGTTCTCTGGCTATCGAGAAACCGAGGCCTGTCGATCCTTTGGCATCGTTTACCGTATAGTATCTGTCGAAGAGCTTGGATACCATGAGGGGAGTAAGGGAAGGGGCGGGATTCTCGAAAGTGACCGTCGCGTCATCGGTCATAGTTACCGTGACATTGCCTTCCGAATACTTAAGGGCGTTGCTGATTATATTTTCGAATATCCTGTTTGCGTCTCTTCTCCTGCATCTTGCTATGACCGGGGTTTCGGGCATCGTTATATCGGGTTCTATCCCTTTCTTGCCGAAGGCTGCATAGAAGGAGATGAGGCACTCCTCGAGGATCCTTCTGATATCCTGTTCCTCTGTTACGTCTTCGGATATGCGGTTTGCCTGATCGGAGGAAGTTGTGTACTTAAAGAGTTCTTCCGTCAGTTCCGACAGGGCATCCGTCCTGTTCCTGATCCTTTCGAGATATTCCTTACGGACGTCTTCATCAGGTTCCTCCTCGATCATCTCCAGATATGACCTGATGGCGGTAAGGGGAGTACGAAGGTCATGTGAGATCCCCGTTACCGCATCCTTGACAGTCTTATTGCCTCCCTCGAACCTGTTTCGTTCCTCTCTTAAGGTCTGAAGTTCACGGTTAAGTACTTCCGCACATCTCCTGGCTTTGGGATCAGAGGTTGACAGAGTAACGGGAACTCCGGTTTTACCTGATACCTGATCTTTGATGTTTTCAGTCAGCTCGTCGTAGCCGCGCCTTAAGATGCGGATTTTAAGGAGGGCGAGTATCAGGATAATTGATAATGTGATGATGACGATAAGATGCATAACATGATTATATCAGTTGAGATCCTGCCTTCGGAACAGTATAAGTCCCGCTGCATTTATAATTACTATCCACATGAAGTTAGTAAGGCAGAAGATTATGTAAAGTCCGTCCTTCCACATCCTGTAGTGGGATACTACCAGTAAAAGTGACATCAGGAATCCGCAGCCGGGATTAGCGTAAAGACTTGCTACCATTATCTTGCGGGGTATTCCTCCGATATGATTGGGATTCGGTCTTCCGAGATATATCTCTTCGTCTAAGATCTCACCGTTTTCCGTGATCACGATGATATCGCTGAAGTTTTTGATGTCGAATGAGCTATCATGTAGGATCTCGCTGTCAGGATGCAACTCGCAGTAATTATGCAGTTTAGAACTAGAGAATTGACGTTCCGGTACCAGAAGTGCCGCCATGGTAGCACCGGCGTAACCCGAGAAGAGTATGATTATGCTCCCTGCAACGGCTATAAGTGATACGACGGGCCTTTTTGAGATAAACAGGACACAGAGTGTTAAGGACAACATGACTATGTCAACTGTAAACATATACATTGCGCAGGTTCCCAGAAGCGGGAAGAATATTGGTATCTTCCAATGTTGAATGAGCATGGCCAACGACATTGCGACCAGGCTCAGGATATTGAAAAGTGCCGTGACAGAACTTCCAAAAATCAATGACGCCAGATAGACTCTCGTCTTGGAATGCCCTGAAGCTATAAGATTACGCAAGGCACCTTCGGAGAACAGCTTTCCCATGAAGAGAACAGTAAACAGAGGCGTCATTAAAGCAGGAATTACCAAGGTAAAGTTTAAGTATCGAATAAGATAATCTATCTTGAGATCGATATCGCTATCTAGATCGGAATTAAGGATTCCTGCCTTCTCATAAGTCACTTCTAAAGTATCGGTCAACTGATAGTCACTTGTAAGACGATTCTTTATTTCGATCCTTTCAGTTCTGATATTCGCAAATGATATGACGACTATAAGTGCGACGAAGATCCAAAGCTCAGCCGTTTTTACGGCTCTGAAGAAGAAACCGCTTATTATCTTTTTCATATCAGAAGACCTCCTTTCTCTTGAAGGCGGGAACGCCTATGGCCGCACCTGCGACAAAAAGAACGATCACGGTCTTTTTGTTAATCTTAAAAACATGATCTGTTACTTTGCCGTAGAAGGCATCTTGAGGTGTTCTGTCGCTTATGAAGATAAGTGCCTTCCTGGCATTGCCCGTGACGTACTTGGGATTCTCCTGCACCTCGTATTCTCTGGTCTCTTCGTTATATACTTTCTCGGTGTAGGGGATATCCAGTCGATCCTTGCATGCTCCGCCGATCAGAATGAACGCATAGAACATGGCAAGGGTAAGTACCAGTGAGAAGAATCTTATGCTGAAGTAAGTGTCTGCCAGCACGAAGAGGGATGCAAAGGCTGCGGTCCATAAAACGATGAGGATAAGAGATCTTGTGTCAGGTGTATTGAAGAGCCTTGCTTTTTCTCCAATAAGATTAATGACGGTCTTTACCATAAGGATCTCAAGGGAAGATGCGATGACGGAAAATACTACCGATACGATCCAGGAACTTAAGAAAATCCAATGCCTTTTTACTCCCACGGTGATCTTATTACGCCAGCCGCCGTCTCCTCTTTCTCTGTCTACGAGAAGGTATATGAAGATCGAGCTTATAAGGATGCCGTGGATCATGAAATCGCGCGGGTCGGTCTTGTGATCAGAAGCGAGGGACCACGACAAACATGTCCAGAGGACCATAAGACATCCCCAGACCATGGGAAGAAAGAGCAGGATCCATGTGCTCTTGCTCTTTGCCAGCCTGTATAGGATTATGTGAAGCTGACTTATCATGACTGTTCACCGCCGTTGCCCACGAGGTTCATGAAGTAAGCTTCAAGAGTCTCGTCATTCTCGATGACCTTTAATATCTCTACGTTCTCTTTGTCGGCTTCGTGTACCATGCAGGTGATGTTGATGTCGCCTAAGACGTCGATGGAACCGTCGGATGCGACCTCGTATTTAAATCTCATATTGTCCAGAACACGGCACATTGCCTTGGTGTCGCTTACCGTAAGGCGGGCTGCCTTTGTAGTCTTGCGCAGAAGGTTCTCTGCGCTTAATGTCTGAAGTATCCTGCCGTTATCTATGAAGGCGTAGTCGGTAGCGAGCCTTGAGAGTTCATCCAGGATATGACTGGAGATGAGGATCGTGGTGGATCTTTCCTTATTTATGTTGAGGAGCATCTCTCGCATCTCGATTATTCCCTGAGGATCGAGGCCGTTTATGGGTTCATCCAGTACAAGGATATCCGGATTGCCGCACATGGCAAGGGCAACTCCCAGGCGCTGCCTCATACCGAGGGAGAACTTGCCTGCGTGCTTCTTTCCCGTATTCTGAAGGTTCACGAGCTTTAGCAGTTCCGGGATGGTATCGTAGGAAGTAATTCCCAGATTGATGTACTGAAGCTTTATGTTGTCATAAGCTGTCAGGTTCTTATAGAATCCCGGAGTCTCGACGAGAGCTCCCATCCTCCTTCTGACCTTGGTAATATTTCTGTCGGTGTTCTTAACTTCGCTTAAGGTATATGTGCCGGAAGTAGGAGCTTGAAGTCCCGTTATGACCCTCATGAGGGTGGTCTTGCCGGCACCGTTCTTGCCGACAAGGCCGTAGATCGAGCCCTTGGGGATCTTGAGGTCGATATCCTGAAGTACTCTTGTCTTTCCGTATCTCTTGCAAAGTGATTCTGTTTCCAGTACGTATTCCATAGTTTATCCTCCATGCTTCAAGGATACAGGAAGGCATGTTACGGGTTAAGTTAAGAAACAGGTAAGATTGGTCAGTATAGTGTTAAGAAGCTATCTTAAAGCCTATGCCCCAGACGGCTTCGATACAGTCAGTGCCGCCCGCGTTCTTTATCTTACGTCGTATATTACTGATGTGAACTTTGAGGGATCCCTCGTCTATGCAGTCGGGAGTATCGCTGCTGATCATATCGAGAAGTTCGGACTTTGATACAACGCGTCCCTGATTGGTCATGAGCATCTTAAGGATCGCGAACTCGGTCCTTGTAAGGTGAAAGTCGGTACCCGCGACGGACGTCGAATGCTTATCGGTATCGAGCGTGATGCCTGCAACGGTCAGTACGTTGCTGAGTCTCTTCTTCGAAGAATTCCTGAGGGCCGATTTTACTCTGGCCTTGAGCTCACGAAGCTCGAAAGGCTTCGTTATGTAGTCGACACATCCCTGATCGAGCAGGGAGATCTTGTCGTCTGTGGTGGATCTGGCACTGACTGCGATGACGGGAGTTCCGTCCGTAACATGTGTAAGGAGCTCTTCGCCGTTCATTCCGGGGAGCATAAGATCCATAAGGATCAGGTCGGGATCTTTGCTGAGGAGCATCCTGCCTTCCGTGCCCGAATATGCGCGAAAGACTTCGTATCCTTCCTTTATGAGTTCGCGGGTCAGGATATCTCCGATATCCGCGTCGTCTTCAATAATAAGTATCTTAGTCATGAGATTATATTATTTGTCTTTGATTTGTAAGTCAAACTACCTTTATTATTGGTATACTTAGGTTGGAACAATAGGGACAAAGGGATCATTTTCAGAAGATAGGGAGAGGACGAAGATGATACAGCATTATAATGCATTTATTTCTTACAGGCATGCGCCGCTCGATATGAAGATCGCAGAGCATGTCCAGAAGACGCTTGAGCGATTCCATATTCCGGATAAGATCAGGAAATCCACAGGCAAGAAAAGGATAGAGCGAATATTCAGAGATAAGGATGAGCTTCCTACGACGAGCGATCTGTCGGAGACGATCTATCAGGCGCTTACCGAGGCTGAATATCTCATAGTTATCTGTTCGGAAAATACAAAGGAATCAATGTGGGTTACCAGAGAGATAGAGTTCTTCCTGAGCAAGCATCCGCGTGATAAGGTGCTTACCGTCCTTGCAAGCGGTGAGCCTGACGATGTTATCCCCGATATCTTGAAGAGCGAGGAGAGGGAGATCGTCGGCGATGACGGTATGACTCATAAGATCAGAGTAGCTTTGGAACCGCTGTCGTGCGACTACAGGCTTTCGAGAAGAAAAGCGGATAAAGAGGAGCTTCCGAGACTTGCGGCGGCTTTGATCGGATGTTCTTACGATGAGCTCATGAACAGGAGAAGGGCATACAGGATCAGAAGGATGAGCCTTATCTTTGCTCTGTTTGCTTCCATTGCGATCGCTTTCGGAATATATATGGTCAACGTTAACATGAAGATCACTGCCAGCCTTCAGGAGGCAATGAGACAGAGGTCTATATATCTCGCTAATGAGTCGCTCCGACTGAACAATGAAGGCGAAAGGATCGAGGCGCTCCACGTCGCATTGGCATCTCTTCCCGAAGATCCGAACGGACCGATAACACCCCAGAGTATCCGCGCGATAACGGATGCTTCGCTTGCATACAGAACATCGACAACGGTAACAGTCGAACCTACATGGAACTATTACATGCCTTATATGATCAATGATTATGTTGTAAGTCCCGAAGGTGATTATCTTGCAGTTCGTGATTATTCCGGTTACATCCAGGTTTGGGACACTAAGACGCATGAACTTAAAATGGCAGACTATTTCCAGGAAACAATGCAGCATGATATCACATTTCTTCCCAATGGTCTTTTGTTGTTGATAGATTCAAAAACCGCCAGAGCATTTGATGTTACTACCGGCGATTTGGAATGGGAGTATTCTCCGGCGGGGGTCACTTGGAGATATAATCATCCCGGAGTGCTGGACAATGAACATATCGGACTTTTGGCAACGAGCGGAAAACTTTATTGTATTGATATATCAAGCGGTGACGAAGACGGTGAATACAGCCTTCCTCAGTATATCAACGGCGTTGAGCTGTCGTACAGAGATTTTTGTCTGGATCAGGATTCAAGGAAATTAGCTTTCCTTGCCTGTGATCTGTACAGCGTTGATGTATATTCGAATATTGTCGGCGTATTGAATCTTGATTCCGGAGATTTCCAGACCGCAGAGTGTCAGGAAGTGGTGTTAAGTGATCTTTGCTGGCTCGAGAACGGATATCTGGTTGCCAGCGCATTTGATGATTATTCTCACAGTGTCATTGCCGACACGGCAGAACTCAGAAGTTATAACAACTGTTTTGTTAAAGCGTATGATGTATCGAATATGACGAATGTCTGGACATCTGAGTTCAGTTATCTCGGCGGTACGGAAGATCTTAAGATGTACGATCTGGGTTCGGCGAACGGATTGTGTTGCGTCGGAGGCGCTGCCTGCTATATCTTTGATTACGCTACAGGCGAGACGCTCGGCAGCTATACACTTGATTCAGCAATAATCGATGTTACGGACAGAGACAGAGACGGCAATCCGATGCTGATCACACGTGACGGATGCATGGCATTTCCAAATCTGACGGGAAACGGAGGCATATCGATCTATAAGAGATTTGTTGATAATCTTTCATATGCGATCGTAAATAACGGTGTTTTTGTCTGCTCGATAGATGGTATGAAGGTCATATATTACGATACTTATATCAGTGATACGGAGCTCGAAGAAACAGAAGACTGCCCTGTTATTTCATGGGCGAACGATTATGTTATCGGTGATGAGATCATAGCCGTAAACTATTATGATAATGAGACCGCGTCATGTCATCTGGCAATAATCGATCCCGAGAGTAACGAAGTGATCGGAGAGACAGATCTCAGCGCATATTCGGATTATGGTTCTACGATCAGGACTGTCGGAATAGTTGGAGAAGATGTCATTCTTTCCGCTAACGGAGTGTACGGAACAAGTTTGATCCGGATCGACAGTTCTAATATGAGGGGAGATGTCATTGAGCTTTCGGAAGGATACGTTACGTGTAATGAAAAAGCTCTCCTGAACGACGGTAAGATCTGTCTTTATAGTAAGGATGATACAGGCAACTGGTCAGTAGTCGTGTATGATGCCGAGTCCGAAGATACGGAGCAGATAGATATCAATATCGCTTCCCAAATTGAACCCATGCTTCCGGCAGTATACTTCTCTGCACTGGACAAGGTATATATCGGGTTTGATGACAGACAGGGATTGGTGGACCTTGATTCAGAGCATTATGTGCAGATTGATGTGCCTCGCGATTGGGGACAGACCGAGCTGGTCGATTCGACAGGTGATAATATTGTCCTCGTAAGCGATTCGCAGATCGTTCTTGTAGATGAAGACGGTGCGGTAGTGACATCGATGTATACATACGGAAAGACACCGATGGGTATCGACACGTTCGTTATAGATGATGTTGAGCAGATACTTGTTATCTATAGTGACGGAGCGCTTTACAGATATTCCGCAGAAGATCTGACAAGCCTCGGAGTTGTAGATACGGATATAGTCACGAACTATCTCGCGGTATCTTTCAAGTTTGAATATGACGAAGAGAATAATTGTATTTATGTTATGGGTGCGACTTCGACGAGCGTTATCGATACCACATCCTGGTACGAGATAGCATTCATCGAAAATTCATTGGGTCACCACCACGGTACTGACAGATTCTTTGTAATGTACGATGATCCCGAGTCAGGAGAAGCTTATATCGGATGTTTCAGACACTACACCGTACAGGAGCTGATAGATAAGGCGTACGAAGCTTTGGGCGACAGTGAACTCCCTGAATATGTAAGAGCCGAATACGGTATCTGATAAGAAATTAAAAACGAGATGCTCGATATCGGGCATCTCGTTCTTTTATTATCTGAATGTCTTCTTAGCCGGTTTGTATAACCTTTCGAATAACTCTCCGCTTATGACGTAGATATCGTGAGGATCATCTTCGCGGACTGCGATGTAGTCACCGGGCTTTCCGGAATAGTACTTGTCATCGTCCCAGGCGGTAAAGAGCTTAACGTATTCCTTTTCCTTGAGAGGTCTCGCGAAGATCTTTGTTCTTCCGATACCTACGACTGCGTTAGCATACTCGATAACGGTCTTCTTTTCCTTGGTAAGGATATTCTTGATCGTGGGTGAGTATTCGAAAGTCCTGCTGTATTCTCTTCCGAAGTCAAGATAGCTGGTTCGAAGCTTGGCTTCCTTGATAGGATAGATCTCTCCTTCGATACCGATCATGAGATAATCATCGGCCTCGATGACGATATCGATATCACCTTCGAGGGTTCTGATCTCAACGGGAGTATTGATGGGGAAGATCTTCGTGAGCTTGACCGCGCCGACTTCCTGAGGGATCTTCTCGAACTTATCCATACCGATCTTGCTGAGAGTAGTGTTCTTTGCATAGATGATCTGATATCTGTCGAAATATTCGGAGATCTTCTTGGAGATATATTCCTGAATATCCTCTTTTACCTTTTCGGGGAAGATAATGCCGCCGGCCTTGAACATGTGGCCTCCGCCTCCGCCTATGCCGTCGGAGATAAATGTAGCGATCTCATTGGCCTGAGCTTCCTTGCTGCAGCTCCTGACGGAGAACTTGATCTCCAGAGGGCTCCTGTAATAAGCGATACAGATATTTACCTTTTCTGCTTCGAGTGCAAAGTCGCTTATGACACCGAGGATGGTAGGATCGCATTCTTCTGCCTCGATCAGCATGCACTTATTCTTTTCGTAATAGTTATAACCGAGGATCGCCTTGCCTGTTATCTTGAGTTCATCGAGAGAGATGTTCGAGTTGCTCATCTCGCGGATAAGGTCTGTATCGGTCACGAGTGCATCGATCAGGTCGCGGTCCAGCGGGTGATTGATCTCGGTGAGTTTGTTGGTGTCAGTGTAAAGACCATAGTAAAGAGCAGTAGCGACCTCTGTATTCTCGTTTACGTCTATGCCTTCCGTTCTCATCATATCCCAGATCAAAGTAGCGCAGCTCCCGAGGTTGCTCCTTATCTCCGTGAGCTCGGGAGTGTTTCCGGACTTCTGGTGATGGTCGATAACGGCGATCGTTGTTGCTTCGGTGTCAGTCACGTTCGACTGACCGTACTGACAGTCGACGGTGACGAGAAGATCCGGCGTTGTTGTTAATTCGGGATCGTATTCGACCGGGATGTTGAGCCTTTCGATCATCATGAGGAGATTGTATTTGGTCAACTTCCTCGTGCCGCGATAGATAAACCTTGCTTCCTTGCCATTCTTTTGAAAGTAATACCAGAGCGCAAATCCGGATGAAAGTGCGTCTGCATCAGGATTATCATGGCATTGGATGACGATGTTGTCGAAATTAAGAAGCTCATTAAGTCTCATGTCCTGGTCCTCCGGGATGTATTTCTAAATTAGATTTTATCATTGTAAGACGCGGTTGTATAATCTTAATCGGAGGGATGTTATGAAGAGATTCTTTACTATCGTGGGACAGTTCGCCGTCTGGTTCCTTTTCTGGTTCTTTATAAAGTACTGGTATCTGGCAGCATTGTCGGCTGTTTTCCTGATACTGGGTATATTCTTTAATCCATGCCTGTGGATCGGCATTATCCTTTCCGCGATCACTGCCGTTTTTGCGATGATAAGGACATTCGTAAAACTGATAGAGCTCGGAATATTCTCGGCTGCGATGGCGGGAGCCGGAGCCGTGTCGGCCAAGATGAATGCTTATAACGATAAGGTAAACTCATATAATAACAACAGACCGAGGTCACTTTGACTATGTTAATGTGGTACTATCTTTTTAGAAACAAGCTCGATAGGATGGTCATTATATGAACAAGCTCTCTGTGGTCATTCCCACATATAATGAAAAAGATAACATCAACACCCTTGTAAAGAGGATCGACGATGCTCTTAAGGATGTTGATCATGAAATATTTTTCGTAGATGACTCTACTGATGAAACACCTTCCGTTCTGGAAGCAGTGTCCCAAGAGAAACCGCATGTCAACTATATCCACCGTGAAGGTGAGAAGGGACTGGCTACTGCCGTGCTCCTGGGCTTTAAGTCGGCGCACGGTGATTATCTTGCCTGCATGGACGCTGACCTTCAGCACCCGCCGGAGATCCTTCTCCCGATGTATGTTACACTCGAGAACGGAGCGGACATGTGTATCCCGTCAAGACTTATCCCCGGCGGAAGCGACGGCGGACTTAACTGGTACAGAAAGCTGATATCGGGTACCGCGAGGAATATTGGAAAGATAATGTTGCCCTGTCTTCGAAAGGTATCGGATCCTACCAGCGGACTTTTTATGTTCAGGCGCGAGATCATCGAGAATGCGGATATGAGACCTATCGGCTGGAAGATAATGATCGAGGTCTTGGCGACGGCGAGATTAAGCAAGATCACTGAGATCCCGTATACATTTGCCGAGAGGCATAGCGGAGAGTCCAAGATCGACAGTCAGGTCACGTTTCAGTATCTTAAGCAATGTGTAGATCTTCGAAAGAGATACGTTAAGGATAACAAGATCGAAGTAACAAAGTGGACTTCGCAGGAGACGGAAGATAAGGTAAGGATCTTCCTTGACAGTATAGGTAAATGATAAAAGACCCTCGATGAGATAAAGCATCGAGGGTCTTTTGTTATGGGCCTCAAAGTATCAGTTCTTGTTCTTCTTAAAGGAAGGGCAGAAGATAACGAGGAGTGTGCCGATCACGAGTACGATCGAAACTGCGAGTCCGCCTTCGAGTCCGAATGCGCCTCCGTTAATAAACTCCTTGGCAGGAACGAACACTGTCTTGAGAACAGTTGCGTTTGTTACATTGCCGCTGACATTGATGCCGTAGAAGTTACCCTGTACAAAATTCCAGATGCTGTGGATGGCACCGATAAGCCAGATGTTTCCTGTTCTGAAGAAGACTACGCTGGCAAATATACCGAATAGTGTAAGATTTACAAATGCAAATGCTGTCATGCCGGGATTCATAAGGTGGATAGCTGCGAAAGCCAGAGAGCTTACGATGACGGAAGCAGGGACGGAGAGTCTTCTCTGAAGTGATACGAGGAAATAGCCTCTGCACAGTACTTCTTCGGCCATTCCTTGAAATACCCATCCTGCGATCATCCCGATGTAGACAATAGTGCTGAAAGGTTCGTGATTAACTTCGATCGTAGCAGCTCCTGTAGCTACGGCGATGAGGACTGCTACGGAAAAGATGATGAATCCTGCAGCAAGACCGATCAGATACTGAGGGATCGCCTTTTTGCGCGTAAATCCCATCGATGCCGGCTTTCTTTTCTGGAAGAATACGCAAAGGAGCAGTCCCAGTAAGATATGTGTGCTCCTGCAGATGAGCTCGGTAGCCATATACCATTCGGTATTTATCATTTCGCGAATGCTCAACGCGTTACCGAGACAAATGGCATTATATAAGCCGCCTATTATTCCCGCGCCGACAGAACTTACCATTCCGCATCCTTCGAATATCGCGAAGAACAAAAGTGCCTCGAGTATTCCGATCAGTATCTTGTTCTTTGTCTTGATCAGATAATAAGAATCTTTGCTGTCCAGTACAGCTTTCGGCAGTGAAATGTGATTAGTCATTTGAAATCCCCCTATCAATTGTTCCTATGCTCTAAGGATAGTGTATGTGTGTAAAGAGTTCATCCCGAATGAGTTAAAGAAAAGGTTAACGATTGTTAAATGGCATATTTCGACGAATTAGTTATATTTTATTAATGTTTCTTCATTTAATGTCCCGGGGATCTCTGATACAATCTACACGTGTTTTTATGCGCATTTTAAATCTATAGAAATATATTTATATGAAGAGAGTGAAAAAATGAAGACCAGTTTTTCTACATTGGCATGCCCCGACTTCTCGTGGCAGGACATCTATTCGATGGCTAAGGATTTCGGCTTTGACGGAATCGAGATCAGAGGCCTTGGTGAGGATATCTTCTCGGTCAAGGCGCCACCTTTCAGAGATGAGAATATCGATGCTACAGTCGCTAAGCTAAAGAAACTGGGACTTGAGATCTCATGTCTTTCTTCGGGTGAACCCGTATATGATCCTGCGACGACCGATAAGGCGATCGAGGAAATCACTGCTTACGCCAAGCTCGCAAACAAGGTGGGAGCAAGCTACATCCGCGTGCTCGGAGATCGTGATCCCGCTCCTTCTCGTGAGATCGATGATAATGTCGTTATCGAGACGATGAAGAAGCTCGTTCCCGTAGCCGAGGAATATAATGTTACGCTCCTTCTCGAGACAAACGGCGTATATTGCGATACTGCAAGACTCAAGAAGGTAATAGATGCCATCGGAAGCCGTAAGGTCGCTGCCCTCTGGGATATGCACCATCCTTACCGCTTCATGAACGAGGCTCCCGAGGTTACCGTCAAGAACCTTGGTGAACTCATCAAGTATACACACGTCAAGGATTCCGTTATGGAAGGCGACAAGGTTGCCTATAAGCTCATGGGCACCGGTGATCTTCCTATCAAGGAGATGTTCGCAGCTCTTGATTCTATCAATTATCAGGGCTATATCACATTGGAGTGGGTTTACAGATGGTCTAAGGATCTCTTTGATGCAGGTATCGTAGTACCTCATTTCGCAGGATTCATGGAGCAGTATAAGCCCCATAAGAAGAATGAGCTCCAGGTGGATAAGAGGGGCACGGGTTATTATCCCTGGCCCAAGGAGACACTCGTAGATTATACATTCCCTGATGTGCTCGATAAGATCTGCGAGCTCTTCCCCAATCAGTATGCTTTCCGTTACACGGAGCTCGACTATACGAGAACATATCCCGAGTTCAGGGATGATGTAGATAACCTTGCGAGAGCATTCCTTGCAATGGGCTGTAAGAAGGGTGATCACATCGCTATCTGGGCAACTAATGTTCCTCAGTGGTACCTTACATTCTGGGCTGCTACAAAGATCGGCTGCGTACTCGTTACGGTAAATACCGCTTATAAGATCCACGAGATCGAGTATCTCCTTCGTCAGTCTGACACGAGTACGCTCGTGATGATCGACAAGTTCAAGGATTCCGATTATATCCAGATCATGAACGAGATCTGTCCCGAGCTTAAGGACTCTAAGCCCGGTGAACTCAAGGCGGCAAGACTTCCTTACCTTAAGAACATCATCACATGTGAGTCCCGCGTAGACGGATGCTTCCACTGGGATGATCTACCTGCTCTTGCTGAGACGGTTCCTTACTCTGAAGTAGAGAAGATCCGCCGTACAGTAGATAAGCACGATGTCTGCAACATGCAGTACACATCAGGTACAACGGGATTCCCTAAGGGCGTTATGCTCACACACTACAACGTAGTAAACAACGGTAAGGCTATCGGTGACTGCATGGATCTTTCCACTAACGACAAGATGATGATCCAGGTTCCGATGTTCCACTGCTTCGGTATGGTACTTGCAATGACAGCATCCGTAACACACGGCGTTACGATGTCTCCCATCACTGCATTCTCGCCCCGTAAGGGACTTCACTGCATCAATCAGGAGAAGATCACATGCTTCCACGGCGTTCCTACGATGTTCATCGCTATGCTCGGACATGAGAACTTCCCGAAGACTGACTTCTCTCACATGAGAACAGGTATCATGGCAGGTTCACCTTGTCCCATCAAGACGATGGAAGAGGTTATCGAGAAGATGCATATGCCCGAGATCGTTATCACATACGGTCAGACAGAGGCTTCTCCTGCAACTACCATGAGTAAGACAACAGATACCATCGAGCAGAGAGTAAATACTGTCGGTCCTTCCATATTCGGCGTTGAGACCAAGATCGTCGATCCCGAGACAGGTGAGGAATGCCCTGACGGAGTTCCCGGTGAGTTCTGTGCACGCGGCTACAACATCATGAAGGGTTATTACAAGATGCCCGAGGCTACGGCCGCTGCTATCGATGAAGACGGCTGGCTCCACTCGGGTGACCTCGCACTTCGTCGTCCCGAGGACGGCTACTACAAGATCACGGGTCGTATCAAGGATATGATCATCAGAGGCGGTGAGAATATCTACCCCAAGGAGATTGAAGACTTCCTTTATACACATCCCAAGATCCAGGACGTACAGGTCATCGGTGTTCCTGATGCCGACTACGGTGAGGAGATACTTGCGGCAGTTGTCTTAAAGCCCGGTGAGGAGTCTTCCGAGGAGGAGATCAAGGATTACGTAAGGACTCATATGGCTAAGCATAAGATCCCCAGATACGTAGACTTCGTTGACGGCTTCCCGATGAATGCGGCAGGAAAGATTTTAAAGTACAAGATGCGCCAGGAAGCCACAGATCGTCATAATCTGGGCGATGCAAGCAAGATCGTTACAGCTTGATCGAAACAATACAACAATGAACAAAGCCTATCCCTCGAGGATAGGCTTTTGTGTATAATGAGAATATGCAGAAAAAAAAGACATCTAAAAGAGAGATCATCTCATTTATAGTGCTCATAGCCGTGCTGGTATTCCTTAAAGAACACCTGTGCATGGTCAGCAGTATGGATGAGATTAGAAACTATAACCTGAGCAGGGCGATCGTGATGGGACTTATCCCGTACAAGGATTTTAATATGGTCATGACACCGTTCTTCGTTCAGTTGTTTGCAATCCCTCTTGTGTTTTCTAAGACACTATTCATGTGCCGACTGGCTCATTCACTGTATCTGGTATTCACAGAATGGGTCTTCTATAGAATCGTGAAGGAGAAATGCGGGCATAAGGTTGCTCTTTTCCTTTGCCTGTGTTCTATTCCTTTCCTGGACATCGCAACATATAACACTATGTTCTTTGTCTTCGCAATGCACTCTTATGATCTGCTGAGGAAAAAGGCGAGTATCAGGAACGATATCCTCCTTGGAGTAGTGACTACGCTGGCAGCATTGTCGCGCCAGACATCCGGATCGCTTTTGCTGATCTTATGTTTTGTACTTGTCTTGAAAGGTTCCGCTAAGTCAGAACGGATCAAGAATGCATTTTGGTTCCTTGTCGGAATGGGCGGTATCTGTGTCGCTTTCCTGATCTATCTTCTGGCGACAGGATCTTTCGGTGCATTCTGGGAATATTGTTTCTTTGCGGTCTTTAAGACTGAAGGTAATTCTGCGATCAATACGAGCGGTATTATGGGACTCGTATTTGTTATCGCCGGTTCGGCGATCGATATCCTGAATTATAGAAAGACGAAAGACAAGGATCAGATCCTCCATCTGCTCATCGGTCTTACGATCTTTACGATTGGAGTACCTATAGTAGATCAGATGCATATGGTCTATGCGGGAATGTGGTTCGCGTTCCCCGTGACAAATTTCATCGTAGATCGTATATCGGCTAAGCTTACATCAAATATCTGGCTGATACTCGATATCGGTGCGATTGCTCTGTGTCTTGTATTTACGCTCCTCTCTTTCAGAGGTTCAGTATTCGTTAACGATATAGAGGAATTAAGGTATATCCCGCTGCCGCCAGATATTAAGGCTTATCAGGACATCTCCGAGATCAATAAGCTCTACGAAGAACAGGGCTATGAAGTGACCGTTTTTGCAAAGGATTCGGCGCTTATAAGTATCGTAGGCGGCGAATTCAATGCGCCGTATGACCTGTTCCTTAAGGGTAATCTCGGACTTACGGATCCTTTGTCCTATGCCGAGGAAGCCTGCAATAAGGAAAACAGCATAATCCTGGTTACCGAAGACTATAACGAAAGAGACTGGGAGGCTCCCGAGGGGATCGAAGAGTATATAACATCTCATTGTCATCCCATATATTCCTATTCTCAATATGTCTGGTATATGCCTGATCAATAACTGATGACAAATGTCATTCCTACTAAGTGATGCTCCTCACTTATGCCCGGTCGTTCTTTAGACGATAATAACGGCATAAGGAACAAAGGAGGACATCAACGTGTCAGAGATATTAAGAGTAAACGGTCTTGTAAAGAGATATAAGGAGCTTATCGCACTCGATAACGTAAACCTCAGTGTAAAGGAAGGAGAGATCTTCGGACTCTTGGGACCTAACGGTTCCGGTAAGTCAACGACGATCAACTGTATTCTTTCGCTCCTGGAATTCGATAAGGGTGAGATCACGGTATTCGGTAAGGAGATGACACCTAAGTCATATGACCTCAAGAAGGATATCGGTGTGGTTCCCCAGGAAGTAGCGGTCTATGAGACGCTCAACGTATATGAGAATATCGATTTCTTCTGCGGACTCTATATCAAGGATAAGGCGAAGAGAAAGCAGTATGTTCAGGACGCTATCGATTTCGTAGCACTTAATGATTTTACTAAGTTCCGTCCCAAGAAGCTCTCAGGAGGTCTTAAGAGAAGACTCAATATCGCCTGCGGCATCGCTCATAAGCCCAAGCTCATCTTCTTCGACGAGCCGACGGTCGCAGTAGATCCGCAGAGCCGAAATAAGATACTCGAGGGTATCGAGCAGCTTCGAAAGAACGGCGCGACGATCGTCTATACATCACATTATATGGAGGAAGTCGAACAGCTCTGTGACAGAGTATCGATCATAGATAAGGGTCACGTTATCGCTGAAGGTACGATCGATGAGCTCAAGGGCATGATCAAGAAGAGTGAGATCATCACTATCGAGACGGCAGGACTTGAGGATAAGATCATCGATAAGATCAGAGAACTTCCTCACGTGTACAACGCCGAATATAAGGATAATGTCCTCAAGGTGGAAGCGGGATCAGGAAAGCACAATGTAATAGATATAGTGAATATCCTTCAGGATAACGGTTATTCCATGAAGAAGATATTCTCCGAGCAGCCTACGCTCAATGATGTATTCCTTGAGCTCACGGGCAAAGAACTTCGCGACGAGTAAAGGGGATAGGCAGATGTTTAAGTATTATCTGATAAAAAATCTGAGGAACGTGATGTTCCTGTTTTGGAGCCTTGTGTTCCCGTTGGCTCTTATGACGGCGATGTATGTCACGTTCGGAGATGTATACGACATGATCAACAGCATCGATCCCCATAAGACAGTGATCGTAGCCGAAGACGACAGCGAGTTCACTTTGGGATTCGAAGAGATCATCAGGAGCATGGCCGACGAGTCGAGTGATGAGCACTACTTTGATCTTCAGGAAGGTCTTACACGAGAAGAAGCCGAAGAGAAGATCAAGGCAAATGAGATCGAGACTATGTTCGTCGTAAGCGACGGCAGTATCGAAGTATTCCTGAGCAACGACCATTCTGCTACGGCAGCTGTTGTCTCACAGTCGGTAGCCAATACATACAGGAATAAGTATGAAGTCATCATGGATGCTTTGGAGACGGATCCTCAGGCAGCAATGAGGATCATGGCAGATTCGGGCGAGATGAAAGAGTATACGAAGTCCAGGGAAGATGCTTTCGCAGGAGATCCTAATGTATACAGCTGGTATTTTTACAGTTCATTCGTAATGGGTATCTTTTTTAATGCGACGGGCGGAGCAGCCATCGTCAGCGACCTTAAGGCTGATGTATCCTGCGAGGCTATGAGGTTCTCGGCTTCTCCCGAGAAGAAGAGCAAGATGCTGGTATGCTCATTCCTCGCAAGGCTCATCCCGGCACTTGCCATCTGCGGCATACATCTTATCGTCATGCGTATGATCTTTAACGTAGACATGGGATCAGATCCGCTTAATCTCATCCTGTTCACAATAGCTGCCAATATCTTCTCGATCAGTTTCGGTATCGTCTGCGGACTTATCTTCAAGGGTACTCTCGAGAACAGGGCAAATAAGACTACGGCTGTATTGATGCTCTCGGTATTTTTGAGCGGTGAGATGATCAATACTCTTCCCGGCACTATCGAGAAGGTATGCCCGATCATCAACGACATCAATCCGGCGACGGTCATGAACCTGGCGTTCTACAGGATGGCACTCTTTGATCAGCCGCTTGATTTTTATACCAACATGGCCAAGATCGTTGGCGCTTCGATCGTATTCATCATCATCGGCACCATCATCTTAAGGAGGGAAAAGTATGCATCTTTATAAGAATTTCTTTCGCCTTTTGAAGAGTAACTGCATAGGCGTCGCCATATATGTAGTGATATTCCTTGCCATGATATTCGGACTTGTCGGTTCCGCATCCTCCATGGGTTCTTCCGACTACGAGTTCAAGAGAAGCTACAAGATCAGCTATACGGATAACGACGGTTCAGAGCTGAGCCGCGGTCTCATCGATTACCTCTCACAGGAGAATGAGGTCGAGGATTATGCCGGCAAGGAAGAGAGCAGGGTACTGGATCTGGTCTTCTTCCAGGTGACTGAATATTACATGGATATAGAGGAAGGATTCGAGGAGTCCGTGGAGAACGGCGGCGAGGTGAAGCTCACCTATACGACGAGCTCGGAGTCGGGCGGGATAACATATTCGGTCAATAAGACGGTAAATGACTATATCGATGCTTATCGTGATTACCGCGAGATGGGATATTCGGAATCTGAAGCCTGTGACAAGGCTAAGGAACTTCTCTCGGAGCAGACACATGCATATGTCCTGACTTCGGAGGATGAGAACATAGTCGGAGGAATGGATAACGTAGTTTACTACCTTCACCAGTTCTTCGGATACCTGATCATCGGATGTCTGTCTTTGGGTATCGGTCACGTCATCATCGTAAGTGACACCAAGGTCATCAGGGACCGCGTATCGACATCTCCCGTTAAAAAGAAGAACATAAGCCTTACGAATACGATGGGCCTTATGACCTCCGGTGTAGTCATCTGGGTGATCTTCTCCGTGATAGTTTGGTTGATAGGTCACGATACCTCCGTATATAAGGACTTCTGGTGGCTCTATCTCGCAAACAGCTTTATCGCAATGCTGGTAGGATGTTCCATTACATCTCTTATTACATCCTTCAATATCCAGCAGAATACGCTTACCATGGTCACGAATATCCTTTCTCTTGCAATGAGCTTCATATGCGGAGTGTTCGTTCCCATGAGCGTATTAAGCCCGAGCCTTCTCAACGTCGCGAAGTTCCTTCCCCTGTACTGGATGTCTTATGCCGACAATATGACGATCTCGGGAACAGGTATCTCCTATGATGCGGATAAGCTCATCCTGTGCCTCGGAATAGAACTCCTCTTCGCTGTAGCGATGTCCGTTCTTGCCATGATGATCAAGTCCTCGAGGCTCAGCAGAGTCGGTTCTTAATGCTATAATGTGTCCATGAACTGGCGCCTTGCTGATAAAACCATATTACTGATATCAACAGTCCTGATAACGGTCCTGTCTTTGAACGGGGCCGTTGTCGGCGCTGATGTGGCAAGTATCCTCGTGGCGCTCATCATATTCGCAATGACCGAGATAAAGACGGAGAGCGCATGGGCATATGCTATGTCCGCGGCTCTTGTGATCTCGGCGTTTTTCTATCCGCGACTTATCATCGCCGTGCCTCTCATGGTATATGGTGTTGTCTCGGCCGCCTCCGGCAATCGCTATTTCAAGCTTGCCGCGGCAGCAGTTCTTACGGGATCGGTATTTTTCTTTGATAAGAATATCTTAACGGCCGTTGCAGTGACCGTCTTATCTGCTATAGGAGTATATATGGCGTTTAAGTCGGTAAGGTTTGAAGTTACGGAGAAGAGGTTGACCGATAAATACGATGAAGCCAGGATCGCCTCGGCTAATGCCAGAAGGCTCGGCGAGGAGATAATGAAGAATGCCGACAACGAGATCTATGTTGCACGACTTAAGGAGCGTAACAGGATCGCTCGTGAGATACATGATAATGTAGGTCACATGATCACGAGAGTCATCGTTCAGATGCAGGCCATAAAGATCATTAATAAGGACGAAAATGTGGGCAGGCAGCTCGAGTCTGTGAGCGAGACTCTCGATCTTGCCATGACGGGCATAAGAAAGAGCGTCCATGAACTGCACGACGATTCCATCGATCTGTCTATCGGTATCAATGACATTACTTCCGCTATCGGGGATAAGTTCGAAGTAACGGTGAAGACTTCCATAGATTCTCCCGCGGATAACAGCATAAAGAATGCAGTACTGGGTATAATCAAAGAAGCTGTAACCAATATCTCGAAGTATTCATCGGGTGATAAAGTGCTGGTGGAAGTTACGGAGAATAATACATTCTGGCGCGTGAAAGTATTCGACAACGGTTCCAATCCCGTAAGGGAGAAGGATCTGACCGACGACTCGCTGTCGGACGGATGCGGCATCGGCCTTAAGAATATCGGAGCAAGAGCGACGAGCCTCGGAGGACGCGCTTCCGCAATAAGTGATGAAAACGGTTTTACCATACTGGCGACACTGCCGAAAGGAAAGGACAGTAAATGAAAGTATTGATTGTTGATGATGATCCGTTAGTATCGGGAGCTTTGAAGGTCATACTCGAATCCGAGAGTGATATCGAGGTCTGCGGAGTCGCATCAGGCGGTGCCGAGGCGATCTCAAGAGCCGAGAGCGACAGCCCTGATGTTATCGTAATGGATATCCGTATGGACGGGATAAACGGTATCGAAGCTGCTAAGAAGATCCTCGCCGACCATAAGGATATAAAGATACTTTTTCTTACGACATTCCTTGATGACGAATATATCAATCAGGCATTGGGCCTCGGAGCTTCAGGTTATATCCTGAAGCAGGACTGCGCGACGCTGGCATCGTCCGTAAGAGCCGTATTCGGAGGACAGATAGTCTTCGGCGGAAAGATCGTCGAGAAGCTCCCCGACCTTATGAACAGGAAAGAGCAGTTTGACTATGAGCAGTTCGGCATAACCGATAAGGAAAGAGAAATGATCGAGATGGTCGCGGAAGGGCTTTCGAACAAGGAGATATCCGAGAAGATGTTCCTCGGAGAAGGTACCGTCAGAAATATGATGAGCTCGGTCCTTTCAAAGCTCGACCTTCGCGACAGGACGCAGCTGGCGTGTTACTATTATCAGAAGATAAAGCCTTAAGGAGAATGTTGCGTATGCCACAGAGTCGTGCGAAGACTGAGAATTCAGGAGTTGCGATCATTATATTGGCGATCCTTGTATTTTCAAAAATACTCCTGAGTCCGTTAGGCGGTCTTGATGAATTATGGAATTACGATCTCTGTAGAGGCGTAGCTATGGGTTATATTCCGTATAGAGATTTTTCCATGGTAATGATGCCTCTTTTTACCATCCTTTTTTCATTGCCGTTGATGATAGTCAGAAAGCTGATAGTATATCGTCTGTCTACGGCTGCTTTCCTTTTGGTAGTGACACTTCTTGTTTATAAGACGACCGCGGAGGTGACCGATCGATCTTGGGGACTTATACTTTCCTGCCTTTGGGTCGCTTTTATGGATATAGCTACCTATAACACTCTTGTTTTCTTCCTGATCGTCATCATCTATCGACTCTTCTGCAGGGAACTGAACGGGAAACGTGCGTTCGTGACGGGAGCCTTGTGTGCTCTCGGGATCCTTTCAAGGCAGACTTCCGGAGTTTTTCTTACGGTAGCGGTTATCGTAATGATGTTCGTGTGCAAGGAATTTCGAAAGCGTCTCCCGGCGCTGATGGCAGGAGGAACATCGATCATGCTGCTGTTCCTCGTTTACCTCATCGCAACGGATTCGTGGAAGCAGTTCTGGGACTGCTGCCTGTTCGCTCTCCTTGTACCGGGAGAGGCTAATACGGCATTTTACGCCAATTCTATCCTTGCGCTGCTCATCAGTCTGGCAGGTATCGTATTCGATGTGATGTTATGGAAGAAAAATAGGGACAGAAAGGATATTTTCCATCTGATATTCGGACTATTGATCATCACTATCGGTATTCCCGTCATTGATATGATGCATCTTTGTTATGGTGCCGTCTGGTTTACGATGCCTCTGCTGAATTCTTTATGTGCATCTAAGTTTAGAACGGAGATCAAGCCTTCTGTACTAAGACTAATTACAGGTCTGATAGTAGTGACCGTAATGCTTCTTACGGGGTATTGGGTTCTTGGCGCTTCTCTGGACGGAACATATGAAGAATTCGCCCTTATCCCTTCTTCGGACGGTCTGATGGATTCTTACGGTGAAATTGCCGGTATCAATGCCGACTACAGAGCTCAGGGAAAGAGAGTCGTTGTATATTCAAGTTCTGCGTGCATCATCAGCATTATCGAAGGAGCGTTTAATCCCCCGTATGATCTTTTTCTGAATGGTAATCTCGGAACTCGTGAGCCTGTTTCTTTTGTTGAAGCGGATGTCCTGGATGATAATTCGATCATTCTGATCCCGAATGATTACGATATTGAAAACTGGGAGAATCCTGATGGCATATATGAATATATTACATCGCATTGCGAACCTGTCGATTCGTATGGTCGCTTCGTCTGGTACAGGCCGATAAGCTCTGTCACATCTCAAGATGCGTGATCTCGATCGCCTGCATCAGAGGGCGGAGCGGTTCGATGTCTCTCGGTACACGTGACATTATAACTACTACGTAGGGACCGTTGTCTGCATAGACGATGCCTGCATCGACCGTAGTCGTATGAGTCGGATCGTCATCGATGAGCCATCCCGCTTTGGACCTTGTGACATACTGTTCGCCGAGCTCGCTGTGGATAAGTGAATATGCGGGATTTTCAAACCACGTGCCGGCCTGCTCGCCGAATTCTCCCGATTCAAAGAATTCGTAGCTCCTAAGCCAGAGCGACGTCATCTGCCTTGTCGTGATGTGAGGATATTTGAATCTGAACGGTTCGGGATCGATACCGATCTCTTCGCACCACTGCTGGATGAATACTCTCCTGTACGTATTATTGAGAGCGGTATAAGCGTCATTGTCCGAATTGACCAGCATGTTGATGATCGTGCTCTCCCAGTTCAGGGCCGAGTCCGGATCCTGACAAGCGAAGCTCGCTGCGAAAGGCCCCTTGATGGAACTTGCCGTATAGTAAGTCTGGTCGATATTATATGCGACGCCATATCCCGTCTCCATGTCTATCATCATATAGCCGAATGACCTGTTCTGTTCATCGAGCTCATCCATCGCGGCGTAGAGTGCATCGAGTGCCTCGGGACCCGGGATGAAGTCGCCGACGGGGGTCAGATGCTCGCCGCAGGTGAGGTCATTAACGTAACCGTAGCAGTCATCGCCGAATGCGGTGACGGACATCTCATACTGAGGAAGGAATCCGTATCCCGAGCAGGTCTCGGCAAAGTGCTCGCATTTCATGAACAGCTGTGCTACTTCGCCGCGGCTCATCCCGTCTTCGAGGAGTCCTTCGACGAATCTTATCTCGCTTGAGCTTGCGATCTTTCCTTCGAAAGCGGAATAGCATCCGATAGCGAACTCTTCATCGGTCAGGTCCGCGTCTTCAAATTCGGGTGATTCGATTATCAGTGAGACAACTTCAAATATATCGGAGGTTCCGTCCGCGAGGCTCGCGGCATGATCCGCATAAGCGCCGTCCGGCATAGCTCTTGAAGTGAGCTTATTGTATATCTCTTCTATCAGGAGGGAACAGGTCTCTGTGCGCAAAGCCGCATAGTCAACGGTCTCTTCGGGGATACTCTCCGAAGTTTCCTCAGTGATCGGGATCGAAGTGACGGCCATCGTCGTATCGCTTGTCCCGGCGGGTTGTCCGAAGTGAAAGGCCTCGCATCCCGTGACGGCTACCGACAGGCACAGGATGGGGACTGTCACATCGAGCAGTCTTTTCCATTTTCCTTCCTTCTTCATACAATTAGGATTTTATCATTTGACAGGGGTATAATCGTAAGCATGACAAGTTACGTTTTGATTGCAATTATATGGGCGATAGCAGAACTCGTCCCGTTCATAGCTTTCGGCCTCGATAAGCTAAAGGCCAAGAAGGGAATGTGGCGCATCCCGGAGGCGACGCTGCTGGCATTGGCTTTTGTAGGACCGCTCGGCGCTCTTATCGGTATGTATCTCTGGCATCACAAGACTAAGAAGCCGCGCTTCTTTATCACCGTGCCGCTATTCCTGATCTTAAGGGGAGTGGCAGTAGTCTTGCTCGTCAGACACTTCGGTCTGCCATAATTTCTAAGGGTAAAAACCCTAATTCACACCTATTTTTGAGAAGTGTCATCGGCTATAATCTTTATATAACGGATAAGAAAGGCGGTGACTCATATGACAATAGAAGAATTATTGGGTATCAAGGAAGGCGAAGGCGGTCTTCACAATTTCCTCGGAGTACATGAAGTGCGTATCGGAAATGACGGGAGCGTAGCCGTTGACATGAAGATAACCAAGGATCTTTTGAATCCCCGCGGAATGGTACACGGCGGAACGATCTCCGCACTGTGTGACATCGCGATCGGATGCTTTCACGCGACAAAGGGCGAAGAGGCAGTGGCATTGAGCAGCGAACTTCATTTCTTTAAGCCCGGTCTTGACGGATCAACACTTACCGCCACCGTTTATGAGCGAAAGAAAGGACATACGATCTGCACTTTCCTGATCGAGGTCAGAGATGACAACGGAAGACACGTTGCGGACGGTATGTATACGACTTATAAGAGTCAGAATTCAGATAATAAGTGAGCTTCGCGGAGGAGAGGGAAGTGGAAGATCGATTGAATATCGGATTCCTTGTCGATGACCTGAATAACTACTTTACTTATCAGGCGTGCAAGGGAGCCGAGTTGGCGGCAAGAGCACTCGAGGCAAATCTCTTTATCTACCCGGGTCACTATATCGGTGCACCTGACGGTCGCTATGAGACTACCGAATTCGAGTATCAGTACAATACGATATTTACTCTGCCGACTGAACATAATCTCGATATCATCTATGTACTCCTCGGTACTATCGGTTCGAGAGCCGAGCTCGAAGTTCAGAAGAAGTTCATAGAATCACTTCCCGATGTTCCGATCGTTACTCTATTCGCAGAGATCGAAGGATATCCCTCGGTTACTTTCGATAACAGAAAAGGTATCGAGAGGGTCATCACGCACCTGCTCGATAAGCATGACATAAAGAAGATCGGATATGTCTCCGGTCCGAAGACCAATAAGGATTCACGAGAGAGACTCGAGGCGTTTAAGACCCTCATGTCCTCAAGGGGACTGATCGTAGAAGACAAAATGATCGCCTACGGTGATTTCACGGAGAACAGTGCTGATGTCGTAGGTAAGCTCCTTGACGATAATCCGGATCTCGAAGCAGTTATGTTTGCTAACGACAGCATGGCAGTAGGCGGATATAAGGTATTCGAGAAGAGAGGTATCCGTGTAGGAAAGGATATCCTGGCTGCCGGATTCGATGACGACATCTTCGCGGCTTCCATGAATCCTCCGCTTACTACGGTCGAGGCAAGTTCCGCGGATCTTACATATCAGGCCGTCCTGGCCGCGAACTCGTTCATGTCCGCGGAAAGCTCCGCGAGCATCTCGGTCGAGACATATCTCGTTCAGCGTTCTTCGTGCGGATGTGACGGAGTGGATCTTGACGAGATGAGGGCAAGACTCAAGGTGGATGACCTTCGAAGCGGCGGTACGGATTATATCGATTCCATGACCCGCTATCTGCTTGGAGTCTATGACGATAACTACAAAACCGAAGAGATAAAGAATGCCCTGTCGGAGTTTTGCGGCGCTTACTGTGACTATCTTCAGGATAACGGACTTCGCGATAATGCTGACAAGGCTTTCGGGAAACTGATAGACAGCGAGATACTCCTGTATGCGAGCAACGAAAGGCTCTTTAATATCCTTCAGGCATTGAGGGAAGAAGGGGAGATCATCCTCGGTGACAAAGGACAGTCCGGCCTTAACGATATGTTCTCGGATTATTTCAGGATCTTATCTCTCAAGGGACTCAGCGTCATGAGCAGCTACGTGAGCAGGAGAGACAAGGTCTCGAGGCTCGTAAATAAGCAGACCGGCGAGATCTTCGTCATGTCTAATGAAGGCGAGATCCCTTATATGCATCTTATCGATGGTCTTGATTCGGTCGGATTCGAGAGCACGTATCTTTATATGTTCCAGGGTAACTCGAGAAACACGGCCGGCGAAGAATGGAGATGCCCGAAGTCGGTCCTCCTCAAGGCTTTCGCCGATATGAACGGAGTACATACTCCTCACGACGAGCAGCAGCTCATAAGGACCGAAGAGATATTTACGAACGAGTTCATTCCCGTCGATAATAGAAAGACGATGACGGTGTTCCCGCTGTTCGTCGGCGAGGAACTATACGGTTTTGTCGTTAATGAGGTCGATTCATCTGATCTTACTCACGTATCGATGGTCGCTTTCCAGCTTTCCGTATCGCTCAAATCCCTTCTCATGATCGAGGATCAGAACAAGGTGAAGCAGGAGCTTCAGAATTCACTCGAGAAGTTCATGAGGGACAATTCGCTCCTTTCCAGGGAAGCAAAGCAGGACGAGCTCACCGGACTTTATAACAGGCGAGGCTTTCTCGAAGCATCGAAGGAAGCCGTCACGGATCCTTTCAACAGAGGAAAGAATGCGATCATCTGCTATGCGGATATGGATAACCTCAAGATGATCAACGATAAGTTCGGACACGATGACGGTGACTTTGCCTTAAAGGAGATAGCTTCCATCCTGACAGATGCTTTCAGGAGCACCGATATAGTCGGAAGGATAGGCGGAGACGAGTTCGTCGCTTTCGCGCTGGTAGGTGAGCTCGAGAACTACGAGGAGTCCATAAAGAACAGGATCGTATCGGTGACGCAAAAGCACAACGAAGCTGCGGGAAAGCCTTATCCCATCGACATGAGCGTCGGTATCTGCGAGTTCGTCTGTGACGACAAGGCGGACATCTACGCGCTCCTTGATAAGGCAGATGAGAAACTCTATACCGAGAAGACCGAGAAGAAGCGAAAGAACGGTTCATACAGGTGACATGAAAATCATTTTTACCGTGCTTTTTTGCAATAGTTCAAAAATGTCATTTTTTAAGTCAATAGAGCCGCAGTTGAGTACTGCGGCTCATGTTTTTTTAACACATTTCGAACCCGTTCTGTGGTAAATTAGAAATTGGCTTATGTTGAAGAATTATGTCCTCTTGTATCCCGTCGTATTTTCGGGGACAAAGGGCGATCTGACTTTCATGCGGTGAAAGGATCGATGCATAAGCCTCGCAGATGAACATCTATATGGGAGGCTATTCATGAAATACAGTTATTACCCCGGATGTACCCTGAAGAACAAGGCACAGGATCTTGACATGTATGCAAGACGTGCCGCGGTCGCTCTCGGGTTTGAACTGGAAGAGATCCCTGAATGGCAGTGCTGCGGCGGAGTTTATCCTCTTGGTACCGATGAGATAGCTACAAAGCTCTCATCCGTAAGAGCTCTTAACTACGCCAAGGAGCAGGGACAGGACCTTATCACACTTTGTTCCGCTTGCCATCACGTGCTCAAGCGCGTAAACGACGACATGAAGAATGTTGCCGATATCTCTGACAGAGCAAACAATTATATGGGGCTCGATGAGCCTTACAAGGGCGAGACTACAGTCGTACATTTCCTTGAAGTTCTTCGTGACAGGATCGGATTCGATGAGATCAAGAAGAAGGTCGTAAATCCCCTTACAGGCAAGAAGATCGGCGCATACTATGGCTGCCTCGTTCTTCGTCCCGGTAAGATCCTTGAGTTCGACGATCCCGAAGATCCCAAGATCATGGAAGATTTCATCAGAGCTTTAGGCGCTGAGCCCGTTATCTATCCTTACAGGAACGAGTGCTGCGGAGCATACAGCTCTCTTAAGGAAGGCGGCGTGTCTCAGGAGAGAACAAAGCTCATCTTTGATTCCTCCTCAGGATTCGGTGCGGATATGCTCATCACGGCTTGTCCTCTTTGCATGTATAACCTTAACAAGTCCGAAGCGGACAGTAAGGTTCCCGTATATTATTTCACTGAGCTTCTTGCCGAGGCTCTCGGAGTAAAGGAGGGCAACTAATGACAAAGCAAGAAATCGAGAAGAAAGTCGAGCTGATCAAGGAGATCAGCGGATGCGATCCCTATAAGTGCATGAAGTGCGGCAAGTGCTCCGGCTCCTGCCCCGCATTCAATGAGATGGATGTTAAGCCTCACCAGTTCGCATCTTATATAGTCAACGGCGACATCGAGTCGCTCGTAAGTTCAAAGTCTCTTTGGAAGTGCCTTACATGTTTTGCATGTATTGAGAGATGCCCCAGGAACGTACAGCCCGGTAAGCTCATCGATGCGGCAAGACAGCTCGTTGAGAGGGAGAGAGGCGGAGATTACCTCCAGGCAGAGGATATCCCCGAGCTCCTCGATGAAGATGTTCCTCAGCAGCTCCTCGTAAGCGCATACCGCAGGTACAGGAGGTAATATATGCAGAGAATTGGTGTATTTGTCTGTCACTGCGGTACCAACATCGCCGCCACGGTAGACGTTAAGAAAGTTGTTGAGCTCGTAAGATTCGAGCCCGGTGTAGTCTATGCCGATGACTACATGTATATGTGTTCCGAAGCAGGTCAGGAGAAGATCATCGCTGCTATCAAGGAACATGAACTTACAGGTCTTGTCATCTGCTCCTGCTCGCCTCGTATGCACGAGAAGACGTTCAGGGCATGTGCAGAGAAGGCAGGTCTCAATCCTTATATGGTTGAGGTTGCCAACATCCGTGAGCAGTGCTCCTGGATCCATAAGGACAGGGAAGAGGCTACGGAGAAGGCTGTCATCCTTGCAAGAGCAGCTATCGCAAAGGTAAATCTCAACACTCCTCTTCAGGAGGGTGAGAGCCCCGTTACAAAGAGAGCTCTCGTTATCGGCGGTGGTATCGCCGGTATCCAGACAGCTCTTGATATCGCAGATGCAGGTTATGAAGTAGATATCGTCGAGAGAGAGCCTTCCATCGGAGGAAGGATGAGTCAGTTCGATAAGACTTTCCCTACTCTCGACTGTGCTTCCTGTATCCTTACTCCCAAGATGGTTGAGGTCAATCAGCACCCCAACATTACTCTCTATACATATAGTGAGGTAGAGGGCGTATCCGGATATGTAGGTAACTTTGACGTACAGATCAGAAAGAAGGCAAGATCCGTAGATATGTCCGCATGTACTGGATGCGGTGAGTGCCAGGCAAAGTGCCCCTTGGGCAAGATGGGTAAGATCCCCAGCGAGTTCGACAGAGGACTTCGTACAAGACCTGCCATCTACATGCCTTTCGCTCAGGCTGTTCCCGCGGTACCCGTTATCGACAGAGAGAACTGCACATACTTCAAGACAGGTAAGTGCGGTGTCTGCGCAAAGATCTGTCCTTCCAAGGCCGTTAACTACGAGCAGGAAGACGAGATCGTAACAGTTAAGTACGGTGCTATCGTCGTAGCTACGGGATTTGACATCATCAACCTCGATAAGTACGGCGAATATGCTTATAACGAGTCTCCCGATGTTATTACATCCATCGAGCTCGAGCGTCTCATGAACGCTTCAGGTCCTACAGGCGGACACCTTGAGAGAATGAGCGACCATAAGCAGCCCAAGGATATCGTATTTATCCAGTGCGTAGGTTCAAGATGCGACGATGAGAAGGGTAAGCCATACTGCTCCAAGGTATGCTGTATGTATACCGCTAAGCACGCAATGCTCATCAAGGATCACTGGCCCGATACGAATATCACGGTATTCTATATCGACGTAAGAACTCCCGGTAAGAACTTCGATGAGTTCTACAGAAGAGCTGTCGAGCAGTATCACGTAAACTACGTCAAGGGTCAGGTCGGTAAGGTCATCCCTCAGCCCGACGGATCACTTCTCGTTCAGGGCGTAGATCTCCTTGATAATAAGCAGATCATGAAGAAGACCGATATGGTCGTTCTTGCTGCTGCAGTAGAGCCTAACAAGGGCGTTCGTAAGATCGCTACGATGCTCACTGCAAGTATCGATAATAATGACTTCCTTACAGAAGCTCACGCTAAGCTTCGTCCCGTTGAGTCTCCTACGGCTGGTATCTTCCTTTCCGGTATGGCTCAGGGTCCCAAGGATATCCCCGAGACAGTATCCCAGGCAGGTGCTGCTGCAGTTAAGGTAGTAGGACTTCTTGCCAAGGATAAGCTCAAGACTAACCCCTGCACCGCTAAGTGCGATCCCATGTTCTGTAACGGATGTTCCACGTGTGCGAATGTCTGCCCTTACGGAGCTATCACATATGAGGATCAGCAGGTCAGAGGTCCCGGAGTCAACGAGACAAGAAGAGTTGCAGTCGTCAACAACGCCCTCTGCCAGGGCTGCGGTGCTTGTACTACTGCTTGTCCTTCCGGTGCTATGGATCTTCAGGGCTTCTCTAACAGACAGATCACAACGGAGGTGGATTCTATATGTCGATGAACGAAGAAAATAAGGAATTTCGTCCGTTGATAGTAGCGTTCTGCTGCAACTGGTGTTCCTACGCCGGCGCGGACCTTGCAGGATCTTCAAGGCTTTCCTATCCTGCTGATGTAAAGATCATAAGAGTACCCTGCTCCGGTAGAGTTAATCCGATGTTCATCCTCAGAGCTTTCGAGAGAGGCGCTGACGGAGTCATCATCTGCGGATGTCATCCCGGAGACTGTCACTACAGCACAGGTAACTACTATGCAAGAAGAAGAATGACACTTCTCTTCTCCATGCTCGACTATATGGGCATCGAGGACGGAAGAACAAGAGTCGAGTGGTGTTCCGCCGCAGAAGGCGTTAAGTTCTCTAACACGATGAACGAGTTCTGCGAGAAGGTTAAGTCTCTCGGCAAGTGTGTCAGATTGGGGGATATAAGATGCAAGGATTGATCGACAGATTAACAGCACTTCTTTCCGACGGTACCGTAGCAAGAGTTATCGGCTGGAAGAAGGGTGACATGGCTTATAATCCCGAACCTCATATGTTCGAGACGGCAGAGTCCCTGAAGGATTTTGTCTACGACGGCTTCTGCGGAGCTAATCTCTCCAAGATGATGATCGAAGCTACAAAGCTCGAGGGAAAGACGGCTGTATGCCTTAAGCCCTGCGATACCTATAGCTTCAACCAGCTCATCAGAGAGCACAGGGTGGTTCGCGAGAATGCTTATATCATCGGCGTAGGCTGTAGAGGTAAGCTCGATATCGAGAAGATCAAGAAGGAGACAAAGGGTATCACTTCCATCTCCGGTACGGAGCTCGACGGCAGCGACGATATCAAGATCGAGTCCATCTACGGTGACAAGACGATCAGCTACAACGATGCACTCCTTAACAGATGTCACGTCTGTAAGGGTAAGGAGCACATGATATACGACGAGATCTGGGGAGAGTCCAAGGACACTGCAGATCAGGAGAGATTTGCCGAGGTCGAGAAGATCGAGGCAATGAGCTCCGAGGAGAAGTTCGAGTTCTTCAGGAACGAGCTCAGTAAGTGTATCAGATGTAACGCATGCCGTAACGTATGCCCCGCATGCTCCTGCAGAAAGTGCATTTTCGATAATACGAAGTTCGATGCTCAGCAGAAGGCTAATGTGGTCTCCTTCGAAGAGAGGATGTTCCACATCATCAGGGCATTCCACGTAGCAGGAAGATGTACCGACTGCGGTGAATGCTCGAGAGTATGCCCCGAGGGTATCCCTCTTCACCTCTTCAACAGAAAGTTCATCAAGGACATCGATAAATTCTACGGCGAGTTCCAGGCAGGTAAGGATCCTGAGGCACAGAGCCCTCTTACGGACTTTACCTTCGAAGACATCGAGCCCGGAGAAAGGGGATAATACATGTATAAGATTGCTTTAAAGGATTTAAATACATTATTCTCGAAGATCGCCGAAGAGCAGGAGCTCATCCTTCCCATCAAGAAGGCCGGTCAGTATAACTTCGGCGTATACGAGGAAGGCTGTGACATCGACGGTATCCTTACGAACAAGACTGTTAAGTCGGGTAAGGATGCATTCTTCCCTCAGTTCGAGACTCTTTATAATGTAAGAAAGAAGATCACTCCCGCCGATGAACTCGAAAACGGCGAGGAGGCTGCAAACACAAAGATCAGGACAAAGCTCGAGATCGAAGCCGAGGCTCTTAAGGATAAGGACTTCGTTATCTTCGGTATGAGAGCATGTGACGTTAAGGGTGTAGAAGTACTCGACCAGGTATTCCTTACAGACCCCGTAGATAACTACTACAAGGCAAGAAGAGAGCACGGCATCATCGTTGCTCTTGCGTGCCATGAGCCCGAAGAGTCCTGCTTCTGTACTGTATTCGGTATCGATCCCGCGGATCCTTCCAAGTCCAAGGCAGACGTTGCTACATGGATCGTAGGTGAGGAGCTTTGCTGGAAGGCTATTACCGAGAAGGGTGAGGCTCTCACAAAGAAGATCGAGTCCATCCTTGCAAGTGCTGATGACAGTGCAGTCGATGCAGAGATCGCCAATATCACATCCATCATGGACAAGCTTCCCAATACAAAGCTCTCCCTCGAAGGATGGGGCCAGGGCAAGACTGACGAGAAGTTCGGTTCAGACGTTTGGAACAAGATCTATACACCTTGTCTCGGATGCGGAACATGTACTTTCGTATGTCCTACATGCCAGTGCTACGATATCAAGGATTACACGACAAAGGACGGCATCCAGAGATACAGATGCTGGGATTCCTGCATGTACTCCGACTTCACATTGATGGCAGGCGGCCAGAACCGTACATCACAGGTTCAGCGCTTCCGTCAGAGATTCATGCATAAGCTCGTATACTTCCCCGACAGATACGGTATGTATTCCTGCGTAGGATGCGGCAGATGCGTAGATAAGTGCCCTCAGTCCCTTAATATAGTTAAGGTAATAAAGGCATTCGAAAATGAGCAGAAGGAGGCAGGAGCCAATGTGTAATTGTGGCAGTCATGACAGCTTGGTGCCTCAGATCGGTATCATTACAGGTATCACTCAGGAGACACCTGATGTTAAGACATTCAGAGTAAATGCACCCGACGGCGGCAAGCTCTTCGAGCATATGCCCGGTCAGTGCGCAATGGTATGCGTTCCCGGAGTAAGTGAGGGTATGTTCTCCATCACATCTTCTCCCACGAACAAGGAATACCAGGAATTCTCGATCAAGAAGTGCGGTATCCTTACCGAGCAGCTTCATTCCCTTCAGGTAGGTGATGAGGTTACGGTAAGAGGACCTTACGGAAATAACTTCCCCGTAGAGACAGAGTTCAAGGGCAAGAACCTCCTCTTCATCGCAGGTGGTATCGGTCTCGCTCCTCTTCGTTCCGTTATCAACTATTGCCTTGATAACAGAGAGAACTACGGAAGGATCGATATCCTTTACGGATCAAGATCCGCTGATGATCTCGTTAAGCTTCAGGAGATCCAGGAAGTTTGGATGAAGGCTCCCAATGTTAACGTTTATCTCACGATCGACCGTGAGCAGGAAGGCTGGGACGGTCACGTAGGATTCGTTCCCACATACCTTAAGGAGATCGGTTTCTCCACTGACTGCATCGGAATCGTCTGCGGACCGCCGATCATGATCAAGTTCGTTCTTCAGGGCCTTAAGGAAATGGGCTTTACAGACGAGCAGATCTACACGACACTCGAGCTTCGTATGAAGTGCGGTATCGGTAAGTGCGGAAGATGTAACATCGGATCCAAGTTCGTTTGTAAGGACGGTCCTGTATTCAGGTTCGACCAGATCGATGAACTTCCCAACGAATATTGATCAGAAAGGATTTCTTATTATGGAAGAGATGGTAAATGTATATTTCTACGGAAAGAAATACACTGTCCCCGCGGCTCTGACGATCCAGACCGCTATGGAATATGCAGGCTATACATTGAAGAGAGGCGTCGGATGCCGTCACGGTTTCTGCGGTGCCTGCGCTACGATCTACAGGATCAAGGGTAAGAACGAGCTTAAGACAGGTCTTGCTTGTACGACTCAGGTACAGGAAGGCATGTATATCACTCAGATCCCTTATTTCCCTACAGATAAGAGAACATACGATATCAACGATCTCAAGGCTAACCAGCAGGTAATGATGGAACTCTATCCCGAGATCTACTCCTGTATCGGATGTAATGCCTGCACAAAGGCATGTCCTCAGAGCCTTAAGACGATGCAGTATATCGCTTATGCTCAGAGAGGCGACCTCAAGAAGTGTGCCGAGGAGTCTTTTGACTGTATCATGTGCGGAACATGTTCCGTAAGATGCCCCGCGGGTATCTCACATCCCATGGTCGGACTTCTTGCAAGAAGACTTAACGGTAAGTACATCGAGCCCGAGGCTAAGCACCTTACCAAGCGTGTTGAAGAGATCAAGAACGGTGACTTCGATTCAGCAATGGCTGAGATGATGGCAAAGCCCATCGACGAGGTCAAGGATCTTTACAACAACAGAGAGATTGAGAAATAAGGAGGGCCCCAACGCATGTATGCACCTTACAATGACAGTATGATGGAATCCGTTAAGAAGGTCGAGGCTACAAGAGCTGCTCGTATGGCTACAGAGCCCAGAAGACTCACGGCGGACGAGAAGGACGATCTTCTTTCCAAGTTCCATCCCGACTACAATAATGACTCTTTCGATGAGATCAAGGTTGGTCCCAACAAGGGTCAGAAAGCTCCCATCGAGCTTGCAAAGATGCTCCACTCCACGAGCCGTCTCATGACAGATAAGGTTGACCTTAATAAGATCGACTATGATGTAGACGTACTCGTTATCGGTGGCGGCGGAGCAGGTTCTTCCTGCGCTATCGAGGCTCACAATGCAGGCGCTAACGTAATGATCGTTACAAAGCTTCGTATCGGTGATGCCAATACCATGATGGCTGAGGGTGGTATCCAGGCTGCTGATAAGGAGAACGATTCTCCCGTACAGCACTACCTCGACTGCTTCGGCGGCGGACACTTCGCTGCAAGGCCCGAGCTCGTTAAGAGACTCGTTACAGAGGCTCCCGATGCAATCAAGTGGCTCAACGAACTCGGCGTAGAGTTCGATAAGGACACAGACGGTACGATGGTAACAACACACGGCGGCGGTACTTCCAGAAAGAGAATGCACGCTGCTAAGGACTATTCCGGTGCTGAGATCATGAGAACACTTCGTGACGAAGTCATCAACCTCGGTATCCCCGTTATCGAGTTCACATCTGCTGTTGAGCTCATCAAGGACGATAAGGGTCAGGTTGCAGGTGCCGTACTCCTTAACATGGAGACAGGCGACTACATGGTAGCTAAGGCTAAGACAGTAGTAATCGCTACAGGTGGTGCAGGTAGAATGCACTACAACGGATTCCCTACATCCAACCACTACGGTGCTACTGCTGACGGTCTTGTACTCGGTTACAGAGCAGGTGCGCCTCTCCTTTATCAGGATTCCATCCAGTATCACCCTACAGGTGCCGTATATCCTTCACAGATCCTCGGCGCTCTTGTTACGGAGAAGGTAAGATCCGTAGGTGCTCAGCTCGTTAATGCTAACGGTGAGGCTTATATCCATCCCCTCGAGACACGTGACGTTAACGCTTCCGGCGTTATCCGTGAGTGCCGTGAGGGCAGAGGTGTAGATGCTCCCGGCGGAGTTCAGGGCGTATGGCTCGACACACCCATGATCGAGATCCTCGGCGGTGAGGGTACTATCGAGAAGAGAATTCCCGCTATGTTCAGAATGTACATGAACTACGGTATCGATATGAGAAAGGTTCCGATCCTTATCTATCCTACACTTCACTACCAGAACGGTGGTCTTGAGATCAACGGTGACGGATTTACAAATGCTATCCCCAACCTCCTCGTAGCAGGTGAGGCAGCAGGCGGTATCCACGGTACAAACAGACTTATGGGTAACTCCCTCCTCGACGTTATCGTATTCGGTCGTAACGCAGGTAAGAAGGCAGCAGCTAAGTATAAGGAAGTTACACTCGGTAACCTCAATATCGACCACGTTGCAAGCTACGATAAGGAGCTCAAGGACGCAGGTCTTGAGACAGGTGAGGTTTCACCTATGCTCCTTCCCAAGTACGCAAGACACGAGAGATAATAGAGTATCTCAACAGATTAGTGCTTGATAAAAGGAACCGATCCTCAGCGGGTCGGTTCCTTTTTGTTGCAGTAAATAGTGTATCAGGGGAATATGAAAAAATGGAGAGTTTCCGGCTAAGGATAAAATGTGACAAAGTTGTACACATTTTAGGAGCACAATAGTTTACGAGGATTAAGCGATAAAATGCACTGATTGCAACGTTTGTACAATATTTAGAAGCATTCTGTTTACTTCAGGTTTACAAAATTCGGGATATATGTCCGAGAATGTGAACGACAAAGACACAATTTGGTCGTATCATATAGACATAACAAAGAACATTCTAAGCCACGAAATTCCCATACTCCTTAATTGTTTCATTCACACTGAGAACCGCCCCGAAAGGGGCGGTTTTCAGTTGCTGTCAATCAAGCTCTATATCCTTGAGTTCCAAAGGTGGAACGGATGAGGTCGAAGCACTTACCATCTTGGCGATCTCCTTTTTGGCAGAGGCGACGTCGATAAGTGTTCCGGCTCCTGCTACACATCCGCCGGGGCAGGCCATACCTTCGATCATGAGACCGTTCTTCTTTCCGTTCTTTGCAAGAAGGAGGGCTGTCTTACAGTCGGCAAGACCTTCGTAGTGCTCTGACTTGAGTTCTTCTCCCGGGTAGTATTCTTCGACGCATTTTCTTATTGCATCTATAACGCCTCCGGCGACGGCATATCCGCGTCCTGCTCCGGTGGCATCGTGAAGTGAGCCGTTGGAGACTACGGTTGCCGGGTCTATACCGCGGGCAGTAAATATCGCATCGAGTTCCTCGAAAGTGATAACGAAATCAACATCAGAACGTACATGCTTTCGCATTGCTTCAAGCTTCTTGGAAGCACAGGGGCCGATGAATACGACCTTTGCATCGGGGATCTTCTGCTTAATGCTCCTTGCGGTAGCGACCATGGGAGTAAGTTCCAGCGAGATCTGATCCGTGACCTCGGGAAAGAACTTCTTGGCGAGCATGGCCCAGGAAGGGCAACAGGAAGTAAGTGAGAACGGCTTATCTCCGTGGATGACATTCTCTACATAATCTCTTGCTTCGCTTATACATCCGATATCTGCGCCGAGAGCTACTTCGTACACTTCAGCGAAGCCGAGCTCCTTCAAAGCGGCGTAGATCTTATCCTTAGTTGCTGCGGGCCCGAACTGACCTATATATGCGGGAGCGATCTCCGCAACGACCTTTTCACCTGCCTTCATGGCTCTGATCATCTGATAGAACTGTGACTTGTCGGCGATGGCACCGAAAGGACAGTTGACCATGCACATGCCGCAAGAGAGGCACTTTTCCTGGTTGATGGTAGCTCTCCCGAGCTCGTCGCTTTCGATCGCCTTTACTCCGCATGAGAGGGAGCAGGGGCGAACGCGCTTTCCTATAGCGTCGTAAGGACAGCTGGCCTTGCACTTTCCGCACTTAATACATTTTTCCTTATCGATCTGAGAATGACCGTCGACCATAGTTACTGCACCGACGGGGCAAACTTCCACGCAGTTATGCGACAGACAGTTACGGCAGAGGTTACTTACCTCATAGACGTTATCTTCGCACTTGGCACATGCGGAAGGGATGACCTGCATGAGAGGCGCCTCATAATAGACTTCGTTGACCGAGCTCTTATTAAGTCCGCTCGTAACGTGAACGGGCTTGTTTGCGGGTCTTAAGGAAAGTCCCATTGCGAGTCTTGCGCGTTCGGCGCTGATAGCTCGTTCCTGATATATATTGTTACCGAATTTGGGTGTTTCTTCCGGGGATATCTTATAGGGCAGAGCCTCAAGATCATCCTTAACGTTTTCCGATTCGTATGCGATCCTGGCAACTTCGACAAAGACACTCTTTCGAAGCTCCGATACAGGTGTATGAAGTCCTCTCATATTCTCTTTAAACCTCCGAAATTATTCTATCAGCGTTAAGGACGTTTGTCATTTGATGTGTTAGAATTATTTACATGGGATGACTTTTTATGAGACGAAGAGAGAGACGCAGGAGAAACAGGATATTTAAGTGTCTGGTATTCAGTTTTGTCGCGATACTTCTGGTATCTTATGCGATGATCTGGGTTCACCGTAATCCGAATTCTTTTTCATACAAGAGCAGCGCCCTTCTCATAGGAAGTCAGTGGGTCGATTCAGAAGGCGTACCAACGGAGATAGGCTCTTTTGATCACAGCGAGAGCTACAGTACGGTCATCGACGGTAAGAATATCTCCCACAGGGATCTTTGTTTCCGAAGTAAGAATACGGATTTCGTAGTATATCTCGACGGCGAAGAGATATACCGATACGAACCCCAAGTACCGCGTCTGTTCGGCAAGTCTTACGGTGTATACTTCCATGCGATCCCGATACCAGATTATGAAGGAGAGAAGACGATAACCATTGACGTCTATCCTGCATATTCAGGCGGTAACGGCAGTATCCAGGATATGCAGCTTCAGTACGGCAACAAGTACTATGCGCAGCTCTATGCATCGAATGCTTTTAATTTCCTGATATCTATATTCCTCTTTGCAATGGGTGTCGTTCTCTTTATAGGCGGATTTGCAGTCTCCGGATCGGCCAACAAGGGCAAGGAGATGATCTCGATCGGTCTTTTTACCATGCTCGCATCCACGTGGTCGTCTACTGAGACCGTATATTATCAGTTGAGCAGTAATAACCCTGCGGCAGTTCATTTCCTTAACTATATATCGCTGATCCTTATACCCGGCGCAGCCATGCTCTTTGTCGGTCATTTCGTAAGGAACGGCAAGAGTCTTATCGTAAGGACGATGGTCCTGCTCTCGGTTGCAATCTGCGCGGCGGATATCATCATCACTTTATCGGGCGTTACGGATTACCATAACCTTCTTATCCTCACGCATATCCAGCTTGGCGTGGCGGCGGTCCTTTCGAGCTTTTATATCATCAGGGCGATCGTCACGAGTACGATCAGAAGACATCAGACGATCGTTATCGGAACTGCTTTTTTCATGGTCATCATCGGAGGCGTCTGCGATCTTGTCAGGTACTATGTATTCAGTTCATCTCATGATACGGCAACTTTCTTCAGACTCGGCCTTTTTGCATTTGTTTCGACCATGAGCGTCTATGAGATAGTTGAGCTCTATAACTTCCGAAAGTATGAGACAGAGGCCAAGACCATGCGAAAGCTCGCTCATACAGATGCGCTTACGGGCATAGCCAACAGAATGGCATATAACGAATTCGAAAAAGAAATCAAGGGTAACAAGGAATATACGGATGAGGTCCTCCTCGTACAGCTCGATATCAATAACGTAAAGAAAGTAAACGATAACTTCGGACACGTCGAAGGTGATAAGCATATCGCGGCAGCGGCATCCATTATCGATGACAGCTTCAGCGGCATAGGAAAGGTGTTCCGTACCGGCGGTGACGAATTCATAGCCGCCATCGAAGGAATGGCTACCAAGGCCAGATACGATGACGCGATCACGAAGATGGAACGTGCCGTAGCGGAATATAATAAGAAGAATAAGCCGCCGATCCCGCTTCAGATCGCATACGGTATGGCGGAGTTCAACCCGCGAAAGAGTACTCCCGAGGAGACGCTCCGCATAGCCGATTCCAAGATGTATGACATGAAGAATAAGATGAAAGGGCAGATGTGATCGAGGCTCCGGATATTCTGATAGCCGATGCGGGTGAATTGTATTTGAAAAGCACATTAAGCGTAGTATGATCGAAATATAAAGAGGTGTTACCTATAGACGGTTACCTCGGAATTATGTCAATAAATGACCGTAACTTTTCCAGAGGGACGGTCATTTTTTATGTATTCGATAAGTAATTTGACAATGATAGCAATTATGGTAAGAACCACAATAATGATCTCATAGTCGCTCATCGTACCACCTCCTCTCTCCGTAGAGGAATGAAGGTAACCTCCTATCCGTTTAAGGTACACCTCAGAGCAACAGTATAGCACTATGGCGAGGGAAGGCTTGATTGACCGTTGAAATTCCGCTGTTTGCACAGAGTCGCCCCTGATTGACAACCCTATTTTAATAAGTTATAAAAGTGTAGGTTTTATTTAGTTAACTTATCAGATCTATTAAAGAGAGGGTTTGGAACATGAATTTCGACGGCTTTTCCGTAAAGCTTATCGAGCTTCTCGGTCACTATCTTTTCAGCATCAAGGGCACTACACTCGTACTGTTCTTCATGTTTGCGATCATAGCGATCGGATATCTCATCGGTAAGATCAATGTTAAGGGTGTATCCCTTGGTACAGCAGCTATCTTCATCGTAGCTCTCGTGTTCGGTCACTTTAAGGGTGTAACGATCGGTTACGCAGGACACGAAGGTTGCATCGAAGGTTGGGCAGCAAGCCTTACAACGATCGATACATATTTTAAGATGATCCAGAATATGGGTCTCGTACTCTTCGTAACATCCGTAGGTCTTATCGCAGGACCGACATTCTTTAAGAACCTTAAGAAGAATGCAACGTCCTACATCCTTCTCGGAGCTCTTATCATATTATCCGGAAGTGTTGTAACGGCACTCGTTACGATGTTCGTTCCCAAGATGACATCCGCTATGGCAGTCGGCCTTATGTCCGGCTCCCTTACAAGTACACCTGCTTTTGCTGCCGCTCAGGGCGCTCTCGAGGACAGCCCTTACTACAGCGAGATCGCAGTAGGACACGCTGTTGCTTATCCTTTCGGAGTTATCGGTGTAGTTCTCTTCGTACAGATCATCCCCAGGCTCCTCAAGGCCAACATGGATGAAGAGAGAGCTAAGCTTGCTCCCGTAGGTGAGTTCGAGACAGCTACGGGTCCCGCTCCCAAGCTCTTCGAGCTCGACAAGTTCGGTCTCGGTGCTTTCGCTATTACGCTCATGGTCGGACTTCTTGTAGGAAGCATCAACATCCCGCTTCCCGGCGGCTCAACATTCAGCCTCGGCGCAACAGGCGGTCCTCTCATCATGGCATTGGTATTCGGTCACTTCGGTAAGATCGGCAACATG
Organism: Ruminococcaceae bacterium KH2T8; assembly: GCA_900111435.1. Classification (NCBI taxonomy): domain Bacteria; kingdom Bacillati; phylum Bacillota; class Clostridia; order Eubacteriales; family Oscillospiraceae; species Ruminococcaceae bacterium KH2T8. The sequence continues at coordinate 91,551 of FOIY01000006.1, forward strand.
AGCATGAAGGTCAAGGAGCATCTCCTTTCTATCTTCCAGGAGTTCGGTCTCGTACTCTTCCTCATCGGTGCAGGTATCGAAGGCGGCGCTGAGTTCGTAGATACACTCAAGGTTTACGGCGGCCTGATCTTCCTCTGGGGTGCTCTTATCACTCTTGTACCGCTTCTTGTAGGTTTCTTCTTTGCAAGAAATGTTTTGAAGCTCAGCCTCTTGAACAACTTGGGATCCATCACGGGCGGTATGACAAGTACACCTGCTCTCGGAGCTCTTATCCAGTCCACGGGTACATCTAACGTAGCATCCGCTTATGCCGCAACATACCCCATCGCACTGGTACTTGTAGTACTTGCATCTCAGTTCCTTACATACCTTCCTAATCTCGTAGGCTAAGGACTGAAGATCTTAAATAACACAGCCGGGCGACTTCCATGTGAGGTTGCCCGGCTTTTTGTATGCGCGAAAGCCGGGATTTCTCAAGCGACATTACCATTTACACGTCCCAAAAACGAAAAAAGTGGTAGTGAAATGGTAATGAAGGTCGCCATTACCATTTCATTACCATAATTTCAAAAAATGGCAGTGTAAATGGTAATGGAAGCAGCGTGGCGGATCGCTGCCGCAGATACTTGTGTCAAAGTTGTCAAATTTCACGCTCGATCCCCACAAATCGGAAAATTCGGATAAAATATATGCGAAGGTTCACTTTGAAGAGGTAATAAGGAAATGATAAGGATACTTACAGTCGAAGATGACGCAGCTATAGCAAATCTTATTAACATGACACTGACGGATGCCAGATATGAATGCACGGTGGCTACCGACGGCGAAGAAGGATTAGAACTTATAGAGAATAATACATGGGATCTCGTACTCCTTGACCTGATGCTTCCGAAGGTCAGCGGATACGAGCTCCTGGAGATCATCAGAAGGGATTCGGAGACGCCTGTCATTATAATCTCGGCCATGAATCAGGTCAGCGACAGGATCAGAGGACTTCGCATGGGTGCGGATGACTACCTTTGTAAGCCGTTCCAGATCGGTGAGCTCGTTGCACGAGTAGAGTCCGTATTAAGAAGGACTATAAAGCAGCAGGAGGCATTCACATACGCAGGCATCACGGTCGATTCCGATTCCAGAAGAGTATTCGGTCCCGAAGGTGAGATCCTCCTGACGACTAAGGAGTTCGATCTGCTCGATACTCTTATAAGGAACAAGAATATCGCACTTACCCGCGAATATCTTTACGAGAGTGTCTGGAAAGAGGAATATCTCGGACAGACGAGGACTCTCGATAACCATATCCAGAGGATCAGAAAAAAGCTCGGATGGGATGATGTCATCCAGACAGTATTCCGTATCGGCTACAGATTGTTTATTCCCGAATCCAGAATATGAAGTTTTTCTCAAAGCTCTATTTCTCGATGTTGATACTCTTGACTCTGGCGCTTTCGATCACAGAGTTTTACATTGTTGCGCGCAGTCTCGATTCGAGTGTAGATGCTCAGGTGGATTCAGCCCTCAGGCAGCACCAGCTCGTTAAATATGCCATTCAGTCAGATATGTTATCCGCATATCAGACCGAGGGAGGCTCCATAAGCAAAGAGACAATGCAGGATATCGCTCAGCTTACTTCCGGTTCGATGAACGTTACGCTGGCGCTCTATTCCGCGGATGACGATTCCTTGATCGCGAGCACGATAAGGGAAGATGTTCCGGAGTTTGCTCCGGCCGATAACAGCATTCAGTACAGTTGCGGACGCTACGGAGATAAGACGATCCTGTATGCGGTAAGTAAGCTTTCCCAGGGCAGGTTCGCTTATAAGATAGTAACGGCGAGTGATATCTCGTTCGTTTATGAAAATGCAGAGCATATGCTTCGAGGATGTCTTTGGGTATATATTGCCGTCATAGCCGTGGGAGCGCTCTTCTCATTCGTATTCTCGCTCCTGATCACCAGACCTCTCAAGGCGCTCAGCCGGGTCGGTATGGCATTTACTCAAGGCGATTATTCCGGACGTGTATATATGCACAGCAGGGATGAGATCGGTGAGCTTGCCAATGTCTATAACGAGATGGCCGATACGATAGAAGAGAAGATCGGAGATCTCGAGCTGGCGGTAAAGCAGCGCGAGGACTTTACTGCGGCTTTTGCTCATGAGCTCAAGACTCCCATGACAAGCATCATCGGATATGCCGATACTCTTTACCAGAAAGATCTTTCGGAGACGGAAGCCAGGAACGCAGCCGGCTTCATAGTAAACGAAGGTATGAGACTCGAAGCATTATCGTTCAAACTCCTGGAACTCATGACCCTTAATAAGAATGACTATATGCTCGAAGAGATCCAGATGGCAGACTTCCTGCGTGATATCGAGGATACTATCCTTCCTGCCGCGGCGGTGAAGAATGTAAGGACTTTCTTCGACTACGAGCCGGGGTATGTAAGGATCGAGTATGATCTCTTCAAGACCCTGATACTAAACCTTATCGATAATGCAATGAAATCGGGAACTCCTGATGTTGCCGTCCTTGCTCAGTCGAAAGGCGATACATATATGATCGCTGTAGTAGACCACGGACGAGGCATTCCCGCCAGCGAGCTCAAGCGAGTCACGGAGGCTTTCTATATGGTAGATAAGGCCCGTTCTCGAAAGGAGCACGGTGCGGGATTAGGACTTGCGCTCTGCCAGAAGATCGCCGAGATCCACGGAACTAAGCTCGATATCAGAAGCCATGAAGGTGAGGGTACGGCCATAAGGCTCAGGCTCAAGCTCATTGAAGGAGATAAAGATGAAGATGAAGAAGATCAGCTCGACTGACATAAAAAAACTGGCCATAACAGCCGGGGTTACTGTAGCGGTCGTGTTTTGCGGTCTTGCGGTGCCCGCACTGATCCTGAACAGAAAAGCGTCGGTATCTGCTCTCCCTCATGGTGAGATCAATATCAATGAAGTTCAGCCGTATGGCGCGGATACGATCCAGAATCAGACCGATCTTCTTAATGCGCTTCAGGCGTATGATCATTTCTGGGAGACGACTGATTATTATGATCCGAGTGAGGAAACGCCCCTGAGGCGAGCAACTCTCGCGAATAATTACAGTGAGATCGGTATCATCTCGGGCGGTGATGCTTCCGGGGAAGGCGATGAGTTCATGTATGCTCTGAACCAGGAGATCGGAGAGGTGTTCCCCGGCGGTAAATTGCCTGATTACTATAGTGTGTTTCAATTTGATGAAGATTTCATGCTGCTGTATCATGATTTCGATAATCAACTGTATATTGACAGCAGATCCGGAGTGCCGCTGGGAGGTTATGTCAGATTCTTCAGTTCGGAGGATTACTCTCATGATATGCTTCCGACGATGGTGTATGCTATCGCTCAGCTCTATACGAGATATACGGGACTGGCTTTCGTAGATGATCTTGGTGTAGAGTATGAATCGCACGAATCTGATTGGGACCATTATTATTGTCATAACATCGCGACATCTGACGGCTCGTTTACGCTGTACATAACAATTGACAGCGGATGGTATTGGACAGAGCCTGAATTTGAAGGCGATTCATGGCATTCGACTGACAGGTATCAGTGGGATATATACTTTTATCTATATAGGTCATAATGAAAAAGTTTGTAATTGTTTTTATGATATCTGCGGTGGTTACCGCGGCAGCAGTATTGGCAGTATTGGAACTGCGTGGGGGAAGCACACAGGGGCATCCCGTGTCTTCCGCACCTTCAATAGTATCCGAAGTGACTTTCGAGAGCATCGTCGATCCGTCGGAGACCACGGCAGATGGTACCGATTATTCGGCTATGCCTATCAATAATACTAATGATGCGCTCACGGTGATAAGTGCTTTCGCTGCCGATAACGGTCTTGACCCTTCGGATTATCCTACAGAAATGATAGATCTTCTGGCTCGAAATCCCGATGCGCTGGATTTTGTTCTGAACTTCCCGCTTCACGAAGCCGAGGCAGATCCCGATATCGATCTGTCAGGTGAAGTGAACCGATATGAAGTCCCGAGGCTCTATCAGTGGGATCAGCGCTGGGGCTATAAGATCTACGGCAGCGGTCCAATGGGACTTACGGGATGCGGCCCCACGTGCCTTTCGATGGTGGCTATCCACCTTTTGGGCAATACGGATATGAATCCCGCGTGGATGGCCGATTATGCCATGAATAACGGTTATTATGACTATGATGATATGTCCGGTACATACTGGGCGCTCATGACTGACGGTGCGTACGGTCTCGGAATAGATGTTGTCGAGATCCCGACCGATGAAGACAGGATGGTAAGAAACCTCGACGTAGGAAACCCGATCATCGCGATCATGGGTGAAGGCGAGTTTACCGACGGCGGTCACTTTATCGTTATCACGGGCTACGAAGACGGCTATTTCACAATCAATGACCCCAACAGCGTAACTAGATCGGAGCGTCTGTGGACCTTTGACGAACTCGCTGAAGAGATGATCACCTGCTGGGTTTTCAGGATCTTGTGATTTTTCTTGAGATTTTGCAACTCTGACACATATTCCGTATAAGTATGTGACAAGCTTTCTGTACGATTAGATTGTAAACCGAACAGGAGGCATGGAAATGAAGCACAACAAGCTGATGGTATTTATGTTTGCAATGCTCATCTCGGCAGCTGCAACTTATATCATCTGGGACGGGATAGAATCGGATAAGGCCCTCGCAGACACAAGAAGGATCAAGGATTACGAAGACTCAAGGATAGACGATACGGATTATCGTCTGATGGATATAGAATCAGAGGCAGATGCCAGGGAAGTAATTACCATCTATGCAGATAAGCATAACTTTGATGAAGATGATTACCCCGATTACATGGTAGAAAGGCTTACACAGAACCGCGAACTTCGCGAGTTTATACTCGAATACCCCGCACACATGGACGAAGAAGAGAATGTCCGCTTATCGGATATCTCGATCGAAGACGATCTTGAGAAGGCATCAGGCGTTCCTTTGTTCCTTCAGTGGGATAAGAGATGGGGATACAGAACATACGGCAGTGATCTCATGGGCTTTACGGGATGCGGTCCCACATGCCTTTCTATGGTTGCCGTATATCTTCTTGACAATGACTACATGACACCAGCGTATATTGCCCAATTCAGCATGGATAACGGATTTTATGATTTCGAGAATCACAGCGGGACATTCTGGTCCCTGATGTATGACGGAGCGAGCATGCTCGGTCTTTGCTGTGAGGAAGTCCCGGGAGAGTCCTGGGCGGTTGAGAACCACCTTGAAAGCGGTGAGCCTATTATCGCCATCATGGGCCCCGGTGACTTTACATCAGAAGGGCACTTTATCGTATTGACTTCATATGATGACGGCTATGTGACGGTCAATGATCCTAACTCCATCGAAAGATCGAATCAGGAGTGGGAGCTTGAAGAGATCATGCCGCAGATACAGGGAATGTGGGCGTATAGCATATGAGCGGAGGAGAAGCAATGGAGTATGTAAATCAGTATGCGGATGATGTATTAAGGCTTTGTGTTTATTACCTCGGTGGTATCGAGGATGCGAAAGAGGCTTTTCTTCAGGTTTTCTCGGAGGCGGCACGAAAGGGTAATCCCAAGAGAACCACACTTTTCTCGATCGTGAGAAATGTCTGTGTGGCAGATGTCTTCCCCGATGACAATGAAGAGGAATTGTTCAAATATTATTTTGGTCTTAATGACCGTGAGATCTCCGAGATACTCGGAAAGAGAGTACTTGTCGGAGCGTAAGCGCTATTAACGAACAGTTGCCATATTAGCCTTGAGAACAGTCGGTATTTCCTTTCGGAAGTACCGGCTGTTTGATGTTTCTGCAGATTGACTTTTAAAGACTTCGAGATTAAAATAGGTCGTGTACTGCGTAATATCATAAGGAGAGGTCTGTGGGAAGAAGAGAAGACATGCCTGTCGGAGTCAAGTTCTCCATCGTAAGCCGGGCGTTCAAGACAAGGATAGATGATCTCATGAGGGATTCGGGGCTGACATCGGTTCAGGCCGGAGTCCTTATGGCGCTCTACAGGCTCGAGAACTGCGGTGAGGGCAAGGAGATCAACCAGAAGGATCTTGAGCAGGCTATGGGTCTTACCCATCAGACCATGACCGAGATAATCAAGAAGCTGGAGGCTAACGGCTTTGTAGAGTGTGCGCAGAGTACAAAGGACAAGAGGTCCAAGTCCATAAGGACTACCGCAAAGTCACGCGACATCCATAAGAATATGGGAAAGACTGACGAACGTGTCCTGGAAGAGATGTGTAAAGGTATCGACGATGACAGGAGAAAGCTCCTGACAGAGACGCTCGATGCCATGCTCGATAATATTTTCGAAAAGGAAGGTAAGTAAAAAGATGGATAATGTTAAGACTATCCTCAAGTCGCTTCGCGAATTCAAAAAGCCGACGATCCTTACGTTGGTATTTATCATCGGCGAAGTATTTCTTGAGGTATTGATACCGTTCATCACCGCAAGGACGATCGACGATATCAACGCAGGCGCTTCGATGTCGGATATCGGCTTAACGTGCGGCCTTATGATCGTTGCGGCCATGGCGTCGCTGGCTTGCGGTGCGCTCGCGGGTAAGACCGGTGCTCAGGCATCCGCAGGACTTGCAAAGAATGTACGAAAGGATATGTATGAGAAGATCCAGACGTTCTCATTCAGTAATATCGACAAGTTCTCAACGGCGTCCCTGGTTACCAGGATGACAACAGATATCACGAATATGCAGAATGCGTACATGATGGCTATAAGGATCGCCGTAAGATCTCCCATGATGTTCGTATTCGCAGTCGTAATGGCATTTATAATGGGAGGTGCGCTCGCTACGACATTCGTAGTAATAATCCCGCTGATGGCTTTCGGACTTTATATGATCGGAAGATTTGCGATGCCTGCCTTCAGAGCGGTATTTAAAAAGTACGATAAGCTCAATGAGTCTGTAGAAGAGAATGTCCGCGGCATGCGAGTAGTAAAGGGCTTTGCAAGGGAAGGCTATGAGGCTGAGAAGTTCTCGAACGCATCCGACAGCATAAGGGTCGACTTTACAAAGGCTGAGAGGATCGTATCTTTGAACGGACCTCTTATGCAGTTCTGCATGTTCTTTAATATGGTATTCGTACTTACCGTAGGTTCTAAGATCATCATCACGAATCAGGGTTCCACGATCAATGTCGGTGAGCTCTCATCCATGATGATCTACGGCTTCCAGATCCTTATGTCTCTCATGATGATCTCCATGATCTACGTAATGCTCACGATGTCCCTGGAGTCCATAAAGAGAGTTGCTGAGGTCCTTAACGAGGAGCCCGCCATCACTAATCCCGAGAACCCCGTTATGGAAGTTGAAAACGGTGAGATCGACTTTACCGATGTACACTTCAGCTATTCCTCGAGAGCTCAAAGAGAAGCACTTAACGATATCGATCTTCATATCGAATCCGGTATGACAGTCGGTATCCTCGGTGGTACGGGTTCATCTAAGTCAACGCTCATCCAGCTTATCCCGAGGCTCTACGATGTATCCTCCGGATCCGTTAAGGTCGCAGGCATCGACGTAAGGGACTATGACCTTGAGACACTCCGTGATGCGGTATCGGTAGTTCTTCAGAAGAACGTTATCTTCTCCGGAACCATCAAGGAAAACCTCCGCTGGGGTAATAAGGAAGCTACGGACGAGGAACTCATCGAAGCTTGTAAGCTCGCTCAGGCACATGAATTCATCATGGGATTCTCCGAGGGCTATGACACATATATCGAGCAGGGCGGTACTAACGTATCGGGCGGCCAGAAGCAGAGACTCTGTATCGCCAGAGCGCTCCTTAAGAAGCCGAAGATCCTTATCCTCGATGACTCTACGAGCGCCGTCGATATGAAGACAGACGCACTCATAAGGCAGGGATTTAAGAAGTTCATCCCTGATACGACTAAGATAATCATCGCTCAGAGAGTAGCTTCCGTTCAGGATGCGGATCTTATCATCGTCATGGACGGCGGTACGATCAAGGCTAAGGGAACTCACGATGAGCTCCTCAAGACCAGTGAGATCTATAAGGAGATCTACGAGCAGCAGACGAAGGGAGGCGATAAGGAATGAGTGCTAACAGAAGAGGGAATGCAGGCCTCGGAATGGGCAAAGAGAGTTACCAGCAGGGATTCGGCGGCCTCGGCAGGACTGTAAAGATGTTCTTCGGATTCTTCCCGAAGCTCGCCCCCGTTGCATTTGCATGTATCATCGTATCTTCCGCTATCGGAGCCATTCCTTCGATCTTTACGCAGAAGATAATCAAGATAATCGAGAAGTGGGTAGAGTCAGGCGATTATGATGCCGCGAAGCCCGAGCTCTTTAAGTATCTCTCGGTACTTGCGGGACTTTATCTGCTCGCGTTCCTTCTTAATATCTTGAGAACGCAGATCATGGCATACATGACACAAAGCTTCCTTCATAAGCTGCGTAACAAGATGTTCTCCGGAATGCAGAAGCTTCCTATCAAGTATTTCGATACTCATAAGCACGGTGACATCATGTCCCACTATACGAACGATATCGATACCTTAAGACAGCTCATCTCCATGGCGTTCCCAACGCTCATCGAGTGTGCCATTACGGTAACGGTAGTATTCTTCATAATGCTCTACTTCAGCTTCTGGATGACTCTCGTCCTGATCGCAGGCGTAGCCCTTATGTTCTTCGTAACTAAGGTCGTAGGTGGCGGTTCGGCGAAATATTTCATCCGCCAGCAGAAGGCTGTTGCTACTACCGAGGGATTCGTTCAGGAGATGATGAACGGCCAGAAGGTCATCAAGGTATTTAACCATGAGCAGGAAGGCATCGCAGACTTTAATAAGCTCAACGATGCTCTCTACGAGGATTCCAGCAAGGCTCACGCTTATGCTAATATCCTTGGCCCCATCATCCAGAATATCGGTAATATCCTTTATGTAGTACTTGCTCTTGCAGGCGGTATCTTCCTCCTTACTGGAGTAAAGAACGTATCTATATCCGGAATGGCTTTCGGAATAAGTATCCTTGTTCCTTTCCTTAATATGGCAAAGCAGTTCACGGGTAACATCAACCAGCTTACTATGCAGATCAATGCCATCGTAATGGCGGGAGCAGGTGCGCAGAGAGTATTCGCTCTTATCGACGAGCAGCCCGAGGCTGATGACGGATATGTTGAACTCGTTAACGCTAAGATCGGTAAGGACGGCGAGATCGAGGAGACATCCGAGAGAACGGGTAAGTGGGCATGGAAACATTTCCACAAGGCTGACGGAACGACTACATTTACAGAGCTCAAGGGCGACGTTCGTATGGTAGACGTAGACTTTGCATATGAAGAGGGTAAGGATGTCCTTCATGACATTACGCTCTTTGCAGAGCCCGGTCAGAAGGTTGCTTTCGTAGGTGCTACAGGTGCAGGTAAGACGACAATCACGAACCTTATAAACCGCTTCTACGATATCGCTGACGGTAAGATCAGATATGACGGCATCAACGTCAATAAGATCAAGAAGGCTGACCTTCGTCGCTCGCTGGGACTTGTACTTCAGGAGACGAATCTCTTCACCGGTACCGTTATGGATAACATCAGATACGGTAAACTCGACGCAACGGATGAGGAGTGTAAGAATGCTGCTAAGCTCGCAGGCGCAGATGACTTCATAACACGTCTGCCCGACGGCTATGACACGATGCTCACCAATAACGGTGCGAACCTCTCACAGGGTCAAAGACAGCTCATCTCCATCGCACGTGCCGCCGTTGCAGATCCGCCGGTAATGATCCTCGATGAGGCTACATCCTCCATCGATACGAGAACTGAGTCCATCGTCCAGAAGGGTATGGATAAGCTCATGGAAGGCAGAACGGTATTCGTTATCGCGCACCGCCTGTCGACAGTCATGAACTCCGATGTCATCATGGTACTTGACCACGGTAAGATCATCGAGAGAGGTGATCACAACAAGCTCATCGCAGACAAGGGCACATACTATCAGCTCTACACAGGTGCATTCGAGCTCGAGTGATAAGAAGATCTAGATGTACATACAGAGGCAGCCCGGGAAGAACTCCCGGGCTGTATTGTATCCGCGATACCACCAAGCGTATAATACCCGTGGAATGTGAGAATGAGGGAGAAAGATTATGAGTGATTCAATTCTTAGCTTATTGTCGTTGTGCTTTAAGATTGCACCGCTGATACTCTTTATCTGCATGATGGTATACGTAAGTAAGAGCAAGAAGAAGGACGACGATTCCGAAGAGCGTGACTTCAAGTTCCAGACTCCGACGGCAGGTGAGGTGGATGCCGCCGAACGTCTCCTGGCGCAGAAGAAGCGCTATCTCAAGATAGTGGATATTGCTGCGGTTCCGATAGTTCTTTTCATTGTATGGGAAACATACTATATCGCGACGCACAGCCGTTCGGATGCATCGATATCGATCATCGGAGGCGCGGATGCCCCCACGTTTGCCTTTCTCTTGTCGGAGGCATTCCCCTTTGTCCTCCTTACTATTGCTATAATACTTGCCTTTGTTGCTGCTAATATCACCCTTCTAGGTCGTATCAATGACATCAAGGAAGGTCGCTACCTGGTAGCCAGGTGCACTGTTATCGACAGAAGCGAGCATAGGGGACCCAAGAACAGCAAGTATTATGTGCTGACGTTAAAGGATCCTTATGGTACGACAGATGAACTAAAGACGAATCTTGAAGTCTACAAAGAAGCTGATATCGGCAGCGAGTGCCTGGTGGTTCGATTCAATAGCGAAGATAAGATCAACGAGGGCAGGCGAGGCCGCAAGATCAAGCACAGAGAAGTGATCCCTCTTTAAGAGACAGCAAAAGGACTGCCGCCGGGCAGTCCTATATTATTACTATAAAAGTCGTTAGAAACGTCGCTTTTCGGCGCGAAAAACGACACTTTGATAGACTTTTGATCACTCCTTATCGGGTGCGGGAGCGATATCCTCTTCGGAGAGGTTATCCAGGCGAACAGCCAGTGCGCACTCGATCCTCTTTTTGAAGAGACGGCAGCCGTAATCGTAGATTCCCGTGATCGAACCGTCAGCGTGGAAGGAGTTGGCTGCGCATCCGCCCGAGCAGTAGAGCTTTGCCCAGCAGTCCTTGCAGGCTTCTCTGGAGTAGGCGTTGACCTGAGCGAACTCGTGAACGATCTCCTGATTCTTGATGCCTTCCCAGATGTCGCCGATCTTGCACTCGGGGTGAGATACGAACTGGTGACAGGGATAGAGGTCGCCCCATGGAGTTACTGCCATATATTCGGTTCCGGCACCGCATCCTGATATCCTCTTGTAGATACAGGGACCGCATGTGAGGTCGAGCATATAGTGATAGAAAGTAAATCCGTTGCCTTCCTTATTGCGCTTCATCATCTCACGTGCAAGGCGCTCGTACTCCGCGCAGAGAACGGGGAAGTCTTCCTCGGTAAGGGCGGAAGGGCTGTCGGGAGATGTTACTACAGGCTCCATGGAAAGCTCCTTGAATCCGAGGTCAGCCATATGGAGTATGTCGTTTACGAAGTCCGTATTAAAGTGGGTGAAAGTACCCCTCATGTAGTAGCTCTTGTTGCCGCGGCGCCTTACGAACTCCCGGAACTTAGGCACGATCCTGTCGTAGGATCCGTTGCCTGCGAGATCTACACGGAAGCGGTCATTTACTTCCTTTCGGCCGTCAAGGCTCAATACCACATTGTGCATCTCGTCGTTACAGAAGTCGATGACATCGTCCGTGATGCCGATGCCGTTAGTAGTAAGTGTGAAGCGGATATTCTTTCCTGCTTCCTTCTCGATAGATCTGGCGTACTTTACGAGCTGCTTTACTACTTCCCAGTTCATCAGGGGCTCGCCGCCGAAGAAGTCGATATCGAGATTCTTGTGGTAGCCCGAATTCTCGATAAGGAAATCGATCGCACGCTTACCTGTCTCATAGCTCATTATTCCGCAGTCACCGTTGAACTTACCCTGAGCCGCGAAGCAGTAGGAGCAGTTGAGGTTGCATGTATGAGCGACATGAAGGCAGATAGCCTTGAGGGTGAATTTCTTCTTTTTTAGATCTATGGCGATATTCTCGTACTTATCGGGAGCAAAGAGCTTTCCCTGTGCCTTCAGAGCTTCGATATCGGAGAAGCATTCCTCGATCTCGGCCTCGTTTACATCGGGCCTGTCGGAATACTTATCGAGGATGAAAGCCTTTATCTCCTCCCTGGGAGTAGACTCGTATCTCTCGATAATATCGAAAGCGACCTCATCCACGAGGTGGATGGAGCCTGAAAAAACGTCCAGTACGATATTCTTGTCGTCAAATTTATAACAATGGATCAATTCCTTGGATCTCCTTTATTTGAGGGCATGAAAAAGGTCTCAAAATCGTATAGATTGAGAGACCTCATTTTTCACTTTTGTTAGTAATGAGAATTACTTCTCTACCTTCTCACAAGCCTGGTTAGCTACGCCGCAGGAAGTCTTGCAAGCAGACTGGCAGGATGTCTGGCACTCGCCGCAGCCGCCTTCCTTAACAGACTCGTTCAGGTCACGTGTATTGACTGTAATGATTCTTGTCATTTTATGAGCCCCCTTGAATATTAATCCTAACGATTATACTTTGATTCAAGCGTCGGTGTCAACCTTTAGTAGCATGCCGTCCCATGTCCTGTAAGGATCGGTCTTAAGTGATGAACCGTTCTTTATAAGACCCGTCAGGATCTTTACTATATCTTCCGTGATCTCCTGCCCCGGAATAAGGAGCGGGATCCCGGGCGGGTAGGCAAAGAGGTATTCGGCGCTTACACCGCCCGCCGCTTCATCGATAGCAATTTTGCCGCAGCTGCTCTTAATGGCTTTCTCGATGCTCATCTTAGTCGAATAAGTTATCTCGGGGGTAACTGATACGGAAATTTCCTGAGCCTCCTCGGGAAGCGAAGCATCTATAGCGAGTATCGCATCCGTGAATCTTGCGACGGTAGCGGCCGTGTCTCCGGTGCCCGTCATTGCGATGATATAAGTAGGGAAGGCCGCTTCGATCTCGATAAGAAACTGCTCTCTCAAAAGCTCCGCGAGCTGATCACCGGTCATATAGCCGCGCGTCATTATCACGAACTTGGACTTATCAAGACCGTCGCCGTCAAAGAGCTTCAGTTTCTTGAGATTAGCGAGAGCCTGACGACCCTTGTCCACATTCTTATAGAGCGTATCCGTATCCGCGGTCTTTAACGCATTTTCAAGTCCCGCCATAAGGATGTAGGAGGGGCTCGTCGATTCGTTGACGCTCAGATAATGCCTTATAAGACGTGTGTTGACGTGATCGCCGTTTACGAGCATCACTGCAGTCTGAGTAGGCGCGCTCAGCGTCTTATGAACGCTCTTTATGACGATATCGCCTGATGCGCCTGCAGGGAAGAGCGACTGACCCTTGATGCCCAGATGAGCTCCGTGAGACTCGTCGACGATCAGAAGACACTTATGCTCCGATGCGATCTCATAGAGCTTCTCGGTATCAGAGATCACGCCTTCGTATGTGGGCGTGGTGATCACCGCTGCCTTTATATCCTTATGCTCATCGAGCGCTTTCGCGAAAGCCTTCGCAGGCATTCCGAGCATGAAAGGCAGGTCGTCGGATCTTTCGGGAGAGACCGTAACGGGAATAAGTCCTCCGAGCTCGATCGCGTGCCATACGCTGATATGGCAGTTGGAAGCTACGAGGATCTTGTCGCCTCTTTTTGTACTTGAGAGTATGGCACTTTGAATAAGTGCCGTCGCTCCGTTGACCGAGATAAAGGCATCTCTGCTGCCCCAGAGCGCGGCTGCTCTTTGCTCGATCGATCTGATCACACCCTCGGGGCTGTGAAGATTATCGAATCCGTCGATCTCGGTGATGTCAGATCCCATGGGGATACCGTAGGGCATAACGAGCGGATTGCGCTTATGACCCGGCATGTGCATGGGAAGTACATTACTTATACGAAGGTCGTGAAGTCTTTTGTTAAGGTCGTCTGTCATGTTGATGATAAAGAAACCCCGCCCCTATAAAAGGAGCGGGGAAAAGAAATGGAGTATAAAGATAGAATAATTTCGTTATTACTTAGCCTTGATGACTGTGAAGCTGTAGCTGTCAACAGTATCGGCATTCTCGTAGATGCTCTTCTGAAGATCGATAGCAGTACCGAGTACGAGAGTATAAGGACTAACTGTGCCATTGATGTCAGCTCTTGCTGCAGCATAGCTGATAGCCTGAGCCTCATCCTCTGAAACGAGCATGTACTGAGATACGAGATAGAGGCTTCTTACACCGATATCCATACCAACGAGCTTAGGGTTGATGGAGTAGGAGTTGGAAGTTCCGGTAGTTGTGATCCTGCTGCTGAAGGAAAGACCGAGAGCAGAGGAAGAAGAGGAAAGATGCTCCTCTACGAGGAAGTAAGGCTTGCCCTCTACGCCAACCTTGCCGACATCGTGGAAGAGACCGATGATGATAGCGGACTCTTCGTCGAGCTGGGGCATAAGTGTATCCTTGATCCTCAAGAGCTGCTTTGTAACTGCAACACTTCTGATGAGAAGTCCCTTTTCACATGCGAGAGCACCTTCTGTATCTGCGGGAGCCGTAAGCCATGCTGTTCTGTTCTCAAGGAAATCGATGAAGTGATCGAACTCTGTCTTTCTCTTAACAACTGCTGCCTTGAGCTGGCCATAAAGCTCATCAACGTTTTCTTTAGTAACTTCAACCATGGGCATGATGCCTGCACTGGCTGTTGTGGATGTACCTGTAGCTGCTGCCGATACAGCTGCCGCTTCAGCGGGAACGGATGCGGAACCTGCATCGGAACTCTCTGCGAAATTAAACTTACACTTAGGACATCTGATAGCCTGGTTGGCGATCGTCATTCCGCAATCGGGACACTTCTTCATAGAATTGACCTCCTGGTCACTTTTGTAATTTGTTTTTGATAGAGATATTTTACAATTTCAAACACGCATTTTCAACAGGAATAGTGCACTTTGACGAGTGTTTACAATTATTTAATTATTCTTCTTGTGAATTTTGAAAACAGCCTGCCGAAGTACTTCCTGAGCGATATCTTGTAAGGAAAGTACTGCATCTTGCCCGTCTCATGAGCGCGAAGTGCCATCTCGACTTCACGGGCGTTAACCGATGAATTGTTGTTCATGATGTAGCTGTCGGTGCCCGGTGCCTCGTAATAGAACCTGTAGTGAGCATCGTATGCATCGCCAAGTCCCAGGACGTGACCGAATTCATGTGCAACGACCTGCTTAAAGGACGAAAGCCTTCCGTAGTCATTCATATTGATCGTTCCCGGGTGGCGGGGAGACCAGTTGATCATGGCAGCCTCGGGGCATCCCGTGAGAAAGAATCCCCAGCCCATTCGCCATATGGGACTCGTAACGAAAGACGTGCCCGAGATATTTGTGTGGCGTACCTTAAAGAAACGCTGTCCTTCGGGGATCACGGCATCGGGATCATCTTTTCTTATAAGGTTGACGTTGACCTTGACGGGCTCTGTCGCGCCCTCAAAGAGATAGCTCTTTCCCCAATTCTCGCAGATGCCTTCTATGGCCGCGTCAGCATAGGTATAGCCTTCGGGCTTTGAGGAGAGGAGAGCGTCGTTTATCTTTTCTGATTTTTTGAAAGGGACAAGGAGCTTCGGGTCGAATTCCACATAGCCTGTGATCGTTATGACCTTATCGGATACGTCGATCCTGACCGGGACAGATTCCGGTCTTTTATAGGCGATATTAAATACCGAATCGGCGAATGGCTTGAGCTTGTAGAACATACTGAGATATTAACACAAATTAAAAGACACTGACGAGGGGATGTCAGTGTCTAAGGAGGGTGTTATGAAGTAAGGAACAATTACTTGGAACAACTATATGTTACCACCCGCAGTGTTTACACAGCCGTTCAAAAAGGGCAAAATATAGGCAAAGAATGGGAGGATTTGAGGCATGATCTTAGAAGGCAGAGTGTTCGTTGCAAACCGCATGACGGAAATAAAAGAAGTGGAATATACGGATGATAATGTGGCCTTCTCGGTCCAGCTCGAAAATGCCCTCGTACTCCTTTGTAAGGAACTTGGTATTCCGATCCCTTTATGGCTCAAGAAGAACACGCACGAATTCGCAGCGTTTCATCAGACGCTGTTCTTTGCCGATCAGTTTAATGAGAAAGTGAAGTTTGACAGATTTCAGATCAAGTGGGTGAAATGATCACTCGCCCGTGACCTTAAATACGATCTCTCCTGGATATACCATATCAAGCTGCTCTCTGGCGACTCTCTCAACATAAGCGTCGTCATTTCCTCTAGCACCCTGAGCAAGGAGAGCATTATTTCTATCCTCGAGAGCATCCCTTTGAGCGATGAGCTGACGATTCTCCTCAACGAGGCGAGCCTTACGCTCCTGGATATCTACCCATCTTGTATAGCAGAGCACGCCGACAACGATGAAGGCGATAAAGACTACCGTCGTGATAAGTGACGCGGGGCTGTCTGAATGCTTTTTCCTCTTCACGGGTGCTCTCCTTTCCATATCTTATGGATATTTTACCTTTTGAGAGCATGTGCGGGCAATGCCTGCGGGGCTTATTTAATCATACTGTAACAATGAAAAAGGATGCCCGTATCAGGCATCCTCGAGTATCTCATACATTGACTGCGCGTCGTCTTTTCTGACCGTATCGGCTATCTTCAGGACCCTGAAGCTGACATTACCGTTACCGAACTGGATCGTAACGACGTCGTCTACCTTGAGCCTGACGGAAGGTTTTGCCTCCTTGCCGTTGACGGTTACTCGTCCTAATGAACAGACGTCATTGGCGACCGTCCTGCGCTTTATTATCCTTGATACTTTTAAGAACTTATCTAATCTCATGAGCTGATGTCCACTCTTCCTTTCAGTGCGCTCGCGAGCGTCAGGTCGTCCGTGAACTCGATGTCGGAGCCCATGGGAAGACCGGAAGCGAGCCTCGATACCTTGATGCCCGAGCTCGACAGGAGCCTCGAGACATAAAGAGCGGTGGCATTTCCTTCCGCTGTCTGGTTGGTGGCCATGATGATCTCCTTGATCTCGGGTGACTTTGTAAGCCTGTCAAAGAGCTGCGAAAGCGTTATGTCATTCATGCTCTTTCCCGAAACGGGATCGAATACGCCGTGGAGCACGTGATAAAGGCCCTTATATTCATGCATCCTCTCGAAAGTAGATACATCCCTCGGAGATTCGACGACGCATACGGTCGAGCGGTCTCGCTTGGGATCGGAGCAGATAGGGCAGGGGTCAGCATCCGTGAAGTTCTGGCACACGGAGCATCTGACCGTCAGTCTGTGCGCTTCCTTGATGGCATCGGCGAGTTCATTCGCCTCGGAAGAAGGCATAGACAGAATATGGAAAGCCAGCCTCTGGGCTGACTTTCCGCCTATGCCCGGAAGTGATCCGAGCTTTGATATCAGATTCTGTACAGAAGGTGAGTATCGTGCCATATCAGAACGGCAACTTAACTCCGCCTGTGATCTTGTCGAGCTTCTCGCTGTTTACTCTCTCGAGCTCTTCGCTTGCCTGATTGTAAGCTGCGATGATAAGGTCTGAGAGCATCTCGGGATCTTCGGGATCGATAACTTCCTTAGCGATCTCAAGACCGTAGATAAGGTGGTCACCGCCAAGTGTGAGCTTGACCTGTCCGCCGCCTGCAGTACCGTCGATCCTTACGAGCTTGAGCTCTGCCTGAGCTGCCTCGATGTCACGCTGCATCTTCTGAGCCTGAGCCATGAGATTTCCCATGTTACCGCCCATACCGCCGGGCATTCCTCTGAATCCTTTTGCCATGATTATGTTCCTCCAATTAAATTCATAGTTTAAAGCTTTTATATTATATCAGTAATATCAGTCGTCACCAAAATGTATTTCGGTGTTGATGCCTGCCTGAGCCGTCCTGTTTATAAAGTCTTCGGCCTTGGATGCGGGAGCTTCCTCGTCAGGCGTATTTGCTTCGTTTACGCTCCTTATGGCATTTCTATACTGCCTTTCGGTGCTCAGGAACACCTTCTCGATGCCGGGGAGGACTTTCCTTATATCGGATGAGATCCTCTTGAACTTGGGCTCCTTCTTTATCGTTTCGATAGTCGATGAATCCGAATCGGCGAAGACTATGAACGCAAGGTTGTCGTTGGTCCTGAAGCTCGCCTGTGACAGGAGCTGGTAGAGGATAAAGTCATTACCCGATGCTCTCGTGATTATCGTATTCCAGATAGCATCCGTATCTGCTCCGTCCATGGGCTCGGTCTTTGCTTCGGCGATCGGAGTCGTCTCGAGCATAGCCGTGAGCTTTGTCTTCTTGGTCTCGCCCGCGCGTCCCGTAGGTGCGTAGATATCGTTGTCCTCGGCTTCTTCGGAGATCTCGGGTTCGGGCTCGCGCTCCGGCTCGGCCTGAGGTCTTACGTCGTCAAAGAAGGAATCGGAGATGTTGGCGAATACGCCGCCTTTTTTCTCTTCCTTAGGTTCCTTGTGCCCGAAAGGATCGGGTGTGCTCGAAGGTGAGGGGATGGAGAAGATATCCATCTGATTATCCATCGGGATATCCTCAGGATCCTGTGGCTCTGCAGGTTCAGGGGCGGGAGCGGGTGCTTCTTCTGAAGTCTCTGTCTCCTCCTGAGCCTCTTCGCTGCTTTCCGTGGCAGGAGTCTCATCCTTTTTATCTTCAGCGAGCCTTGCGATAGGTGGCAGCTCGCTCTTTTTATCTTCAGTATCTTCCTTGGGTCTTGCGATCGGGGGAAGATTGCCGTTCTTCATGGAATCGAGCCTTGCCCTGATAGATGAGAGCGGATCGGAAGCCGCGGATTCGGAACTGTCGGAAGAAGTCTCTTCCTTTTTCTCCTCGGGTTTCTCTTCTGCCTTTTCGGGAGTCTTCTCAGGTTCCTTTGCAGGCTTGGAAGCCTTCTCTTCTGAAACTTCATGTGCTTTCTTGAATGGCGAAGCGTGAGCGGGCTTTTCGTCCTTTTCTTCCTTTACGGGAGCTTCGGACTTCTCTTCAGGCTCTGTCTTTGCTTCGGCAGCGGGCTCTTCGGCCTCGGGCTTTGTCTCGGTCACGGGCTCAGCCGTGGGAGCGGGAATACCTGCCGAGATCCTTTCGGCAGCTTCCTTCTGTTTCTTGGCAAAGTCGGGGATAACGAGAGGGACCTCGTCAGCCTTTATCTTTCGGCCGCACATACGAAGGAGAGTAACTTCGAAAGAAGTCCTGACGGAAGGCGACCACTTGAGCTCGGAGACAGTCTTTGAAAGTCCCGAGATAAATGCGATCAATGTATTGGAGTTGGTGCTCGATGCGATCTCGTACATCTTCTTGAGCGTCGTCGGAGACGCGGGTACGAGGGACGTGGGATCGGGCATCATGCGGACGACCAGGAGATCCCTGAAATATCCTGCAAGATCCAGGGTAAACTGAGTGAGGTCACGGCCGCTGTCGGCTACTTCTCTGCACTTTACGAGGAGGTCATCGAACCTGCCGTCTATAAGAATCTGAGCCATCTCGGCGAGTACCGTCTTGTTGACGGAGCCCGTCATGTTCTCGACTGCCTCTGCCGTGATCGTATTGCCTGAAGCGGAGGATGCAGCCTGATCGAGCATTGAGATAGCATCTCTCATGGCACCGTCCGATAATGACGCGATGAGAGTCAGGGCATCAGCCTCGGCCTTTATGTTTTCCTTGTCACAGATATAGCGGAGTCTTCCGGAGATCGAATCCTGCGAGATCCTTCTGAAGTCAAATCTCTGACATCTTGAAAGGATAGTAGCGGGGATCGAATGCGGCTCTGTCGTCGCGAAGAGGAATACCGCGTGCTTGGGAGGTTCTTCCAAGGTCTTGAGGAGCGCATTGAACGCATCCGTTGTGATCATGTGAACCTCGTCTATTATATATACCTTATAAGGAGCCTTTGAAGGAGAGTATGTAACTTCCTCGCAGATCTTCCTTATATTATCGATACTTCTGTTGGAAGCGGCGTCGATCTCGATGACATCCATGAGACTGCCGTCGAGGATGCCCTTACATGTCGGGCACTTATTACACGGATTGCCGTTAACGGGGGATTCGCAGTTTATAGCTCTGGAGAAGACTCTCGCGATGGAGGTCTTACCGGTACCTCTCTGACCGCAGAAGAGATAAGCGTGGCCTATCCTCTTTGAGATGACGGACTGTCTGAGTGCGGCGACCGCGGCTTTCTGCTCGACTATCTCGTCGAAATCCATCGGTCTGAATTGTCTGTAAAGAGCTACGTGTTCCATATCGTCCCGACCTTTTCCGAATATAAAAAGGTCCATCCCATCTGAACTGCAGTCGGGCAGGCACCCTTGCGGCACAAACGAAAGTCCGCTTACTGCTGCTTCCTTCCGGACCTGACAGGGTTCACGGGATCGAATTGCACAAGACCCGATCCCGACCACAGATCACATGGGATGAACCGAAGTAAATATACCACAAAAAAGATAAAACTTCAAAACGGCTGCAAAGCACCTCGAAGATCAGCTGTGGCAAAGAGAAATATAAGACGCGAGGTAGCTTGAAAGATCGGCCATTATGGTGTTCGCGCGGTCATAGGATGCACACTCGCAGCTGATGGTGATGATCAGGGGCTCCTCGCCGTCGATGATCGCGACATCGGTATAGGAGTGGGATTCTTCATTTCGTCCGCTGATATGAAGGATCGTGGTATCGTCACCGAAAGCTACAGTGTAAGGCGTAGGCATCATAGTTGAGTTCATGGCGCCGATCAGGGGCAGATAAGTATCGGGATCATTGCGGTATCCGTAGTAAAGATATTCCATATATGCCGTGAGGTCATAGACGCATGACCTCGAAGAACCTCTGACGACAGTGCCCGTATAGTCCGTATATGTGACCGTCTCAGTGTAATTGATATAGGAACTTATAGTCGATACTTCTTCCCATACGTGATCGATACCGCCGATATTCTCAAGAAGATAGGAGAAGGCAAGAGAGTCATTTCTTATAACCGTAAGTCCCGCGCATGTTCCGAGATAGAACTGCTTTCCGGGCTCGTATGTATCCGCGATCCAGGAATTGTTGCCGGGTGCTTCCTCGCCTGAATAAGGGCAGATCTTTAAGGGATCGACAGTGCCTGCCGCTACGTCTTCGCAGTAAACGATATTGCAGGGAAGAGCAAAGGCGCCCGCCGGGATGATGGGAGTCAGGTCATTGATGCCGAGGCTCTCGTTCGATGCGAGGTTCACATATCTGAAACTGATGCGCTCGTCTTCGTTTGCATCCATATAGTCGAGGATGTTCTGCTTTAAGACATCGAGATAAACGTCCCTGTCCTCATGCGAGATCGTCTGGATAGGATGAGAAGTGTTAAATACTATGGGATCGTAAGCCGGGATCTGCGAGGGTGAATTGTTCTGGCTCTCTTCGGTCTCTGATCCGCCATCACCCTCGCTTTCGGGAACGGCTGTCGTCTCTGACGTTGCGACTACGGGTGCGAGCTGCGTCTCGGTAGTCTCGGTGGTCGTCTCTTCGGTAGTAGTCTCTTCGGTCTCGGAGGTCTCGAACTTCTTACTGGTCGTAGGAGAGGATGTAGCAGCGCCGACCATCTCGGGGAACTGCTTTTTGTAGATATCCTGCATGTGAGCGCCCCACATCACAAAAGACGCAATAAGGCACAAAGCGGCGATCACGCTGATCGTGACTACCGCTCTGGTATGGCGTTTCTTCTTTATGCTCGAGGCTTTCTGAAGAAATGTGGGATTCGGATAATTCTTCACGCGATGAGACCTGATCAGAACAGACCGTGGATATCGCCGTTCTTGTCGATGCTTATATCAAGTGCCGCGGGGTGTTTGGGAAGACCGGGCATCGTCAGGATCTTACCTGTAAGGATGACCATATAGCCTGCACCTGTGCTGAGCCTTACGTCACGTACCGTAAGCGTAAAGCCTTCGGGACGGCCGAGTGCCTTGGCGTCATCTGACAGTGAATACTGGGTCTTTGCAACGCAGATGGGAAGCTCGCCGTAGCCGGATGCCGTGAACTCCGCGATCTTTGCTGCTGCCTCGGGAAGGATCTCGATATCCTTGGCTCCGTAGATCTTCGTTGCTACCTTTCTGATCTTCTCTTCGATGGAATCCTTGAGCTCGTAAGTAAATACGGGCTTCTTGGGCTTATCCTGATCGAGGATCGCTGCGACTTCGGAAGCGAGCTCGATGCCGCCTTCTCCGCCCTTGGCAAAGACTTCGGCGGGTGCGTACTTGGCGCCCATCTCTTCGCAGAGACGCTTCATCTCGGCGATCTCCTCGTCCGTATCGGACAGGAATCTGTTGGATGCGACAACTACGGGAATGCCGAAAGCCGTCATGTTCTCTATGTGCTTAGCGAGGTTAGGAAAGCCTCTCCTTACGGCATCTACATCGGGCTTTGTGAGCTCTTCCTTGGGAATGCCGGCGTTGTACTTCAAGGACCTTACGGTGGAGACGATGACTACGACGTCGGGCCAGATGCCTGCGGCACGGCACTTTAAGTCGAGGAACTTGAAAGCTCCGAGGTCAGCTCCGAATCCCGCTTCGGTAACAAGGATATCGGTCATCTTAAGACCGGCCTTTGTCGCGATAAGGGAATTACAGCCGTGAGATATATTGGCGAAAGGTCCGCCGTGAACAAGTGCGGGAACATGCTCTAATGTCTGAACGAGGTTCGGGCAGATAGCGTCCTTGAGAAGGACCGTGAGTGAACCCTCAGCACCGAGCATTCCTGCAGTAACGATATTTCCGTTCGTATCGTAAGCGACTGCGATATTCTTGATCCTCTCGGTCAAGTCCTCGATGTCGCTTGCCATACAAAGTGTAGCCATGATCTCGGAAGCGGCAGTGATGGAGAAGGAATCGTCACGCTCGATGCCGTTCGTTCCTCCGCCTACGCCGATCTCGATATTACGGAGTGCACGGTCGTTCATGTCCATGCATCTCTTCCAGAGAACCTTGTCCTTGTCGATATTGAGCTCGTTGCCCTGATAGATATGGTTGTCGATCATGGCAGCAAGAAGATTGTTTGCGGATGTGATGGCGTGAAGGTCACCCGTGAAATGGAGATTGATGTCGTCCATGGGGATGAGCTGGGAATATCCGCCGCCTGCAGCGCCGCCCTTTATGCCGAATACGGGGCCGAGGGAGGGCTCTCTTAATGCAAGGAGCGTCTTGCGTCCGATCTTGGCAAGAGCCTGCGCGAGACCGATGCTGACCGTAGTCTTTCCCTCTCCTGCGGGAGTAGGGTTCATAGCCGTGACGAGCACGAGCTTTCCGTCCTTTGAAGCTTCATTTCGCTTGAGGACATCCATTGGGATCTTGGCCTTATACTTGCCGTAAAGATCGAGGTCATCGGATGTAAGACCGATCTTTTCAGCGATCTCTCCGATAGGTCTTATCTCCGCCTGTCTGGCTATATCAATATCTGTCAGCATACCCTGCCCCTTTATATAAAATATTACGCATTAAATTGTACATTATCGGGCAAGTGGTTTCCATTGGAGAGATTGGCTAAAAGCGGTGAAAGCCCTGCTAACACTACATTTTGTAAAATGTACACAAAAACGCTCTATATCTTGTGGTATTCGATTGACAAAAAATCAAGAAACTGTTAGAGTAGGTGATGTATTGTATTAACAGCGGAGGTACTGACCCATGATTATCAGATCGGATCTGGATTCTTGCAGAAGCAAACTTCAGTCAATGATCGGCAGTCGCGTAAGGCTTACATCCAACGGCGGACGTAAGAGACTTATCGTTCATGAGGGCGTGATCGACAATTGCTACCCCAATGTTTTCACTGTTAAGTGCAGAAGAGAAGCTGAGGGAGATTTCGAGATCGTATCCTACAGTTACATCGATGTCCTGACAAGAGCAGTAAGGATCGCGATCCCCGCTCAGGATGTACAGGAAGTCGCCAGCTGACCGGCCTGATCAAGTTCGAATTAACCGATGCCCCGTTGCCGCTTGTGCGGTGACGGGGTATCTTGCTTTTTAATAAGTAAATACGTATTCTTTTAGTGTTATGAAGATCGATTACGAGACAATGGCTTTTGCCAAGATAAACCTGTTCCTTCGTGTGTGCGGAAAGCTCCCGAACGGATACCACAGACTCCTTACCCTGATGCAGGAGATCGGTATCGGAGATGAGATAGCCGTATCCGTCGATAACGACGAAGATTTCGAGATCGTGATAGACAGCGACCTCGAGGGGACCGCACCCGAAGATGACCTCTGCTATAAGGCAGCCAAGAGATTTTACGATAAATATTCCAAGGACTTAAGACTTTCGGGCTTTAAGGCTCCAGAGAGCGGATTTGGCAGGACCGTCATAAAGGTCACGAAGCATATACCTTCGCAGGCGGGACTCGGAGGCGGAAGCTCAGATGCCGCAGCTGTCCTTCTTATCCTTCAGCAGCATTACGGTAATCCCTTATCGGATGAGGAGATGGCTCAGATGTCCGTAGGACTTGGTGCAGACGTGCCTTTCTTCCTTACGGGCGGCAGCTGTATCTGCGAGGGCGTAGGTGAAGATGTCCGTGAAGTCGACGATCTTTCCGGTATGCATATGCTGATAGTAAAGCCCGAAGAAGGCGTATCGACGCCCGAATGCTTCCGTCTTTGCGATTCAAAGCCCGTGAGCTTTGACGAGGATTCCTACAGGAAGACGATGGATGAGGCTTTCGGGAATGAATACGATAATCCCGTAACAAAGGTCACGAAGGTTGCTGAGCTTCTGACAAATGACCTTGAGGCTCCCGCGTGCGAGCTCGTTCCGAGGATCCGCGAGGTAACCGATAAGGTAAAGGCGACTTCTCCCGTATTCTCTGCGATGTCAGGCTCCGGAAGTGCCGTATTCGGTATCTATAAAGATGAAAAGAGCCTGAATGAAGCGCTCGCGATCCTGAGTGATGACTCGGATCTTGCGGGCTGCATGATATTCCCGACCGTTACTGTCTGATAAGCGCGAAGAGACCTCTCTCGTAGCCTCTTGAATTCTCGCTGTCTACGAGGATGAAGCCTTTCGAAGCGTAAAATTCGCACATGCTCTTATTTGAGACCGCCGTGTGCAGGATGACAAGATCTGCCGACTCGGGAAGCTCCAGGGCTTCGTCCATTAGGCGGCTGCCAAGGCCGGTTTTTCTTACTTCATCAGCTACCGCAAAACGCGAGATGTAGCCGCAGGATGTGTAGTGCGCGAGAAAGTTCGAGCTCTTCTTTGAAAATGAATATTTCATGGGTGTCGTGCAGCGGCTCAATGTGATCGTGCCCAGGGGCCTGTCGCCGTCAAAGAGGCAGAGGCACTTATTCTTAACGATCCTGTGGCGGACTGATTCAACGCTCTCGGAAAGCGATTCCAAAGTGTCGTTGACGATACCCGATTCTTCTCTGTAATGAACCATGGCCGAGCGAACGAGATCCCTTACGGATCCCGCATCCCCGGCCGTTGCAAGTCTTAATTGAAGTTGGTCCTTATCAGTCATTAAGGAAGCAGTTAACAAGGATAGCCTTGTGAGCGTGAAGCCTGTTCTCAGCCTCCTGGAATACTACGCTCTGAGGTCCGTCGATAACATCCTCCGTTACTTCGTATCCGCGGTAAGCGGGGAGACAGTGAAGGAAGATCGCATCCTTATGAGCTGTATTCATGATGTCGCCGTTTACCTGATAATCCTTGAAGATCTGAACTCTCATGGCCTTTTCTTCTTCCTGGCCCATGCTCGTCCATGTATCCGTGTAGATAACGTCCGCATCCTTTGCAGCCTCGTAAGGGTCAGTAGTCATAAGGACCTTGGAGCCCGTGATCTTGGCATCCGTAAGAGCCTGCTGAACATACTTATCGGGGCATGTGTAGTCCTTGGGAGAAGCAATCGCTACGTCCATTCCTGCCTTTGCGCAAGCCTGAAGGAGGGAGTTGGCTACGTTGTTTCCGTCGCCTAAGTATGCGAGCTTCAAGCCCTTGAGGTCTCCCTTGCACTCCTTGATCGTAAGAAGGTCGGCGAGCATCTGAGTAGGATGCTGGTCGTCCGTAAGACCGTTGATAACGGGGATCGAGCCGTACTTTGCGAGGTCAGTAACATCTGAATGCTTGAATGTCCTGATCATGATACCGTCGAGCATGCCGGACAATACGTTAGCTGTATCGTAGATGGTCTCGCCGCGTCCGATCTGAATGTCGTTATTAGAAAGGAAGAGAGCCTGTCCGCCGAGCTGGTACATACCGACCTCGAAGGAGACACGCGTCCTTGTGGAGGACTTCGTGAAGATCATGCCGAGTGACTTTCCCTTGAGGTAGTGGTGCTCGATGCCTGTCTTTGTCTTCTTCTTCATGTCTGCTGCGATGTCGAGCAGATAGTTAAGCTCTTCGATTCCTACGTCTTCGTGAAAATCTATATAATGCTTCATTGTAGTTTTCTCCTGTTATTCCTTATTTTTCCGCGATCACTCGAGCTCGTTGTCGTCTACCGATGAGATGGTGATACCTGTCTCCTTGGTGATCTCTTCCTTGATCTGCTCGCTCTCTTTGGATTCGGAACCCTGAGCTGCAGTGATCTGAAGAGGACGCTTCTTTTGGGACTTTAAGATCTCGCCTAATGCCTTAGTGAACTTCTTTGCTTCAGAAGGCGTGATGATCAGGGGAGGCGCGATCCTTATGGTGCTCTTACCGATCGCACTTACGAGGAATCCCTTGGAGAAGAGTGCTTCCTTCATGCCTGCGGATGATACTGTTCCGTCAAATTCGATACCGATGAGAAGTCCCATTCCGCGAACGCTCGTGATGACGGGATACTTGTCCTTCAAAGCCTTGAGCTGATCAAAGAGGATTCCGCTAACAACGCCTACGTTATTAAGGAGATCCTTGTCCTTGATCTGATCGATAACGCAGTTGCCTGCTGCCATAGCAAGGGGGTTACCGCCGAATGTAGAACCGTGATCGCCAACCTTAAAGCCTTCTGCTACCTTGTTCGTGCAGAGAGTAGCACCGATCGGCACACCGCCGCCAAGACCCTTGGCAAGAGTCATGATGTCGGGATTGACGTTATAGTTCTCGTAAGCAAAGAGCCTGCCCGTACGGCCTACGCCGGTCTGAACCTCATCGATTATGAGGAGGATGCCCTTCTCGTTACAGAGCTTACGGACTGCCTTTATATACTCGCGGTCTGCGGGATGGACGCCGCTCTCGCCCTGGATGAGCTCGAGCATTACTGCTGCGGTGGAATCCGTAACGGCTGCTTCGAGCTGCTCGATGTCGTTATAGTCAACATACTTAAAGCCGGGAACGTTGGGAGCGAAAGCTTTCCTGAACTTCTCCTGACCTGTAGCCGCGATTGTGCCCATGGTCCTTCCGTGGAAAGACATGTTGGCAGTGATGATCTCGTAGCGGTTCTGTCCCTTGTAGTAGAAATAACCGCGTGCGAGCTTGATGGCAGCTTCGTTTGCCTCGGCGCCGGAGTTACTGAAGAACACCTTATCGGCAAAGCTCAGACGGCACAGCTTATATGCGAGCTCGCTTCTTCCCGGGATATAATAATAGTTACAGCAGTGGATGAGGCTTGCGGCCTGCTCGGATACTGCCTTAACGAGGGCTCTGTTGCCGTGACCTAAGGAGTTAACGGCGATACCGCCGATCATGTCCATATACTTTCGTCCGTCGGTATCGTAGAGATATACGCCCTTACCCTTGACGAAAGCAACGTCCATGGGAGCGAATACCTGCATGCAATAATCTTTGTCGTACTTCTTTGTAAGTTCGAGATCCTTGTCCAGACTGCTGCTCATTATTTGTCCCTCTTTTCTTTGATGATCATCGTTCCGATGCCCTTTGATGTGAATAGCTCAAGTATAATGCTGTGAGGTATCCTGCCGTCAATGATATGTGCTCTGTCGACGCCTCTCGTTACCGTATCGAGACAGCCTTCGATCTTGGGGATCATGCCGCCGGTGATGGCGCCGTCTGCGATGTAGTCCGCGATCGACTCTTCGTCGAGGATGGAGATAAGAGATCCTGCTCCGTCGAGTACGCCGGGAACATCCGTAAGAGTGATGAGCTTACTTGCCTTGAGTGCTACCGCTACCTCGGCTGCTACCGTGTCGGCATTGATGTTATAGCTCTCGCCCGCAGCGCCTACGCCGATAGGAGCGATGACGGGGATATATTCGTCGTTTGCGAGCATCTCGATCACATGAGTGTTGATCTTCTTGATCTTGCCGACATATCCTACGTCTACGGGATTTCCGCTGCTGTCCTCGGTCATCTTCTCGGCGACGATGAGGTTACCGTCGATACCGCAGATACCGATAGCCTTGGCACCCTTGGAGTTGAGGTTCGAGACGATCTCCTTATTTGTCTTACCGATAAGCACCATCTGTGCGATGCCCATCGTCTCTTCGTCTGTGTAGCGAAGGCCGTTAACGAAGTGGGACTCGACATTGACTCGCTTGAGCATGTTGTTGATGTCAGGTCCGCCGCCGTGAACGAGGATGGGGTTGATGCCGATGTACTTAAGGAGAGTGATGTCATCCATTACGGATTGCTTGAGGTCTTCGTTTACCATTGCATTTCCGCCGTACTTGATGACGATCGTCTGACCGCGCATCTTCCTCATGTAGGGGAGCGCCTCGATAAGGATCGAAGCCCTGTCTATCTTATTTTGCATCTCGCCCGTTACATTGGGCATTACTTTATTGTCAGCCATGTCATACACCTCGAATTATCGTATTAAGTCCCGTCTCCTCGGGGAGAGAGAACATTGCGTTAAATGCTTGGATAGCCTGAAGAGCGGCACCCTTGCCCAGGTTATCCTGAGCGCTGAAGAGCTTGATCGTACCTGTCTCGGGAGAGTAAACGCCGTTAACGTCTATATAGTTTGAGCCGTTTACTGCCTTTACGTCAGGGAGTTCCTTGCCGGGAAGGACTCTTACGAAATGCTCGTCCTTATAATAAGAATAATATATATCATTAATACTCTCGCTCGATACGTCGGCGAAAGCATCCGACGGCTTGCAGTAGATAGTCGCGAGCATGCCTCTTCTGAAAGGAGCAAGGTGAGGAGTAAACTCAGTCTTTAAGTCGTTTCCGTCACCGCCTGCGAGGAAGGAGCACTGCTCATTGATCTCGGTGTTGTGTCTGTGACCGACTGCGCCGTAGGGCTTGAATGCCTCATCGACTTCGCAGTAGGAATATGCAAGATCCGACTTTCGTCCTGCGCCCGTTACACCGGATACCGCATCGATTATGATGCCCTCTTTCTTTATGAGACCCTTCTTGAGGAAAGGAGCGAGAGCGATAAGAGAGCATGTGGGGTAGCAGCCGGGATTGGCTACGAGTTTTGCTGTCTTTAATTCCTCTCTGTAGAACTCGGGGATTCCGTATACGGCTTCCTTCAGGAGTTCGGGTGCGGGATGATCGAGCTTATAGCTCTTTGTATATGTCTCGACGTTCTTATATCTGAAGTCGCCGCTGTGGTCGATGACTCTTGCGCCGTTAGCGAGGAGCACGGGGACCGTCTTGGAGGATACGCCGTGGGGAAGAGCCGTGATAACGAGATCCGAATCCTTTGCCACTTCCTCGGGAGTGATGTCCTCGAGCTTTATATCACAAAGGCCTCTATATACGGGGTAGACATCGGAAAAGAGCTTATCCTTGAAAGTCTGGGATGTAAGGTGAACGAGCTCAACGTTCGGATGGTTAAGAAAGCCGTGTACGAGCTCTGCTCCGACATAACCGGTGCTACCGATAATACTGACCTTGATCTTACTCATAATAGTATTCCTCTTATTATTTAATATATATACATTAGATAATACGCCACATAAGTCGAAACTGTCTTTACAAATATATGTCGTATATATGTTGATTTATGCAATATACTGCATAAATATACAGTTGTCAATCACGGGCGCGGAAACCCGTTCTTGAGCTGTTTGAGTATATTTGTGAAAGAGCTTGTCACAATTGCACAAACCACCCTGATATGCTGTGTGCAAAAAGTAAAAAGAAACGCTTTTAAAGAAGAAATTCGCTACAAAACGCCCTGTTCTTTTTTGGCAAAGATGCCATATAGTAGCGGTGATGCCCTTTTGTTATAGTATCTGTGATGAAAAAACCCACGTAGGGTATTTTGGAGGTTATTGGTATATGGCAAGTTTATCTTTCCAGCATGTTTACAAGAAGTATGACGGCGGCGTTGTTGCTGTTTCCGACTTCAACCTTGAAGTAGCAGATAAGGAATTCGTTATCCTCGTTGGTCCTTCCGGTTGCGGTAAGTCTACAACACTTCGTATGCTCGCAGGTCTTGAAGATATTTCCGAGGGTGAGATCTACATCGAGGATCGTCTTATCAACGACGTACTTCCTAAGGACAGAGATATCGCAATGGTTTTCCAGAACTACGCTCTCTATCCTCACATGACAGTTAAGGATAACATGGCATTCTCTCTTAAGCTTAAGAAGATGCCTAAGGAAGAGATCAACCGTCGCGTAAGCGAGGCAGCTAAGATCCTTGAGATCGAGCACCTCCTCGACAGAAAGCCCAAGGCTCTTTCCGGTGGTCAGAGACAGCGTGTTGCACTTGGACGTGCTATCGTTCGTGATCCTAAGGTATTCCTTATGGACGAGCCTCTCTCCAACCTTGACGCTAAGCTTCGTGTTCAGATGCGTGTTGAGATCACAAAGCTTCACCACAGACTTAAGACAACATTCATCTACGTTACTCACGACCAGACAGAGGCTATGACCATGGGTACGAGAATCGTAGTTATGAAGGACGGATTCATCCAGCAGGTTGACTCTCCTACGGAGCTTTACGACAACCCGGTTAACACATTCGTTGCTGGTTTCATCGGAATGCCTCCTATGAACTTCATCAACGCTACAGTTAACGTTGAGGGTTCTGATGTTTACATCTCCTTCGAGAATGTTGCTATCAAGCTTCCCGAGCGTTATGCAGTTGAGGAAGTTATGGAGCGCGATGGTCAGGAAGTTATCTTCGGTGTACGTCCTGAGGCTATCACAGACGAGTCCACATTCGTTACAGATCACCCCGACACAGCATTCGCTGCTGACGTAGACGTCGTTGAGATGCTCGGTGCTGAGACATATCTCTATGTAACAGTTAACGGTTCTCTTCCTCTTACATGTAGAGTTGACCCTACAACATCTCAGTCTACAGTTGGTCAGGTTGTTGACCTTGCTATCGACGCTAACCGTATCCACCTCTTCGATAAGGATACAGAGCAGAGCATTATTTCTTAATAATCACTCTCCAGAGTTGTGTGAAAAAGGCCGGAACGCCCAATGGGCTTCCGGTCTTTTTATGTGCGTGGGAATGTAGTGGGTGGAGGTCGATGCAGCGAGTTCTGCGCGAGCAGGCCGCCGCGGGGCGGCGTCGCGAGTTGTACTTGAGCAGGAGCACGAGTAGGCGCGCGGCCGTCATTTCTGTTCCACGCCCTGCCCGTGGGCGGCGCGCTGACAGGCGTTTTCGGTCCACGTCGCCGATGACGAACGTGGCGGAGGCCTTTCGGGTAGCGCGTGTCCGGCGGGGAGATGAAGGCTTTCGAGCTGCGCCTGTCCGTTCCGCCCGAAGCACTGCCACCGGCCGCAGGATTCCATTACCATTTCACTACCATTTTTTCAGATTTTGGACGTGTAAATGGTAATGGAGAATCATCCGCTACCAAATCTACGGACAAATCCGGCGTGATTTGTCCGTGTATTTGTCCATGGAGGAGTTCACTGCCAAATATCCTGCCAAATTCGACTCGATTTGTCCGTGTATTTGGCAGTTGAGGCGCAAAGGAGACCCCGCGGTGGGGGTGTTGAGCGCCGGTGAGTCGGCCGAATATTCGTCAACAGTTTACGCTTTGGTGTCAAAGACGGTCATTAACTTGTGCAATCTTGCGAAAAAAGATATTATTTATATGTAAAAATATGCTCTTGGCAGAAAGTGTGGTGCCGATATGGAAGAAATCAAGAAATGCATGCGCCAGACAAAGATGATCCTCAAGCAGGATGTCGGAGTCATGGATACCAATGGACTCGTAATTGCATCCACAGATCCTGAGAATGAAGGAAAGACGGATTCTTCGGCTCGTGCAGTCATGATGAGTGACGATATCTTTTCGGGTACTGCCGATCGTACATACATGAAAGTCGCTATCGGCGAGCAGTTCAGATACATTATCTATATCCAGAGCGATGAGCCTGCGGCAAGGACTTATCTCGAGCTCCTTGCGGAGTGGATCAAGACAGCCGTTAAGGAGAGAGGCACTGATGCCGAGAAGGAACTCTTTACAAAGAACGTTCTCCTTGAGAACGAGCTTCAGGGTGAGATACCGATCAAGGCCAGAGAATATAAGATCAACTGCAGTGAAGCACGTCTCGTAATGGTAGTAAGAAGCTCCAGGGAAGACGGCGCCGAGGTGCTCGAGATCCTTCAGAACTTCTATTCTGATTCGGATACGGCCTGCGTACTTGCGATGGATGAGACTACGGCGATCGTCGTTCTCAATGCAGAAGAGGCAGTAGGATCCGAGGATGAGAGAAATATCTTTATCCAGAACAGTGCACAGTCGATCCTTGACTGCCTTAATAATGAAGGACTTACGGTATATATCGGCGTAGGTTCTTTCGTAAGCCTTTTCCAGCATATTTCAAAGTCCTACAGAGACGCCATGCTCGCGCTTCGTGTAGGCAAGATCTTCGAGAAGAACTGCTTTATCTCAAGATATGACAAGCTCGGTCTCGGAAGACTTATCTATCAGCTTCCCGCGACACTTTGCCAGATGTTCATCGACGAGGTCTTCCCGAATGAGGCTTATAAGACATTGGATGATGATACAGTTGCTACAATCGAGAGCTTCTTCGCCAATAACCTCAACGGTTCCGAGACGAGTAGAGAGCTCTATGTACACAGAAATACCCTTGTCTACAGACTTGATAAGGTTAAGAAGAATACCGGTCTCGATCTGAGATCTTTCGATGATGCCGTTCTCTTTAAGATGGCTTCCATGGTCAGAACTTATCTCGAGTATCTTGAGACCAGTAAGGACAACATGATCAGATGATTGAATTTAAAGACGTTCACAAGACCTACAAGACCGGGGTCGATGCCTTGAGGGGCATAAGCTTCGAGATTGAGGACGGTGAATTCGTATTTATTATCGGAAAGTCAGGTTCCGGTAAATCCACACTTATGAAATGCATAACCTGCGAGGAGAGGCCCACACAAGGTGAGGTCTTGATCGACGGGTTTGATATCTCCAACATGAGCCGCGCGCTGGTTCCCGTTTTAAGACGCCAGATCGGCATGATCTATCAGGATTTCAGGCTCATTGAGACTAAGACAGTATTTGAGAATATCGCTTTCGCGGGCGAGATCATCGGTATCCCGAAGAAGAGTCTCGCGCAGACAGTCCAGCTCGTGCTCAATATCGTTGGCCTTAAGGACAAGGCGGATGCTTATCCGCAGGAACTTTCGGGCGGTGAGCAGCAGAGAGTCGCGATCGCGAGAGCAATGGTAAATAATCCCAAGCTCATCGTTGCTGACGAGCCGACGGGTAACCTCGATCCCGAGACATCAGAGAACATAATGGCTATCCTGCAGGAGATCAACAGATCCGGAAGCACGGTAGTAGTATGTACGCACGACAGTAATCTCGTAGACAGGATGAAGAAGCGCGTTATCGAGATCGACAGCGGTCTTATCGCAAGAGACGAGGAAGACAGTAAGTATCAGCACACCGAAAAGCCCGCAGAGGCTGAGTTCACGGGTTACGGTATCGAGAACCCGGGATTTGCTTTCGGTGATGATCCTAACTTTAAGGAAGACGCTGATTACAGCGACGACTACGATGATGACGGCTATTCCAATGCGCAGAAGGCGGCAGCAAGTGCTTTCTTCTTCGGTGAGACACCTCCCGATGTCGTAGCTGCTCAAAAGGAAGCGGAGGCAAAGGCTACAGCAGCTGCGGCGGCACTCGCGGCTAAGGCGCTCGAGGAGGCATCGGACCTTCCCGAGGAACTTCCCATGGTAGATGACGACGACCTTGATGAAGACGAGATCACGGAGGAGTCGGTAGATCATCTGATCGAATCGGACGACGAAGATAGTCAGGATGATTACGCTGAGGAGCCTGAAGAGATCGTAGAAGAGACTGCTCCGGCAGCTGCAGAAGAAGCTGTTGAGACAGCTGCAATTGAACCCGAGATCGAAGCGGATGAGACGGATGATTCCGTATATGCCGCCGACGATACTGCTGCAGAAGAGCAGGATGTTCAGGCAGAGGCAACGGCAGAGTCTCAGGATGCGGAGACGGCAAAAGAGGAAGATGACGATATCTCCGATTATGCCGAAGACCCTGAGACAAATGATGATAATGACGAGACGGCAGATACTCCCGAGGCTTCGGACGAAGAGGCCGCCGAGTCAAAAGAAGAGTCTGACGAGGACGATTGGATAGAGGAGATCAGCCTTAGTGACATCGATCTCGATATTCAGGAGGATGATGATTAAGTGAGTATAAGAGCGTTTTTTAATTCAGTAAAGGAAGGATTTAAGGGTATCACGAGACATCCTCTCGTAACTGTTGCTTCCATTACGACGATCCTTCTTATGCTCATCGTAATGAGTGCATTCTTTATCTTCTCGGCTAATGTCAGATCGATAATGCGAAAGCTCAGCCAGGAGCCCCCGATCGAAGTCTATATGAAGCTTCAGGTATCCCAGGACGAGCTTTACCAGACACAGCTCATGATCGACCAGGACCCCGATATCATCGAGTCTTCGGTAAATAATCCCGAGCAGAACTACGAGTACTTTAAGACCAACCTCGGATCGAGCTCTTCGGTACTCGATGACTTTGACTACAATATGTATCTTCCGTATACATTCCATATCAGAATCTCGGATCCCGCGCGTGCACAGGATGTAGTAAACAGACTGACCGCGATGCCCGGAGTAAGCAAGGTATCCCAGGAGAGCAACGTCATGCATTTCCTGACGAACGCCAAGAGGATAGTAAATCTTGCGACCGTAGTATCGTTCATCGTTCTCTTCCTGATCGCTCTCTTTATCATCTCCAACATGGTAAGGATCTCAGTTTATTCGAGAGCCAGCGAGATCGAGATCATGAAGTTCGTCGGTGCGACCAACTTCTATATAAGGATGCCCTACGTTATCGAGGGCGCACTCGTAGGTTTGATCAGCGCACTTTGCGCATGGGTCATAAGCGTTATGACATACAGGACTATCTTCTATAACGCAATGGAAGGTATCGATCTTAACAGCTTCTATGCTCTTATCCCCGCAGGAAGAGTAATGTGGTGGGTACTTGCGATCGCTGTTGTGATCGGAGTCATGATCGGTGCCGTCGGAAGCGGCATCTCCGTACGTAAGTACATTAAGGTATAAGGTGATAAAGATGAAAAAAGCAAAGGTATTGATAAGTACGGCGCTTGTAGCATCGATGCTTCTGTCTTCCGGATCCGCTGTAGTTCCCAAGAGACCTTCGATCACGGAGCTCTTTAACGAGATCCGTATCTATAACGAAGCATCCCAGGAAGACCTCGATGCCAGAAGAAACGAAAGAGATCAGGCGCTCGCTCAGGCTCAGGCAGCTACAGAGCGAGTAAACCAGCTGTCTTCTCAAAGATCGGAACTCAACGGTCAGCTCGATGAGCTCAATGCTCAAAACGAAGAGATGCAGGCCGAGTACGAACTCATCGCGAGCCAGTACGCAGCAGCTCTTATCGCAAGGGCAGAGGCTCTCGACCGATATATTCAGGCTCAGGATAACCTTGCCGCTACTGAGCTCATGTTCAGTGAGAGAGTATCCGTAATGTTCGAATACCAGAATAAGTCGACACTCGAGATCCTGCTAGAATCCAATTCCCTTGCAGGCTTCTTTACCAATATCGAGCTCATCTCATTGATCGCCGATGCTGACGATCAGGCAGTCGATCAGATGCAGATCGCACTTGACGATGCCAAAGCTCAGGAAGAGATGGCTCTTGCAGAGGCAGAAGAGATGGAGGCCATCGCTGAAGATAAGCAGGCTCAGCTTCGTGACCTTGAAGAGCAGATCGGTATCACGACAGATTCCATCGCGGATCTTGACTGGCAGATCAGTTCGGCTCAGTCGGATGCCAACGCATTTAATGCTCAGGTAGCTGATCTTAACAGCCAGATCGCGGATATCCAGAGCGAGCTCTATGCTCAGCAGCAGGCGGCTGCAGCAGCTGCGGCTGCGCAGAACTCTTCTTCGGACAGCTCCTCGGGCGATTCGTCTTCTTCCGATAATGCGGATGAGCTTCCCGCAAGTAATCCTCCGGCAGAACCCCCGCCGGCAACAACGTCTTCAAACGGTACACTTCAGTGGCCTTCTTATTCCAGAGATGTCAGATCCGAGTTCGGATACAGATATCACCCCGTAACAGGTGAGTGGAGAGGTCATACGGGTATCGATATCGCAAATAACTTCGGTGATACGATCTGCGCGGCAGCATCGGGAACGGTATGCTTCGTAAACTGCCCCTGCCCCGGCGAGAACTATACTGACAGCTCGGTAGGCGGCGGCTACGGTAACTACGTCATGATCGATCACGGAAACGGAGTCGTTACTCTTTACGGACACTGCAGGGATATCTATGTATCTTCTGGTCAGTATGTATCGGCAGGTCAGGCTATCGCTGAGGTAGGAAGCACGGGTACATCCACAGGACCCCATATCCACTTCGAGGTAAGAGTTAACGGAGAAAGAGTAGATCCCAGAGGATATCTCGCATAATGAACGAAGAGTTCTACGATATAATCGCGCGCTACTATGACACGATGCAGGACGGCATCGACCACGGCATGTGGGCGCAGATGATCGACGGCTTTATAAAGGAATACTGTACTTCCAAGGGCGAAGGCGAGGACGGCAGAAAGATCGTCACCGACTTAGGTTGCGGCTCGGGAACCATCACGATAAAGCTCGAGCAGGTACACGGCTATGACTGCATCGGTATCGACCATTCGGTTCTTATGCTCGATGAAGCCAGAAATCTCGCCGGTGAAGACAGCAAGATCCTATGGCTCAACCAGGACATTACGACTTTCGAGCTCTACGGAAAGACTGATGTTTTTATCTCCACGACTGAGACGATCAACCACATAGCTGAGGAAGCTGCCCTTCGAAATATCTTTAAGTCTTTCGAGGTTTACCTGGCCGAGGGCGGCCTTTTCATATTCGATGTAGGAACAAGGGAGCACTTCGAGGAGACGCTCGGAAATAACGTCTTCTTTGAGGACTACGATGACTTTACGCTCCTTTGGGACAACTCATACGACGAGGAGACAAAGCTCTCGACATCTGATATGACGCTCTTTTACAGCGAAGACGGCGAGAACTACCAAAGAGCAGATGCTACAGTATACGAGAGATACTATTCGGAAGAATATCTCGAGACGCTAGGAAAGGAATATCAGATGAAGCTCGTTGCCAGACGCGAAGAAGGCGAGAGAGTGTTCCTGGTGTTCAGGAGAGAAGTGTAAAAGCGGATCAGTTATCGTTTCGCTTTTTTCTTAATATCTCAAGGATCTCGTCTACGTTATCCTTGGTGATGACTTCGGGTTTGGTTTCATGGTATTCAATGAGGATATTCTTGTTGTCGAGCTCATTACAACGAATCAACGTATATAGCTTAACGTATTCTTTTGTAGATAATGCTTGTTCAACCAGTTCTCTGATATCTTTATCTATGATCTCATAAGAACCATATAGTTCGGTAACGGCTCTTTTGATCTTGTCTAAGGTTATCGGATCGCCTTTTTCCTCTTGAGCTTTGAGAATCCCGATGATATCAGAGCGATCAAATTTATAGTTTCTGCCTGAACGCATCTTCATTGCGATCAGGTATTCTTCACTGACGGTCCTGAAAGTTACAATATTCGAATAAGTGCGATAATACTTAGAATACTGTTCGATCTTCGGGGTATATGAAGCAGTATTCTTGAAATCCTCGTTCATCCATCCGGTCGGAAGGCCGAATCTGTCTCCGATGTGAGCTATTGCATCTTTCATTGAAGACGAAGCGTGAATGATCGCGTCCATGTCGTAGGTCATTTCTCTGAAATCGTAATTAATGAGGACGGATACGCCTCCGATCAAAGTTATTTCAGCTGGTACGCCCTTGCCGTTCAGCTTTCTGTATTCTTTTGCAAGTGCCTTAAGATAGCGATCAAGATTGTCTTTTGTAAACGGATTTTCAGATGACATTTCTGATCTCACTCTCGTATATGTTGAATCTGGTGAATTCGGGGATCGATTCAGCTCTTACCTTGTTGAGCGCATCGTCAGACCCCATAACTTCATCGGTAATAACAGCTCCGATAGGATATATGGGTCTAGAGAGCTTGGTTTTTCTAATATCATCGTATTTCGTGCATATAGGGATATCGTTTATCCTGGATAAGTAGTCAAGCATCGCAAGTAGATATAACGATTCCGGATACCAGTGTTTGTCGAACAAAAGACGAATCTCATCCTTTTCCAGAATGCTCATCATGAAGTTGATATCTCCCATATCCTTAACGCGGTGACAGGTATTGCTCTTGAAAGTCTCAAAAGCACTTCTGTACTCATCTTTTTCAGCCTCCAGCAGATCTTCCATGGAGAAGTTAAGAGCCTTGGAGATTCGATATAAAGTTCCGGCGGAGCATTTAGCAAGATCTGTCTTGCCGCTGCAGATATCGTTGATAGTAGCCTGCGGTACTCCGCTGAGCTTACTAAGGCCATACTTGGTTATTCCCCTTCTAACTAACAGATCATTTATAAACATGATAGATACCTCTTTGCTATAATTATAACGGTGTACCGTTATAAATTCAAATGCAGAAAATAACCGAAACTGATTTCACCGAAATGAATTTCGGTAAAACTTTTTTGATCTCACTGTTCGTCCACCTCGGAAAACGTTGACTAAAAAACAAAAAGAGGGCATTCTTATCTTTGAAATATCGAAGAGAATAATTCGGAGAATAAAGATAATGGACACTACAGATAACATATACTACGCAGCGGGCGTTCCCGCGGATCAGAAAGAAGACCATATCATCAGGGCAGTTGCTCTTAAAGGTCACGTTAAGGCAGTAGCCATAAACTCAACAAAGACGGTCGCGGAGGCATTAAGGATCCACGGGACATCACCGGTTGCTACGGCGGCCTTAGGAAGATTCATCACGGGATCTCTCCTTATCGCCGAGAACATGAAGAACGACGGTGATACCCAGACGACTATCATCAGAAGTGACGGACCCATTAAGGGTATGACGTGCGTATGCGATAGTCACGGTCATGCGAGGGCATATGCCATTGAGCCCGATGTAGAGAGCACTTACCACCGCCCGGGAAAGCTCAATGTAGGCGCGGCTGTCGGAAACGGCTCACTTACGGTTATCAGGGATATCGGACTTAAGGAACCCTATACGGGATCAGTCGAGCTCATATCGGGTGAGATCGCCGAGGACTTTACATATTATCTTGCTTCATCGGAGCAGACACCTTCGGTAGTTGCGCTCGGAGTTCAGGTAGGACCCGAAGGCGTACTTAATGCAGGAGGCATGATGATCCAGCTGATGCCCGGAGCTACAGACGAAGATATCGATTATGTCGAGCAGAGAGCTAACGGAGGTTTCCCGGACATCACATTCCTGATGGAGGAAGGCTTTACTCCCGCAAAGATCCTCGACCTCTTCATGGGAGATCCCGACATGGCATATATGGACGGCTATCCCGTAAGCTATAAGTGCACATGCTCTAAGGAGAGAATGTACTCGGGACTTGCCGCTCTCGGTAAAGAAGATATCAGGCAGCTGTCGGAAGATCCTAACGGTATAGATACAGAGTGCCATTTCTGCGATAAGAAATATCACTTTACGCCTGAAGAGATCGGAAAGCTGCTGTAACTAAAATGAATACAACGATCAAAAGACTCTGGAACAAGTATAAGGACCTGATCCCGTACGGAATATTCGGCGTGCTGTCTACCATAGTAAATGTAGTAGCATATGCCGTATGTGCCAAGATATTCGGACTATCAACTGTGACCAGTACGGTTATCGCATGGTTCTTCGCAGTATTGTTTGCATACGTTACCAACAGGAAATGGGTATTTCACAGCGAAGCTCGCGGAACCAAGGCGATCCTTATAGAGATGGGATCGTTCTTTGCCTGCCGCCTCTTAACCGGTGCACTTGATGTTGGGATAATGAAGCTTTTTGTGGATATCCTAAAGTTCGACGACGTGATCGTTAAGGTTGGATCGAATATAATCGTCATCATATTGAACTATGTGGCAAGTAAGCTTGTGATATTTAGGAGAAAGTAAATAATGATCTTTAGTTGGTGGTAGAGCTTTTTCTTATTAGAGTTCGTCAAATTACCAATGGACATAAATATGTTTGTAAGATATATTATTGATAACAGGAGCCCCCACACCTCTCTTTGAAGTGTCCCATGGGGGCACATTTTTTGTAGAGGTTTTATGGAACTGAAGATTCCTACAACTTATGCTCAGCAGATTGAGATTTTAAAGGAAAAAGGAGTAACCATCAAAAATGATGGTGAATGTCTTCTGTTTTTATCTCGGGTAAACTATTATTATTTTACAGGCTATTTGTTGCCGTATTTGGATCGTGTTACGGATAAGTGCAGAGAAGAAATCACATTTGAAAAACTGATATCATTGTATGAGTTTGATGCGGAATTAAGGAATCTCATTATTTCTGTGGTTGAACGAATTGAGATATTTATTCGAAATAAGATATCGTATTTCCATGGGCACAAATATGGTTCTGACGGATATATGGATCCAATGAACTTCAATGATAAGCATAAATCTGAAAGATTTGAACAGATTATCCAACAGTGTATTAATGATCATAGAAATACGGCTATAGTCAGACATCACAATAAGAAGTATGAAGGGCAATTTCCTGTGTGGGTAATCGCAGAGTTTTTATCCATAGGATCATTGTCATATTTCTATGGAGATATGAAGAATGAAGATAAAAAGAAGATCGCTATTGAAGGTTTTGGAGTGAATTATCAAACTCTTGAAAGTTGGCTTAGATGTATTACCGATCTTAGGAATAAATGTGCACATTGTTCGAGATTATATTATTGGAAGTTTACAGCAGTTCCTAGAATGCCTAGAAATATTGATTTTACAGCAAATCATAGATTGTTTTCCCAGTTGTATATGCTCAAGATGATGTACCCTATGCCTGAGCGTTGGAATACGGATTTCTTTGAAAAATTTGAAAAGCTCGTAGAAAAGTATAATGACGTGATTTCGGCAGCGCATATTGGTTTACCGAATAATTGGAAGGAATTGCTGTATCAAAAAGAATGAGATAACAGCATTAATGCAAGAAGCCGTGTTTATTGCTATAATATTCTGAATCTTTATGTGCATCGGAGGTTAATGCGTGAAATTAATAATTCAGATACCCTGCTATAACGAAGAAGAGACTCTTCATGTAGCTCTGAATGACCTTCCTAAGCAGATAGACGGAATAGACGAGATCGAGACTTTGATCATCAACGACGGCAGCAAGGATAAGACTGTCGAGGTTGCTAAGAAGCTCGGCGTTAATTACATCGTAAACTTTAAGAGAAATAAGGGCCTTGCCTACGGCTTTATGGCAGGTCTTGATGCGTGCCTGCACTTAGGCGCGGACATAATCGTAAATACTGATGCCGATAATCAGTATAACGGCGCAGATATCCCTAAGCTCATCCAGCCTATCTTAGATGGTGTGGCAGATGAGGTAATAGGTGAGAGACCGATCGATCAGACAGAGCACTTCAGCAAGAAGAAGAAGCTCTTCCAGCATTTAGGTTCATGGGTCGTAAGGAAGGCCAGCCATACCGACATCCCCGATGCGCCCAGCGGTTTCAGGGCATTCAGCAGGGAAGCTGCTCTTCGTATCAACGTAACAAATAACTATACATATACACTGGAGACCATTATCCAGGCCGGCAGGAACAGGATCGCCATCACGAGCGTTCCAATCAGGACCAACGGCGAGCTTAGAAAGTCCAGGCTCTTTAAGAGCATGGGTGCGTACATGAAGCGCTCCGCAGGAGTTATCATCAGAAGCTTCATGATGTATCGTCCCTTGAGGTTCTTCGGCGCGATCGCTGCAGTATTTCTTATAGCGGGCGCAGCTCTCGGTATCAGATTCTTAGTCCTCGGCGGAACGGGTCATATCCAGTCATTGATCCTTGCGGCAGTCCTTCTCATGATGGGAGCACAGACGTTCATCATGGGACTTCAGGCTGATCTAATCGCTTCTAACAGGAAGCTTCTCGAGGATATCCAGTACAGAGTCAGAAAGCAGGACGCCGAATCCGGTAAACCCACGGCTGATCTTGAGATAAATAAAGATGCCTGACAAAAAGAAGCTTCTTATCACAGCGTCTACTCTCCCGAGATGGGAGGGGGATACAGAGCCGCGCTTTATCCTGGATCTGGCATCTCACATGACGGACGAGTTCGATGTGACTATCCTGGCTCCCGCAGCACCGGGCGCTAAGGACGAAGAGGTCCTCGAAGGCGTTAAGATCAAAAGATATCACTATTTCCCGATACACAGTAAGGAGACCTTGTGCTACCCCGGGTCTATCGTTCCCAGGATCAAGCAGAAGAAGGTAAGGGCACTGCTGGTACCATTTCTCTTCCTCTCCTTAAAGCATACGATCAGGAAGATCCATAAAGATTACGACGTTATACATGCTCACTGGGTGATCCCGCAGGGCATAGTTCAAAGTTCATTCAGTACACCGTATCTGATCACGGGACACGGCTCTGATATCACGACACTTAATAACCCGATCGTCCGCGCATTGAAGAAAAAGTGCTTTAAGAAGGCAGCGGGGATCACGGTCGTATCCGAATATCTTAAGTCCAAGGTCATGACCATGACCGATAAGCAGGACATCAAGGTAATCCCTATGGGATGCGATACAAAGAAGTTCGGGCAGGAGTTCAGGCAGGAAGGATTCTTCGGTGACGACAATAAGAAGACTGTCCTCTTTGTCGGAAGACTTGCAAAGATCAAGGGTGTCGAGTACCTGATCGAAGCTATGGAGACAATAGACGCAAGGCTCGTGATCGCGGGCGACGGCCCGTTAAGGGAAGAACTCGAGGCGAAGGCAAAAGAACTTAATATCGATTGCACATTCTTAGGCTCAAAGTCCCACGATGAGCTCAGGACCATCTATGCATCCGCGGATGTATTTGTCGCACCTTCGATCACTATGCCCGACGGTGCTCAGGAAGGATTAGGACTTGTAGCGCTTGAGGCCATGAGCAGCGGTATCCCCGTAATTGGAACCAGATCCGGCGGCATTAAGGAGATAATAGAAGATAAGAAGACGGGACTTCTCGTTGACGAGAAGAACGTCGCACAGCTTAGAAGAGCGATAACGGATATCCTGGAGAGTGAATCGCTCTCGAGGACATTAAGGCATCACGGATTTGCCAAGGCGCTCGAGTACGACTACGCAAATACTGCAAAGAGGTATAAGGAATGCATCAGAGAGATATTGCGCTGAACTACATATACCTCAGTAAGAATCACGCCGGAGGAAAGGATCAGGTAGGACTGAACCTTCTTAAGGGTCTGCAGGAGATCGGTGCGGCAAATAGGCTCTATGTCATCTGCTATGACCACAGCGAAGAGACGGTCAAGAAGATCGCTCCCGACGTAGAGGTCATCTCCATACCTTCGCAGAAAGATTCGAGCGAAGTAGTAAGGATGGCCAGAGTAAGCAGCTTTAATACCTT
This sequence comes from Ruminococcaceae bacterium KH2T8, assembly GCA_900111435.1. Classification (NCBI taxonomy): domain Bacteria; kingdom Bacillati; phylum Bacillota; class Clostridia; order Eubacteriales; family Oscillospiraceae; species Ruminococcaceae bacterium KH2T8. Next base: position 135,483 of record FOIY01000006.1, read on the forward strand.
CAGGCTCAATAAGATCCTTAAGGCACATGACATAAAGCTCGTATATCACTTGAGCTGCAATACCGGCTTCACGAGAACCGATGCGACATCGATCGTTATCCCGCACGATATAAAGGCGATCGCGCACAGAGTGCTAGCGGGAGTAAAGGTGCCTCTTCATAAATATCTGATCTACAAGGTGATGTATAAGGCAGACTTTATGACTAACGATCATATCGTGGCAATAAGCGATACGGATAAGTCCGAGATCAGTCAGTACTATCCCGAGTATAAGGACAAAATCACGCGTATCTATAACCCGATAGATATTAAAGCTCCCGAAGATACTAAGGAGCATAGGGGTGACTATATCGCTGCCCTGAACCTCCAATTCCACCATAAGAATATAATCACGCTCATAAAGGCGTTCGAACTTATAAAGGATGAGATCGATAAGGATCTGATCCTCATAGGAAGTACTCCCGACAGGGTGAAGTACCTCCGCGAATATGTCACGGAGCATCACCTCGAGGACCGAGTAAGGTTCACGGGATTTGTAAGTGACGAAGAAAGAGACAAGCTCTTCAGGAACTGCGCTCTCTATGTTAATCCCACGCTCTACGAGGGATTCGGCATGACAGCAGTCGAGGCCATGATCTTAAAGATACCGACCCTGATATCCAAGATCCCCACGAACTATGAGATCACCAAGGGGCTTGCCTGGTACTACGAGCCGCCCGAGGATGAGCAATCTCTAGCTGATGCGATCAAGAAAGCACTGTCCTCAACTTGGGAAGATGCCGATAAGAAGAGCAAAGAGATATCGGACAGCTATAACTATATAAATATCGCAAGGGAATACTACGATTTCTTCGAGAGGTGCCTCAAATGAACCCTCTTATAAGTATCGTCGTACCCGTATATAACAATGCCGACCATATAAGGGACTGCATAAGGTCCCTGAAGGCTCAGTCATACGAAAATCTCGAGCTCATATTCGTCAACGACGGTTCGACCGACGACTCCCCAAAGATCCTGGAGCAGGAAGACGGTATCAGGGTGATCACAAAGGAGAACGGCGGCGCGGCATCGGCAAGGAACAGAGGAATAGACGAAGCCAAAGGCGAATATATAACATTCGTTGACGCGGATGACTATATAAGCTGTGACTATGTCAAAAAGCTCTACGATCTTGTCGTAAAGTACGACGTGAAGATCGCATTCGGAAAGCTTCAGATGACTCAAAGTAAGGAGCTGGAGTTCACGAATACTAATAGCGACCGCAAGGTCGACCGCGACACTATAATGTACAGGCTCTGTAATCAGGATAAGATAAATGAGACCGTTATCCCATGTAAGCTCTACCACAAGAGCCTCTTTGAGACCATGAGGTTCCCTGAGGGCATGACGTTCGAAGACCTTGCCTCGACATATAAGCTCTTCCATAAGGCGGGCGACTGCGCCGAGACGGACGATATCATCTATGCCTACTATATGTCCGAAGGAAGTGTGATGAGAAAGCACTACGACCTTAAGAACTTCACGAGCGAGAACAGGGCATGGGACGAGAGGATCGAGTTCTATAAGGGTCTCGATAACAGGAAACTTTACGATCACTGCGTGGTGTCGGCTCTTCGTAACAGGATCGCCAATTACTGCAAGTGCAGGAAGTATATAGGAAAAGACGAAGCAAAGAGCAGCGGAATAGCAGGTAAGTTCAAGGCGGACTACAAAAAGGTCAAGTATTCGCCCGAGCTCGTCGGCAAGGACCGGATCTTATTCCTGCTCTTTGATATGTCCCCCGCATTTTGCTACAGGGTACTCTGGCCCTTATACGATAAATAAAGGAAATAAGACGGATGGATAAACTACTAACGATATCAGTAGCTGCATATAATGTTGAAAAGTTCCTCTCAAAGCTCATGGAATCAGTCCTCGGAGCTACGAACCGCGAACTTATCGAGGTCCTTGTCGTAAACGACGGCTCAAAGGACAAGACAGCCGAGATCACGGAAGGATATGTGAAACAATATCCCGAGATCGTTCGTCTTATCGATAAAGAGAACGGAGGACACGGCTCAACAATAAATAAGGGTATAGAAGAAGCTACAGGCAAGTACTTCAGAGCCTTAGACGGAGACGACTGGCTTAATACCATGAGCCTCGAGCTCTTAGTCAAGAGGCTCGAGCATGACGATGCCGATCTGATACTCACTGATTACATAAACTGCTACGAAGGCGGAGACGATAAGATCGACTCATTCCACGAGCTGCAGGATGGTGCGGATTATTCATTCGACGAACTCGTATCCAAGGTCAAGTGGATGAGATACCATACGGTCATCTATAAGACGCAGATCCTTAAAGACCATAAGATCAGGCTCGACGAGCACTGCTTCTATGTGGATTCCGAGTTCATGCTGCTGCCTATCCCGTATGTGGATAAGATCACTTACTATCAGGTGCCGCTATACTGCTACAGGCTCGGGGTTGAAGGACAATCCGTAAGTCCCGAGAGCAGGATCAGACACAAGGCAGACAGCTACAAAGTCGCACAAAGGCTCATGAAGTTCTACGAAGAACTTCCCGTAGGCCTTAGTGAACAGAAGAAAAAGTACATTACCGACGGTATCGCGGCTCATATGCTGTGGCACTTTAAGACGCTTCTAATGTGTAAGACATCGAAAGAGGTCCATAGCGAACTCAAGGCGTTCGATCTTGATATCAAGGCTCGAACACCCGAAGTCTACGAGGCCATGACGACCTTTAAGGATTCTTCGACCCTTATAAAGTTGGCGAGAGGCATGAACTATCTCATGTATTACCCTACAAGTATCCTAAAGAGGGTAAAAGAAAGATAGGATAATGTATCAGAACGGTAATTTGATATCTGAAGTTTTTCTATATAATATACGTTAGAAAGTTATACGGAGTACATAAATGAGTTCAAAGACGAGCGCGAGAGTAAAGCATATAGATTTTATAGTAGCTGATATCGTTGGTATCGAGGTGGCTTTGTGGTCCGCGATCTTACTGTGGTACGATCGTCTCGCCATGTTTTTTGACTTTTATAAAAAACTCTCGATCCTTTTAGCTGGTATCTATATCGTAGTAATGCTCTTTGGTGCTCTTCATAAGGATATCCTGAAGAGAGGGTACTTAAGAGAACTGTGGATGTCCGGAGTAATGAATACGGAGCTCATATTCTGTATTGTCGGTGTCCTGTTCATCCTCAAGAAGTCAGAACCATATTCACGTATAACTTTTGTTACGTTCTATGTCTTAAGTGTCATCCTGGTATGGATCTTCAGAGCCTTCCTTAAGATGTGGATCAAGAACAGATTTAAGAAGGGGAAGAATAACGCTAATGTCCTTGTCGTTACATGCCCCGAAGCTGCAGAATCATTCATGCAGACCTTGAATAAGGAAAACAACGGCTACTATACTTTTAAGGGTCTTGTGTTCCCTGATACAGATGCTCATGAAGAGTTTGCTCATCTGCCCGTAGTCCGGGAAGATGAGATGCTCGACTTTATAAAGGACAATGCAATAAATGACGTATTTATCTTCCTGAAGTCCGGTAAGAGCTCGGCTCTGGTAGAGGAGTTCCTCAGTATGGGAATCAATACACATCTTGTATTGAACCTCGAGATAGAGGACCTTCCCAATGCGCAGATGGAGCAGATAGAGGACTACTCAGTCGTAACAACAAGTATCAGCAGGGCATCTGCGGGTGAGCTCATAATCAAGAGGCTCTTTGATATCTTCGTGTCTATAGTAGGCCTCATTGCAACAGGTATCCTCTTTATAATCTTTGCGCCTCTTATTAAGATGCAGTCCCCCGGTCCCGTGTTCTTCTCCCAGAAAAGAGTAGGTAAGAACGGAAAGATCTTTAAGATCTATAAGTTCAGGTCCATGTATACGGATGCAGAAGAGCGCAAGAAGGAACTTATGGATCAAAACCAGATGCAGGGTCTGATGTTCAAGATGGACAATGACCCGAGGATATTCCCCTTAGGTAAGTTCATAAGAAAGACCAGTATCGACGAGTTTCCCCAGTTCTGGAATATCTTTAAGGGGGATATGTCCCTTGTAGGTACAAGACCCCCGACGCTCGACGAATATAAGCAGTACGATCCTCATCACCTGAGCAGACTTGCCATTAAGCCGGGACTTACAGGAATGTGGCAGACATCGGGCAGATCGGAGATCACCGACTTCGAGGAGATCGTGCGACTCGATAACGAATACATAAGGAATTTCTCACTCGCACTTGATATCAAGTTGCTCTTTAAGACGTTTGTAACAGTCTTAGGGATGAAGGGGTCGAAATAGAGCCTTTTTATGTGTATACTTAAGTGGATTGTGGCTATTTAAGGAGTTCTTCTATGAATATAGGTGTCAGTACTGAAACTGAAGCTGAGCATATTTGAGAACTAAGTGTTTCAATATCAAGCGGGAGAGGAGTTTTTGAAGGTTAAGTGGGTTTATCGACTGTTTCAGTATTCAAAAATATAGATATCAAGAATAATCCGAACTTAATTGAATTAGATGATATCAAACTACACCAATTGCAAGGTGTATTGTTTGGCATGCTTAAAGAATTCGATGCTTTTTGTCGAGAAAACGGCATTCAATACTCTCTGGCAGGCGGAAGTATGTTAGGTGCAGTTCGTCATGGTGGGTTCATCCCTTGGGATGACGATGTCGATTTACTTATGACTCGCAATGATTATAACAAACTGAGAAAGTGTTTTGATTCGGGTCTCGGTTCTGAATATTGGTTGCACACTCCTGAAGATACACACGATTATGGCTTAGGTATGGCGCGCTTGAGAAAGAAAGGTACCATATGTCGTTCTAGAGAAGACTTGAATAATGATGATTGTGGTGTGTATTTAGACATATTCATAATGGAAAATACGTATAATTTTTTACCAATGCGATATTTGCATGGTTTTTTATCGTTAGCTGTAGGATTCATATTATCATGTCGGTGTTTTTGGAAGAATAAAGATTTCTATCTTGATTTAGTGAAAAATGATTCAGTTTCTAAAAAGGTGTTTAAAAAGAAAGTATTTTTAGGCAGGTTATTTTCTTTTCTTTCTCTGGATGCATGGACTCATTTATGGAACCGAATTAACTCAATGTGCAAGCATGATGATACATCTTTTGTAACTGTTCCTACTGGAAGAAAGCATTTTTTCAAAGAAACATATACTAGAAGTTGGGCATGTGCTTTTAAAGACATAGATTATTCATTTGATGGTGATACAGCTAGTTTCATGGTTATGGAAGGCACCGATGAATACTTAAGAATGTTATATGGTGATTATATGAAGTTGCCTGACCCTAAGGACATTGAAAAGCATATTGTCTTGGAATTGAAACTATAATTAGGAGATTGGCTATGATTGTAGCATTACTTACAGCGGCTGGTACCGGAAGCAGAATGGGACAGGATATTCCAAAGCAGTTTATGCATGTTGAGAATAAGCCTTTGATTGTTCATACGATGGAAGCGTTTGAACGTCATCCTGCGATAGATGCAATTATGGTTGTGACTCTCTCTTCGTGGATGGATGTGTTGAATGCTTATGCGGCGCAATTTAATATCACAAAATTGAAATGGATTGTTCCAGGTGGAGAGACGGGTCAAGAATCCATCTACAATGGATTAGTTGAACTTAGTAATCATGTCCATGATGAAGATATAGTTATGGTTCACGATGGGAATCGTTGTATGGTATCCAGCGAGATAATTTCAGATAGTATTGCAACCTATCGTAAATATGGTAGTGCTGTAGCAGCAATTCCATGCGTTGAAGCAGTATTTAGAAGTGATGATAATGGAATATCTTCAATAGATTCAATCCCCAGGGAGCAATTATTGAGGACTCAAACGCCACACACATATTCATATAGAACTCTTATGTCAGCGCATGAAGAGGCTAAAACGAAGGGCATTACAAGCACTGCGGCATCCTGTACTCTTATGCAACAGTTAGGGAAGCGTGTGTACTTTTCTAAAGGTTCTGAGGAGAATATTAAGATCACCACTGTTGATGATCTTATGATTTTTAAAGCATTACTTCATACCAAAAAGGATACGTGGCTTAAGTGAAAGAGAATTATAAGGATGTATACTCTCGAGAAATAGAAAGAATACTAGTCCATATTCCAAGACTCGAAAAAATCAAGAATTCGAATATTCTAGTTTCCGGATGTACAGGTATGTTGTGTTCTGTAGTAGTAGATATACTACTATATTTGAATTTGACTAGGAATTATTCGATTAAAGTATTTTTGGCAGCACGTAATAAGAGCAGGGTAGCTGAACGCTTCGCTTTTTGGGGGATGGAGTACGATTTTATCGAATATGATGCCACCAAATACGAAACTATCGAAGTTAATGCAAAACTAAATTATATAATCCATGGTGCAAGTAACGCATCGCCTAAAGTTTATGTAAATGAACCCGTTGAAACTATGTTGGCCAATTCCTTAGGTACTAAGGTTTTATTAGATTTGGCCCTTGATAATGCTGCGAGGTTTTTATATGTTTCATCGAGCGAAGTATATGGGAAAAAAGATACGAGTAATCCCTATAAAGAGACTGACTATGGCTATATTGACATTTTGAATCCGCGCTCGTGTTATCCAACTTCGAAAAGATTCGCTGAGACTTTATGTGCTTCTTATTCAGTTGAGAATAATGTGGATACAGTTATTGTACGTCCGGGACACATTTATGGTCATACGATTACTGCAACTGATGATAGAGCATCTGCTCAATTCACTAGAAGTGCTGTTCATGGAGAAGATATTATCATGAAGAGCAAAGGTTTGCAGCTGAGATCGTATTGCCATGTTTTAGATTGTGCGTCCGCTTTGCTGTGTGTGTTGATTAATGGTGAAAGAAATACAGCATATAACATTTCAAACCCAAATTCTGTAGTTACTATTAGCCAAATGGCAGAGGCTCTCTCCAAAGCCGGGGATGTTAAGATTTTGTTCGATACGCCTAGCGAGCAGGAGTCGAAGGGCTTCAATTTGATGGATAATTCTGCGTTGGATTCAAGCCGAATTACTGAACTCGGTTGGCGTGGAGAATATACCATGCAAGGTGGAGCGGATATAACGATCGCATTATTATCTGCTTGGGATGGAGCCGACTCGTGAAAAAAGTATTGATAATGTTGGCTTGTTATAATGGCGGGAAATATATTGGCGAGCAGATTGAGAGTATTATCGGGCAAACATATTCAGATTTTGAATTGGTTATTCAGGATGATGGATCTACTGATGAAACAATTGATATTGTGAAAGCTTACTGTGATTCTGATAGTCGCATAACACTTCGAATTAATGATACCCAATATCATGGGGCTTTCCTGAACTTCCATATCTTGGCTAATTTGTATAAAAATGCTAATAATTTTGATTACTACATGTTTTCAGATCAGGATGATATCTGGGATAAGAATAAGATTGAGACAATGGTTCAATTCTTAGAGAAGAATACGCAGGATGATGTTCCTTCTTTGGTTTATGCTGACATGCGTACCATTGACCAGAATAAGCAGATGATTGAATCAAGTATAGATAATGTGTGGAAGATTTCAGGCAAGAACAAATGCAGTTACTTTTTTTCTCATAAAGTATTTGGCTGTAATCTGATGATGAATGCAGCTTTGTTTAATGTTGTTCCATATATTAATCCATCAGATTTTGGTGTTCGTATTCTATCGCATGACAATCTTTATGCAAAATTCGCAGCAACATTAGGTGAAGTGTATTTCATAGATGAACAGTTGATGTCATATCGTAGACATGGTGGGAATCAGACTACTGAACAGCAATATAGAATCAGCATTAAAAGGATATTACAAAGACTCTTTGGACTACATCGATTAGCAGAAAAGCACGCATGTGCCTACAATCAGACTATGTATGCCATAAAGTTGCTCAGAACAATTGAGTTAGATGCAGATCAGATTTCTTTTGTGAATGACATTGATTTTATTCTTAGGCATAAAGGGTTTAAATCTTTGTTTTTGATTAATCAACATAAGGTTAAATGGGGTGGGTTAGTAGAGAATACAAGCCACAAATTGATTATCTTTTTAGGGATGCATTTGAGGTTCTTGGAATTGAATGATTAACTGTTTTTATAGTGCATAGCCTAGGCAATAATCACTACAATAGGGTAAACTAATTGAATCTTTGAGTATGTAAGTGAAAGGAATGTTTATAGTGAGCAAGAAGAATTTGTTGTGGGTATCATATTTCGTACCATATGATAAAGTACAGCATGCAGGAGGGAAAATACACAATTTCTATCTTAAAGGGATACAAAAGACAGGCAAATACAACATAAAACTACTTACATGTGCAAAGGAAGAAGAACTAGATAGTATTGATTTGGATAAGGCTGAGATAGAGTATCATTTATATATCAGTCGAAAAACAGAGAAATTTAAGACGTTTGTAGAGAAAGTTGACTATTGGTCGTTCTGGAGAACTAGGAGCGGTTTTACATCAAGATATAAACGTGATTTCTTTATTAATTCATTATTAGATTTGAAAAACAGTGGATACGCTCCTGATGTTATTGTGTTGCAGTGGACTCAAGTTGTACTTATTGAATCTGAGATTAAGAAAATATATCCACATGTGCCAGTAATATGTATAGAGGAAGATGTTTCATACCAATCTTTTTATCGGAGATATCTGCATGAAAAGAATTTAGTGAAAAAATTCCTAAGAAAAATGGTCTATCTGCAATTGAAGAAATTGGAGCTAGAATGTCTTAGGCGCGCTGATTTAATTATATTGAATAATTCCAAAGATAAAAAAATGCTAAATGAACAAAGCATAGATAATATTTGGGTGTGGACTCCATATTTTCAGGATTTTAGTTATAAGGAGCACCTTGGAGATCGTAATGAATTGCTGTTTTACGGTGCTATGTCCAGAGATGAGAATTGGAAGAGTGTGATATGGTTTGTAGATAATGTTTTACCTTACATAAAAAACAAGGAGGTAAAACTAGTAGTTGTAGGTGGAAACCCGCATAAGGAATTATTGAAGATTAATAATCCGAGAGTTGAGTTAACTGGGTATGTCGATGATGTATCAGAGTATTTTTCTCGTTCCAAATGTTTAGTTGCACCATTAGTTTTGGGTGCGGGGGTGAAAATCAAGGTTTTGGAAGCAATGTCAGCAGGGCTTCCTGTGATAACTAATAATATAGGGATAGAAGGAATCTCGGCTAAAGATAGAATTGATTATTTTCATTGTGAAACACCTGATGAGTATATCAATGTAATAAATGCTATACTGGACGATTGTTATGATTTGCGAGAAATCTCAATGAATAGTAAAAATGTCATAAGAACAAATTATGATATTGATAAGAGCTTGGGATTATTTGACTTAGAGTTGGATAGACTTAGTGTTAAGAAATGAATTGATAACGTGAATTAGCATAATCATTTTGACAATATACTTTATCTATAGCGATAAATACGGAGGAAGAAATGAGCAAAATTTTAACAGTCTCTATAGCTGCATATAATGTAGGAGAATATCTAGATAATACATTGAAATCATTAGTAGATGATGACTCGCTAGACAAGTTGGAGGTTTTGATAGTTAACGATGGATCAAGTGATAATACTACTTTGATTGCTCATGAATACGAAAAACGTTATCCGGGTGTTTTCTATGCAATTGATAAAGAGAATGGTGGTTATGGATCAACTATAAATGCCGCGATAGCTAAAGCAACGGGAAAGTATTTCAAGATTCTGGATGGTGACGATTGGTATAAAACAGAGAACCTATCAGGATTCATTAGCTTTTTGGAAAAATCGGAGGCTGATATAGTAATATCGCCGTATATTCTGTTTAATGAGAGCACACAAAAGGAATCTATTGTTGATAAGCGTGATTTGCGTGTTTCTAATCTTGACGCATACTATGCGGAAGACGGTAGTGTGTTTCGTATGCATGAAATGTGTATTCGGACTAATCTCCTACTCGAGAATAAAGTTACCATAACCGAGAATTGCTTTTATACTGACAACGAATACGTTTTTATCCCGCTTCTATATGCTAATACTGTGGATAAGTATATTGCACCGGTGTATGTTTATCGGGTGGGGTACGATGGACAAAGTGTGAGTTTAAGTGGAAGAAAAAAGCATTGGCAAGATGCCGCTGTTGTAGAGAAAAAACTTCTTGAGTGTTATAAAAGTCGAGAAAGTCAGCTGAGCGCTGCGTCTCGCGGTGCGTTGAGTGAATTGTTGCTTGAATTAGCAGAGTACCAGTTAATTAATTATTGTCTTATTGATGATATTAGCCAAGGCAAAAAAGAATTAGTTGAGTTTGATGCATTTTTAAAGAATTCAGACAGCACTTTATATAAAAAGATATCTGTAAAAAACAAAAAAGTGTGCCTTTTAAGAATAACGAATTATCTGAGCTATGGACTTGTTCGCAAAATGTTCATCAGCTATTTCTCTAAAAACCAAGCAGGATGTAGTTAATAGCGGGATTTGGCGGTGGGTGCAATAATGTGGGGATATGCTACTGTAGTAGCCAAAGTCTAACAATTTCAAGGTATCAGTACACTAGGAAGGGCTACATCAGTTTGATATTACAGAATAGATTTCGCATGGTTTATGTTTGCTCTTGCTGCATTTCAACTTCTTATGTATTTATCAGAAAGTGTCAATAAGTTGTTCTTATTGGTTTTTAGTGTGATTTTAGCGTGCTTTATAGGATACGATAAATCCATAAGTGATTATTTGTACCTTTCACGTATCGTTGTATTTTTCCCGTATTTCTTATTAGGAACAATGGTTGATCATAGAAGCATTGTAATGTTCGTTAAGAAATATAACAAAGTGCTGTGTCCCATTTCTATAATGATTATTGCAATATGGTTTTATCTGTGCTGTTTTAAATTGGATTATGTATATGTATATAGACATTTATTTACAGGTAGGAATCCATTTAGTGATCAAGTTATCGGTTACGGTCCTGCTGCTCGGCTTTTGTGTTACTTTATCACGGTTGTTACTGGAGCGGGAATGCTTGTAATCATTCCTAAACAAAGGCTACCGGGTATTACAGACTTGGGAGGTCGCACTCTTAATGTATTCTTTTGGCATTGGCCACTATATTTGATAATTGATAGCTATTTTGGATTGAGTAATCTATTTGATGCATCTAAATTTGGGAAAATAATCTATTTTTCTATAGCGGTTTTTCTATCATATGTAATCTTGGCTCTAAAACCATTTGATTATCCACTCGTTGTAATTAAGCGAAGTTGTCTGAGGAAAAATCACAAATTCGAATAGTAAGCGATATAATGTCCCGCTTTTTGTGAAATTAGTGGCAAAGCTAAGGATATTAAGCAAATATACTAGATTATTGCTACTGCCATAGGCATAAAGGCTCGAATTATAGACATTGAATGTGTATACTTAAAAGGATTGTAGATTCTAAGGAGTATTTTTCATGAAGCATTACCAGCTCAAAGGTAGGGAATGCCTTTTTTACATATTAAGACAGTGGAAGAAGATCATAATCGGAGCGATCCTCATAGGATTGGCTCTCGGAGCCTTCAGAGGTTTTAAGACATACAGATCCTGGGATAAGGACACTGCCGATATCGTAGATCTTCACCGCCGCTACGATGAGTATATCGATTATTACGATCAGACGATCGCAATGTATCAGGACGATATCGCGGATACTCAGGATTCACTTGCTGACTATAGCGCAATGCTCGGAGAAGCAGCATTCTTAAGATACGACGAAAATGCCATTGGTATTGCACAGGCTGAGCTCTACTTCAACTCTACGACGGGTGAAGCATTGTCCGATGGTACGATCGAGCTCTTCTCTAACGTACTTAACAACGAGCTCGATTGGGAAAAGGTCAAAGAAGCAGGAAATGTAGAGACGACATTTGCCGATGAACTTCTGGTAGTTACACAGTCAGAGAACTCAAATAATGTTCTGTCATTAAAGTTCTTCGCAGAAGACGATGCTACAGCTCTTGCCATGCTCAATGAGATCCTCTCACAGGCTGATGATGTCAAGGCCGAGCTTAATGCGCAGGTATGCGGATTCGATTATTCCGTAGTAGGTCTCTCTGCACACATCGGAAGAGACGAAGATTTCATCTCCATGAAGGAAGAGGTTCAGGATAAGTTTAATGATATCCAGAATCATTTAAATTCTGTAAACCAGGCTCTCGAAGAACTCGCCGGGCCTCCGGAATTAAGAGAGATGCCTACTGCTCCCAAGATCGCATTAAGCATCGTAAAGCACATCGTATTCGGCTGCGTAGTCGGAGTTCCCGCGATGACGGCTATATTCTATTTCTTGTTCTACCTTAACGGTATGCTCCACTCTTCCGAGGAACTGTCCTACTATTCCGATGCGATCACCATGGCATACGATGCTACGGGTAAGAGCGGATTCGCTAAGATCAACAGATTTATCGCCAAGAAGGAGACCAGAGGAGTCCTCTATTCTCAGGAAGATGCCATCGCAAGAACGGCATCTAATATCAAGGCAAAGTATCCCGATGTTAAGAAGGTCATCTTCACAGGTGTAAGCTCCGAAGATGCTATGGAGAGCATCAAGAAGTCGCTCTCTGCAGTCAAGGATACAGGCATCACATTTAAGACTGAGAAAGATATCCTCACGGATAAGGCAGCATTTGAAAGCCTTAACGACAGCGATGCGGTAGTTATCGTAGAAAAACTTGATAAGGTAAGCACCGCACTTATAAAGAAGGAAGTTGAACAGATCAGGATCGCCGGAAAAGAAGTAGTCGGTACCCTGATTATCAGGTGATAACGTGACAACCAAGATAATTGTAGCAACCCACAAAGAAGCCCTTATGCCTGCAGATACCATGTATCTGCCTTTGCTTGTAGGCGCAGATATCAATAAAGCCGTAGAAGGCTATACTCTCGATAATACAGGAGAGAATATCTCATCTCTTAATCCCATGTACTGTGAACTCACGGGACTATATTGGGCGTGGAAGAATCTCGATTCTGATAATATCGGACTTGTGCACTATAGAAGACTCTTTAAGGGTAAGGATGGTCAGGCGATTTCGGGAAGCGAAGTCGATACGCTCCTTAGCGGCTATAAGGTGATCCTTCCTAAAAAGAGAAGGTACTACATAGAGACGCTCTATTCTCACTATGTTCATACGCACAATAACGAAGAGATAGATGAGACTGCAAATGTTATCGCTAAGTTCTATCCCGAATATAAGGACAGTTACGACAAGATAATGAAGCAGACTTGGGGCTATATGTTCAACATGATGGTACTCCCTAAGGAGATGCTGGATAGCTACTGCACATGGCTCTTCGATATACTCGGCAAGGTAGTCGAGAAGGTCGGAGAAGGTGACAGGAGTGCATTTGAAAAGCGCTATCCCGGAAGACTCAGTGAGCTGCTCTTCAACTGTTGGCTCGATCATCAGATCAAGACAGGAAATATCAGCAAGTCTGATATCATCGAAGTCCCGCTCCTTAATCTCGGGGATGAGAAGTTCATGAAGAAATTAATCGCCTTCCTGAAGGCTAAGTTCTTCGGCAAGAAGCAGGATAAGAGTTTTTGACGGAGGATAAAATGTCGACGCAGAAAAAAGAAACATCCTCGCAAAAGCCTAAGATCTCATACTTGACACTTGCAAGCGTAGTTGCAGCGATGTCCGTTATCGCTATTCATACTAACGGTTGCTTTTGGGATTTCAGCACGAACCACTACTGGTTCACGGCCAATATCCTTGAATGCGTATTCTATTTTGCTGTTGATGTTTTCTTCATGATCACGGGTTCCACGCTCCTTGATTTCTTCGATAAGTACACACTCCGTGAGTATTTCTCCAAGAGAATCAAGAAGACGGTAATTCCTTTTGTTGCATGGACTCTGATCGGAATACTATATAGAGTAGTGATCGCTAAGAACCTTCTCTGGGCTGACGTTACCCCAAGATTCGTATTTGACGGGCTTACTAAGTTCAATATCGTCAACCTTTACTGGTTCTTCGGACCTTTGTTCTGTGTGTATCTCTCGATACCGCTCTTCGCGGCAGTGCCAAAAGAGAAGAGGAATCTCGTATATTCGTATGTAGCAGTAGCATCTCTGGTGTTTAATGTCCTGATCCCATTCATAAACGGAGTGTTCGAAATTAACATCGCATGTCCTCTGTCAGTAACAGTAGGAAGCAGTTATCTGCTCTATATCTGTGTGGGTTATCTTCTCTCGCATAATGAGATTAATGTCAATATTAGGATCTTTAGTTATATCCTGGCTGTCGCGGGGCTACTACTACAGATTATCGGAACCTATAAACTCTCCATCGCGGCAGGTCAGATCAACGGATTATATAAGGGATATGTGAATATCCCCTGTTTCTTCTATGCTGTCGGAATCTTCATTGCAATACGCTATTTCTCGGCTTATGTAAAGAACGAGACTTTCTGGAAGATAATCAACTTTATCGGAAGATATACATTCCCGATGTATCTTATGCAGTGGTTCTTCATAGATGCTGTAGGCAGGTTCACGCACATCAATACATATTCGATGTACTACCGTCTGGGTGCTCCTATACCGATAGCGGCAGCGATAATCCTGATAACGATGGGGCTCAGGAAAATTCCTGTGCTCAGGTACATCGTGCCGTAAGAGGTGGTTATGGGAAATATAGACTATTCGGTAATAATCCCGGCATATAACGCGGCATCCTTCATAAAGAGAGCTGTAGCCAGCATCAGTTCCCAGAACTATGACTCCTGGGAGATCATCATTGTGGAGAACGGATCAACCGATGATACATACGAGATAGCCTGCAGCCTGTCAAACGATAAGATCCATGTATTCCAGAGCGAGAAAGGTGTATCGAATGCGCGTAATCTAGGAATAGAGAAGGCGAAGGGAGACTGGATAGTATTCCTTGATGCAGACGATGAGATCCTTCCGGGATCACTAGGATCCATGAAGCAGGATCTCGACAATGAAACAGCACTAATCTCATACAGATATGAGCATAATGCTACTTCCGGCAAATTGACTGCTTTTAACGGAACCGAAGAGATTTCTTCGTATCTTATTGAGTGCCTCCAAGATCCTACTCAGAGAGGAAACTCCACAGCAGTGTTGTTTAATAAAAGATTTCTTCTAGATAACGATTTAAGATTTGATCAGGATCTTTCTCATGCCGAAGATTCGTTGTTTCTGATGAAAGCAATTTCAAAAGCGAACTGTGTTAAGGATCGTGAACTTTCGATTTACCGAGTAATACCAAATGAGAATTCCGCTGTTCGTAATATAAGTGATCTGGCTATGGAAAGTTATTGCAGATCAATACGTGCAGTGGGGAGAATACTCGAGAGCAGAACAAAGGAGATAGATAATGCATTCTGCGTGTTTGCAATCTCGCAACTTCTGGTAATACTCGTTAACGGTGTATATGCATCAAATCCATTTGGCGCTTCGGTCAAGAAGACCAAAGAACTATGTAGCCGCGATCTATTCAAGGATGTACTGGAAAGGGTGGATGTATCGGGACTTCCAATGTCAAGGAAAGTCACGATGACATTGCTCAAGAAACATATGTACATAGCAGTGGGGATTATAATCAAGATCAGAGTAAAGCAGAACGAAAAATAATGGAGGATTGCGTGGAGAATCCTATCGATATAGTCATTACATGGGTCGATCCGACTGATGAAAAATGGCAGAAGGACAGAAGTAACTATAGAAATGACAGCAATGAGTCAAACGGTATCGTGAGATACCGTGATTGGGATTTGCTCAGATACTGGTTCAGAGCGGTAGAGAAGAATGCTCCCTGGGTCAATAAGATCTTCTTTGTTACTTACGGACACTATCCAGAGTGGCTGGACATAGATAACGATAAGTTGGTAATAGTCCGTCACGAGGATTTCATCGATAGTGAGTATCTTCCAACTTTTAATTCTAATGTTATCGAGATTTTCTTCCATAAGATCAAGGATCTTTCAGAGCATTTTGTTTACTTTAACGATGATGTTTTTATCTGTAGGCCAATGCCCCCCGAGGAGTTCTTTAAGAATGGTGTTCCCGTAGACAGTCTCTCGTGGAATGCGGTATCAGCCAAGGCAGGATGTTCCATGATCGAACATATCGTGCTGAACGATATGGAACTTCTTGAGAAGCATTTTGATAAGAGAGCTGTGCAGAAAAAACAGTTAGGGAAGCTCTTGAGTCTCAAGAATGGATCGGCGGCTCTTAAGTCTTTCTTTCTTTTATCCTGGAAGCACTTTACAGGTATAGAGAATCCTCACGTTGCTCAGCCGTACCTGAAGTCAGTTCTCGCAGAAGTTTGGGATAAAGAGCAGGATGCTATGCTCGACACGGCATCAAGAAGATTCAGGACCAAAGAAGACTACAGTCTCTGGATCGCGAGATACTGGAATCTCATGAAAGATAATTATGTCCTTAAATCCAGAAAGGACGAGCTTTACTACGTTATCGGAAACGATAACAGCTGGCTTGCAGAGCAGCTAAATGCAGGCAAACGCAATCTGATCTGTCTTAATGACAGTGATGATCTTGATGATTTCGATAAGACACAAAAGGAAATGAAGGATATATTCGAGAAGCTTTATCCCGAACGTTCTTCATTTGAAAAGACGGAGAAATAATGAGCGAACCGAAGAGAATACTCATAGGCGGGTTTACCACTGAGACCGGTGGCATGGAATCCTACATAATGAACCTTTACAGGCATGTTGACAGGAGCAGGCTTCAGTTTGACTTTGTTAATAACCTTAGTACCGATATAGCTTTCTCAGATGAGATAAAGGCACTCGGCGGCAGGATCTATAATGTTCCCATGATAAGGAATGGCATAAAAGAGCATTACAAGGCGATGGACGCTCTCTTCGGAAACACGCACTATGAAGCTCTGTATTATCAGGCTAATCGTAAACTCAAGAACGCCGACCTGTTCAAAGCGGCAAAGAAGCACGGTGTTCCGCACAGGATCCTTCATTCGCACAATACGAGAGATCTGGACGAGAGCAGGGTAAATAACATAAGGATTAAGCTTACCGGAAAAACTCTAAACAGTTACTTAACGGAACGATTTGCATGTTCTGAGGGAGCAGGTAAATGGATGTTCCCCGGTGTTACAGATGTAAAAGTAGTAAATAACGGGGTGGATACTGCTATATTTGACTATGACGATCAAAAGGCAGCTGCCATCAGAACGGAACGCGGTGCGAAGAATAAGAAAATCATTGGAACTGTCGGCAGGATCTGCAGGGAGAAGAACTCATTATTCTTAGTTGATATTTTTAATGAGATCCATAAGAAAGATGAGAATACGCTATTCTGGCATATTGGCGGTGGTGCTCTGGAAGATGATATGCGCAAGAAGATCAGTGAGTATGGTCTGGAAGATTCATATATAATGCTTGGAAGGCAGAGTAACGTCGCAGACTTTCTTAATGCCATCGATCTTCTGCTTCTTCCGTCTGTGCACGAGGGATTCCCGATAACACTTGTGGAAGCCCAGTGTTCAGGTATGAAGTGCCTTGTAGCGGACAATATTACTAGGTCGGTAGATATTACAGGGAATGTATCGTTTAAGTCGATAGATGACAGTGCTTCGGATTGGGCGGATGAGGCGTTGGCTTTATCTTCGTATCAAAGGAGCTCGTGTAGGGATATACTGATAGATAAAGGATTTGATGAACAAGGTATAGCTGATTGGTTTCAGGATTTTATACTTAACGAATAACAGGAACAGAGATAAATAAATGAGTAATATAGCAGCAGTAGTAGTTACATATAACAGGAAGGATATGTTGTTGACTTGTATCACCAAGATCCTTTGCCAGAGTGCGGGTGATCCGGATATCCTGGTGATCGATAATGCCAGTTTCGACGGTACGGGCGATATGGTCAAAGAGAAGTTCGGAGATGAGTCCAGGGTCAAGTATATAAATACCGGTGCGAATCTCGGAGGTGCCGGTGGTTTCTCATACGGAATAAATGTCGCGGTCAATCAAGGATACGAGTATCTCTGGATAATGGATGATGACACATTCCCCGAGGACGGTGCCCTCGATGCTCTACTGAAAGCAGATAAGCTTCTTGAAGGAAAATACGGATTCTTATCCAGTTATGCAAAATGGACTGACGGTTCAGCTTGCGAGATGAACCTTCCCAAGGTTAGCGGCAACTGGAGATACTTCGTGGACACCCAGTTTAATAACAGGATATTGGCGCTTGAGAGCACTTCATTTGTATCGTTCTTTGTTAAGGCTGATGTCGTAAAAGAAGTTGGGCTTCCTATCAAGGAATTCTTTATCTGGGGTGATGACCTTGAGTATTCACAGAGGATATCATCCAGATATGATTCATTCTTTGTTTATGACAGCCAGGTGGTCCATGCCATCAAGTCGAATATTCCGACATCCATCGTGGATGAGACAGATGAGCAGAGGATAGGACGCTATAAGCTTCTTTATCGAAACAAGTATTATATCGCCCGTCATTCGCAAAAGCGCGCCAAGATGCTCTACTGGCTCGAAATCAAATATGTTCTCTCGGATATCTTGAAGCGATCAAAGACTCAGAAGTGGAAGAAGTGCAGTCTGGTGCTCAAGAGCTGCATGGCAGGTCTGTTCTTTAATCCCAAGATCGAGAAAGTGCATCCTGTTGAATGAGTATCGATCAGCAGAACAAGAGTAATATAGCATTATTGCGAGTAAGGGAATTCCTGTTCTTTATCTCGTTCGGCTCCTTCCTGATAAGGCGTCTGTTTACTGATGTTACTTTATGGCATTTTCAATTTGATTTCTTTTGGGATTTCAGGGAAAAGATGGAGATGATATATGATGAATACATCCCGATAGTGTTATTGGTATGTATAGCATTCATGCTCTTTACTACGGTTCCGAAGTTGACCAGGATCATTGCCTTTGCCGTATTGGTGGTTACTGGTAAGATGGTGTCTATAGCTAATGAGGATATGCACATGTATATCATGATGCTCCTTATAGTAGCGGCATTCGGGATAAGTGCGAAGAAGATATTTATTTTTACGATCGGCCTGAACATTCCTCCGCTCATAGCAACTATTGTAGCGTCCCAGCGGGGAGTCATCGAGAATCGTATCGATCCAAGCCGAAACCGAGAATATCTGGGGTATAACTGGACAACGACCCCTATGATGATCTTCTCATACGCCTTGTTCGGGTATCTGATCCTCAGGAAAGGCAAGATCACTATATGGGAATACCTGATATTTAACGGGATCAATGCATGGTTCTTCTATAAGACGAATACCAGATTTGCGTTCCTGTTGGTATTCCTGGTCCTTACATTCCTGATTGCATACAGACTGATAAGAGAACAGGATGCCCCGAGGCAGTTGGTTCGTAATATCTGTATATTGATTCCATATCTGTGTTTCTTTTTCATTTACGGGATAACAATGCTGTATGATCCCGCTATAGGAATTATGGCGAGACTCAACAAATTACTTTCCTACAGACTTTCGCAGTGCCAGTATGCTATTAATTTGTACGGCTATCTGCCGTTTGGTCAGCCGATACAATGGGTGACTATAGGTCAGAGTACTCCGGATAATCCGCCGACATATGTCGATACCGCATATCTTCAGACAATGCTCAAATACGGAGTTGTATCGCTGGTAGTATTTCTGTTGATATCTTCGTACATCATGTACCGTTCATTTCGCAGTAAAACATATTCAGTAGCTATATTGTTCAGCTTTATTCTTATGTTTGGCCTAGTTGAGCAGCAGCCATTTTGGGTTGAGTACGATACTATATTGCTCTTGGCTTTCGCCGACTGGTCAAAGATACAAGAAGCTAATATAACATTGCCTCAATTAGAGCTAAAACAACAATGTTAAGTGTTTTAATGTTCATGCTATAATTGATCGAATATTTGAAACGGAGTAATCAAGTAAGTGGGTGCGCAAAAGTCGATAAAGAAGAATTTTGTATTAAATGCTCTTCTAACGATATCGGGCATAATATTCCCGTTTATATCATCGCCATATGTTTTGAGAGTATTGGGTCCTGAGGGAATGGGCAAGGTAGACTTTGCATGTTCAAATCTTAGTTACTTCAGTCTATTGGCTCAACTCGGCATACCGACATATGGTGTCAAGGCGTGTGCCAAGGTGAGAGATAACAAGTTGGAATTAGCAAGAACCGTCAAAGAATTGCTAATGATCAATCTTGTTGTGACATTGATCTCGTATGCATTCTTTGTCCCGTCATTATTCTTAATTCCTCAGTTCGCGAACGAGAAATTACTTTATATCATTGTAAGTTCTACCTTATTGTTTAATACGATAGGCATGGAATACCTATATAAAGGACTGGAACAATACGGATATATAACAACGAGATCCATAGTCTTTAAGTTTATTGCATTTGGTGCTTTGTTCCTACTTGTAAAAGCTGAAACTGATTATGAGATATATGGTGCTATATCTATCTTTGCTGCATCTGCATCCGGAATACTAAACTTTTTCCATTCAAGGAGAATTATCAGCTTTAAGAACACCGGGAAATGTGATTATAAAAAGCATTTAAAACCGGTTCTCGTATACTTTGCAATGTCTTGTACGACTACTATCTATCTTAATATGGATAAATCTATGCTGGGTTTTATGACAACTGAAACTGATGTAGGATACTATGGTGCGTCGATCAAGATAAAGACAATCCTTGTAGCACTGGTAACATCTCTTGGAGCGGTGCTGCTACCTAGAGCTTCCTATTACGTTGAACACAAGTTATATGATGAATTTATACGTATTAATGGCAAAGCTCTGTATTTTGTATTTGTAGCTGCTGTTCCACTTACAGTGTTCTTTATTATCTTTTCCCGAGAAAGCATACTTTTTGTTGCTGGTGAAGATTTTGCAAATTCCATACTGCCCATGGCGATCATGATGCCGACATTGTTGTTTATCGGTATCACCAATATACTTGGAATACAGGTGCTAGTTCCCCTAGGTAAGGAGAAGTATGTTCTTTATTCTGAGATTGCAGGCGCAATAACAGATCTTATCATAAATGCGATTCTTATTCCCCAATATAGAGCTACCGGAGCTGCTATCGGCACTGTAATTGCTGAATTTGTTGTGCTGGTAGTGCAGTGGTATCTGATTGCCGGTATGAAAAAAGAGATTCCGATACTACACTTCTTCAAGAAAATCAAATACCTGAACGTTATAGTAGCGGTAGTAATAGCAGCACCAGTATCATTGTGGACTAAATATGTTAATGTTCTTTTATGGGAGGAGAACGTGCTGGTGCACAGTTTTATCCTTTTAGCTTTGGCAGGTATCACATTCTTCGGAATCTATTATGTGATCATGATGATCATGAAGGACAAGATGATGATCGAAATCACAGATACTGTATTGGGTAAGCTCAAAAAGAAAAAGGCAGCAGCATGATCAGTATCGTAGTCCCTGTATATAACATAGAGAATTATCTAAGACCTTGTCTGGATAGTGTGGTGAATCAGACCTATAAGGATCTGGATATCATCCTTGTTGATGACGGTTCAACCGATAAGAGCGGAGAGATTTGTGACGAGTATGCTGCCAATGACAGCAGGATACGAGTTTTTCATATTCCAAATGGCGGTGTTTCAGGAGCCAGAAACTATGGTATAGATCAGGCGTTCCAAAAAAGAAGCGATTATATCAGTTTCATAGACAGTGACGACTGGATAGATCTTGATATGTGTGAGTTTCTCTTGGATCTTATTCGGAAGAACCATGCTGATGTTGCAAGCTGTAGCATCTATAGGGAGTTCCCTAATAATCCCACTATCTATAACCTTAAAGATGAGATCTATACCGGAGATAATGCTGCATGTGCTGTTGTCGACGGCGGGATAACCGATTCGTGTTGTGATAAGTTATGGAGCCTCAAGATATGGCAAGACTATCGTTTCCCAACAGGTCGAGTATACGAGGACTATGCAACTGTTTATAAAGCACTTGAGAAGGCAAATAAGATAGTCGTATCTTCTGAACCGAAATATCACTATCTTTGCAGGCCTAACAGTATCCTTCAAAGTCACGATATCGAGAAGATGGTTAATCTCTGGATCGCCAGTAAGGAACGTTACCTGTATCTAAAGGATAGAGCAGGTGAGAAGACGTTGAATAAGCTGATCTATGACTGTGGCTATTCTGCAGGCAGATTGTGGAGTTGGGCCTGGGAGTATCGTGCGGAAGTCAAGGATAAGTTTAGTAAGCAATTCGAAGAATGTAGCGCATTTACCAGGGCGCTGTTCCCAGGTAGCTCAGCTCGCAAGCACGGCATGCAGGTGTATATAGGTGTTATTCTTGCAAAGCATAATAACAAAGCATCTTACTTCGCAGCGTACCTGATTAATCAGGTAAGAAGACTTACTAAGGGCAAGAAGAATTAGTGAATCAATCTCCAAACATCGCCTAAGATGCTCCTGGATCTGGGATAGAACTTAAGGTATCTCATACAAGAAGCCAGAGACCCTTTGCCGATAAGCCTCTTATTCTTGAATGCTGCCAGGCGAACCTCATAGAATTTAGTGTTTTCCTTGATTAACGGGATCTTCTCTATCAACCCGTTATCATTACAGTATTCCTTCATCTTATCGAGGCAACGAATGTAGTATTCAATACCTGACGTCATTGCCTCATTTGTCCTTACAGGCTTCCCCGTGGTATTAGCAGTATGGCGTCTCCACTTTATTACAGGAACGTCTAATAGATAGCAGGCATCTGCGGTTTTAGCCATGCGAAGAAGAAATGCATCGTGTGGATAGTCGGTAAATCGATATGGAAGGATAACATCGTAGAAAGATCTGCGGAAACAGTATACACATCCCGGATAATCCATATAAATTACTTTCTCGTTAAATGGCAGTTGTGTCAGTTTGCCTGAATAAGTCTGCTCAACGATACGATCTTCCTTATCGTTTTGGATCCATTTTTGGTAGTTACCAATCAGAAGACCTATCTCGGGGTGCGCCTCCATGATCGAGGTCATCTTCTCGAGCTTATCCTCTATCCATACGTCGTCCTGATCGCAGGGGAAGATGATATCTCCGCTTGCTTCAAGGAATGCCTCAGAGAAGTTCTCAGCCCAACCCTTATTGGTTTCGTGAGTGATAACATGCCAGTTATCAAGTTCATTATCGGTAATAAAATTCTTGCAAAGCTCAACGGTAGAATCAGTAGAACAATCATCCGATATGATGACTTCATCAGGTGCAAGAGTCTGATTTTTCAAAGATTCAAGTTGTTCGATTATATATTTCTCACCGTTATAGGTGGATAAGACGATTGAAGTTTTCATGTATGCCTCAAAATTGTATGCTTGTGAAAGAAATTTACTTATAGGAGAGTATCACACCCGCCAGCATAATTCCACGTAAGTGAACATTCAAAATCAGATTCTCTTGGCGCTATAAAAGGCATTGAATAGAGTAAACGCTAGCAATAAAAGGATTTCAGTCTGTATATGTTGTATGTTGCGGACGCTACGATAATTGCAGATTAGTGCTAACTTGCTATATAATGTACAAATGACTTGGAAATGAACCACGGGGTATCTATTTAGAGTAGAGTTATGAATGTGGGTTTATGAGATGTATTATGTTCTTCCCCAGGGTGTTGATAGTCACTTTTAGTATGTGAGCTAAGGAGACAGTTAATATGCCAATCAAGAAAGCCGCAATGATGACAAAAGATATTTTGTTCTTTTGTATACTACATCTCTGTGCGTTTTTTGTAGTTATTATGAATGGTGGGATTTGGGCACATAACAGGACGTACGACCTCACTTTTTGGGAAGAGTATGATACATTATTGACCATATTATTTGTTACAGTTTCAGTCTTACTGATATTTAGCGTGAAGACTATAAAGTTCACAAAATCCTGGGCTCATATTGCATTCGTGTTAATGTGTTCTGTATTGTATTTGGTGAACAGCGATGATGGATATAACAAGACACTGTACAAGCAGTATTTTTTTATTCCGTTAGTATTGTTTATTATTCTGTTCGGGTTGATTAAGAATAAGGAATTGTTTTGGCGAGCATTTTCTAACATAGTTTGTACGTTGTCAGTAGTATCTTTATTCTTTTATATTTTCGGAACGTGGTTGCGTTTGATTTCTCCAACACAACACATTATACGTGGTTGGGGTTCATGGGGACCTAATCCTATTCCCAATTTTTACTATGTATATTATCAATCACAAGCTACGCATCCTGGAGATTTTACTCTTTGGCGTAATTGTAGTATTTTTGCCGAAGCTCCCATGTTTAACATGGTGCTCTGTATGGCTTTGGCAGCAGAGGTGTTCCTGTTTAGGCGGAAAAAGGGGAGAAGATTTGTTGTTGCATTGTTGATTATTACGATAATAACGACTTTTTCTACTACGGGATATTTGTTTCTGGCACTATTAGGAGTTTTGTTTTTGTTAAATTCCTCTAGGTTTATGTCATTTTGCAAGAATCATAGAAAGATTTTTTTTGCAACATTAGCTTTGTTTGTTGGAGTTTGTGCATTAATGATTACAATCAAACTCCACTCTCGAACCGGATCTGTTTCAACATCAATAAGAGTGGATCATACACTTACTTGTCTTCAGATTTGGAAAGATAATTTTCTGTTTGGTGATGGTTGGTTAAAGGATGATAATTTCTTGCAACTAGCCCAATTCGCTTTTGGAATTAGTGTTGGTTTTCCTTATTTCTTAAAATGTGGCGGTATAATGCTAGGTTCTTTGGTTTTGGTACCATATGTTGTGAGCGTTATTTTTGCTTTTAAGAACAAGGACTTGAAGATATTTAGTTTCAATACTTTGTTTATGATGCTTTTTGTTTTTACCGCGGTAGTACGTTTCCCTATTGTAGTAACTTTTATTGCATACAATGTGTTTGCCTGTTCTAGTAGTATTGCTACTGACTCATCAACTGCTTGGGTGAGCAAAGTGGGACAAGCTAGAGAATTCCAAAAAGAATAAGTGCATTATTTACTTGGACTATTCAGATGTGCTTTGGGGGAGAGTTTAATGCCGAAACATAATTTGAGGCGTAGAATATCATACTATATTGAGTGGTTGATTCTTCATTTGTGCGCACTCAACATTATTACTTTAACAGGTGGAATGTGGAGTAGTGATCCGACATTTGGTAAGAGTATATGGGATTTCTATTTGGAGTATGAGATAGTACTATTTGTCTCCGCTATAGTTTTGTTTTGCGTGTATAGAACCTTTAATATCCGCAATAAAGCATTTGTTACTATAGGTGTGGTCATTTTGGGCGCCGCAGGGTATCTGATTCATCATAATGAGAATGTATATATCTATTGCTACCGCAAGTACTTTCTTGTTCCGTTGGTCTTGTTACTTTTCCTGCTGTGTGTAATTAAGAACGTAGAACGAATATGGATAGCATTTTCTAATGTTGTAAGTGTTATTGCCATAGTATCTTGGATCTTCTATATAGGCGGTACGGTTTTACATATCATTTCACCTCTAAAGTTAAACGAACGAGTTTGGGGTGTTTGTGAACCATATCTTATTCCCAATTACTACTATGTTTATTACGAAGCGCAATTGTCTCATCCTTTGGGGTTTGATATATGGCATAATTGTGGGTTGTTTGCTGAGGCTTCATTGTTTTGTGTTGTTCTGTGTACAGCCTTAGCGGCGGAATTGTTTTTATTCAATCGCAGCAGAGGCAGAAACCTAGTGATTGGACTGCTAGTCTTGACTATTATTTCTACCTTTTCGATTATTGGAATTATCTTTTTGGTTTGTATTGTGTTGATCACTTTGGTTCGACTTCCTGGCGTTCATCTTATGATGAAGAAACATAGAAAGGTGATCAATGTCGGATCTTGTGCGATGGTCCTGATAGTGAGTATTATCGTGTTTGCTAAATTCAGTTCTATACAGGGTTACTTCGCCAATAGTGTAGTTTGGGATCACGCTTTTACTTGCTTTGTTGTTTTAAAGGATAAATTGCTTTTTGGCAATCTGTGGATTTGTGAAGACTATTTTTCGGATCTGACCAAATTTCCCGGAACAGTTAGTGTTGGATTGCCATTTTTCCTGATGGGAGGTGGATTGGTATTAGGATCAGTCATTCTGATTCCATACCTTATTAGTTTGAAGACGGCGATTAAGACCAAGGATTACCGCTTATTTGTGTTTAACACATTATTCTTGATGCTTTACTTTTTTTCACCGATCACCAGGTTCCCTTTGGTACAGCTGTTTATAGCATTTAATGCTGTTAGTTCTTCTGTATGGGGTGAAGATCCAGCCAAAACTACTACAACAAATAGGAATTCTTCTACTTGGCTGAATCCTGGCGAATCAAACTGATGATTCGTCTAAGCCCCGTTATTACTATTAGCGGTACGCATATTCCGACTACGGCATAGAGACATCTGGCGTACCATACGGGATTTGATACAGGGAACAGTGTCATATCGTAATTCTGATTAAATACCTTGGATAATATGAGATCCACCAGCTTGAATGCATGAAAATGCATAGCCATTATGATAAAGGTGTGTTGTCCTATGTATGTGACATACCCGTTTATTCTTGATGTGCTGATCAGTTCTGCCAACGATGAACAGAATGCGATTCCCAAGATGATAGCGGGGAAGTAGATGATCCCTGTAATGGTATGGTGATTGTCAGCTCTGGATCCATGAGCATAGTAAAGATAAGTTACAGCTAAGAGTAGTATTGTTGATGTGCATGCAATCATACGAGAATGCTTTTTGATGTAATCTTTAAGACCGTGTTCTTTGGCAATCAATCCCAATGCAAGGATCGGCTGCATTCTGAGCGCATAGTCGAGATAATACGGCTTTGTGATAGGAGCATATTGATATATCACGCCGATTATTCCAAGAATAACCGCAAGGCTCATCAAGGCAACTTTATTCTTGCGTGAGATGATGTTCAAGATCCAGAAGATCAGTGTAGCAACCGTAAAGAACGGCATAAACCATAGTGCACCTACCAAAAATCCTCTCGGGTTATACACAAGAGTATCTGTAATCCTCTTTTTGATGTCTTCGTTACTGTACATACCTGTTAGCTGGAGCTTGGTATATATCGGAAGTAAAATGAATGATCCCCAAGTGAATAGCGTTGTAGGAATATACTGATGTCTCAATATGCTCCAGAGTCTCTTTTTGATCGGTCTATCTTTGTAAATGTAGCCGGAGCAGTAGAAGAATACCGGCAAATGGAATATGTATACGAATTTCAAGATGAAGTTAGGAACTGTGCCCTGAAATGCATCTGTATTACATGCGTGTCCGATAACAACAGCAATGATCGCGATTGCTTTTATTATGTCTATCGAATTGTCTCTGGTCTTGGTTGAAGTGCTCATGCATATAAGTATATAAGAAAACTATTACTGTTGGTTACCGAATTTCCATTTTTACCTGTTAAGCCTTATAATCTTCAAGGACGATAATAGCAGGAGTCATTTAGCATGGATAAGATCACATTGAAGAATCCCGATAGTAGACAGAGTACAGTGTATTCTGTAATCTGCGCTGTTCTATCATTTTGTGCATGTCTTGCTATCGTATCGATGCTCAAGGATAATAATGATCTATATTCATTCTCCAACAGTATCATTGCTCTGCCTGCTTTTGTGGGATGCTACTTTTCGATAAGCAGGGCATT
This sequence comes from Ruminococcaceae bacterium KH2T8, assembly GCA_900111435.1. Lineage (NCBI taxonomy): Bacteria > Bacillati > Bacillota > Clostridia > Eubacteriales > Oscillospiraceae > Ruminococcaceae bacterium KH2T8. The sequence continues at coordinate 163,285 of FOIY01000006.1, forward strand.
TAAGGAAAGAGGTAGAGTTTTAGTTGTTAGTATAATTCTGGGGTTTATGCTTTCTGCGTCGCAGATATTCGGTAAGAATCTTCTTCGAACAGACTGTACTGATTGTCAGAACATCAAAGTATGGTTGGCTATCCTTGGACTGACGCCTTTGTTTGCATCTCTGTTGGTAAATCTATATTTGTTTATAGATAAGAAAAAGATACTCAATTCAACTTATAAGCTGTCTCACAACAAGTTGTTCCTGATTTCCTGGCTGATCATATTTGCTGCCTGGCTTCCGGCACTTTTTGCATCTTACCCCGGTGTATATGCATATGACTGTATCTTTGAGGTTCGCTTTGCACTCCGAGATGAAGTTACCATGCATCATCCAATTGTCCATACACTTATGGTCAAATGGTTCGTTGTGGATCTGGGAGAAAAGATGCTTGGCAGCAGGGAATTGGGATTCTTCTGGTACTGTATCGTTCAGATGTTGGCATTATCAGGATCGATGGCGTTTGCCCTCAGATACCTGATCAAGAGAAAGACCAATAAGGTATTCTGCTTTGTTGTTTTTCTGATATTTGCTTTCTTACCTGTAAACCCTCTCATGGGAATTGCAGGCACCAAGGATATCCTATTCTCTGCATTTGGTCTATTTAGTGGGGTTTTCTTCTGTGAGATAGTCGACAGGGCAGAGAAGGCTGATTGGAAACAGTATCTCGGACTCGGAATATTCATTTTTCTGACAATGCTGTTCAGGAATCAGGGGTTCTATGTTTTCCTGGTTGTAATGCCGGTCAGCATATTGCTCCTCAAGAAGAGAAGACTGATAACTACTATAACTACGATAATTGTAACTGTAGTATATCTGATATTCTCAGGACCTTTTACTGCTAATGTGCTTCATGGAGTCAGTCCCGATTACCTTAAGAAGGAGTATTTCAGTGTTCCGTGTATGCAGATGATGAGAGCATACCACGATGAGAAGCGTGTTATGACCCCTGAGCAGGTCGAATATGTTGAATCCCTTATCTTGAGTTATGAGGATGATGGTGCAGGTCGACTTGGTATAGCTGATATTTACAAGAATTGGTTCAATGTGGGTTTGTGTTTTGAGGATCCGATGCGCTTTGTTACGATGTGGTTCGATATCGGAATGGATCACACGGTAGATTATATTGATGCATGGGGCAGACTAACGATCGGTCTTTGGTATTCTGATATGAATTACAGAGACCCTGAGGCATTCCATCCTTATTGGGAGTACATTATGTCTACTGGTGATACTCAGGAGTATGTTATTCTCGAGAGAACGACTCCTCAAAGTTTACAAGGCTTATCCGATTGGTACGATAACTTTACTTATCAAGATCCATATCAGAATATCCCGGTAGTTTCTATGCTCTTTAGTTCCGGAATCTACTTCTGGGTTATGATGATCTATGTAGGATGGTGTATCAACAAGAAGAAGTATAACTACTTACTGGTGGCAGCATTCCCATTTGTATACTGGCTTACGACCCTTCTAGGTCCAGTTGTTGTATTCAGATATGTGTATCTGCTTGCATTGGATGACGTGTTGATGCTCGGTATCATGTTCAATTCATCTGATGAGACTGCTACCACTTATGCAGTTGCCGATGAGTCTGCCGGAGGTTCCAAGTGAGCCCGATTTCCGTGATCAGGGAGAAGTCAAATCTTATAAGCTTCGTTTTGAGCGCATTGGCAACAATGTTCTTGGGGTATGCGATCAAGGATTCGGGGGAATGGTTCACATACTCCAACAGTTTCATAACGATTCCTGTGTTAATCGGTGGATTCTTATCTATCAGGTCGTTTGGGGGATTAGAGCGAAGGACTAAGATCAGTAGTCTTGTTGTAGGTTTTTTCTTTGCCGCCTCACAGGTGTTCGGTAAGAACCTTCTTTTATATGATCGAAGTGAATGTAAGAATATCAAGGTCTGGCTTGCGATATTATTCCTTACACCTTTATTTGCTTCATTGATAGGGCATCTGTTTGCACTTATCGATCGCAGGGCATCCATGACATCGTACAAGATGTCGTCTTACAAGGTGTTCTTCTTGTACTGGGCATTGATATTTGTATTGTGGCTTCCGGTACTGTTTGTAGCTTATCCCGGAGTCTACGGCTACGATTGTGTTTATCAGATCAACTATTGCAAAGCGGAGATGATCAATCTCAAGCATCCGATAGCGCATTCTTTGATGCTCTATTTCTTCGTGATCAGGCTTGGTGACCAAGTCTTTCATGATAAGGAATTCGGATATTTTCTTTATTCGATACTTCAGATGTTGATCTTATCAGGATCTATGGCTTATTCGATCAAGTATCTGGTAAGAAAAGGTGTCCCCAGGTGGTTCTTGGTAACTGTTCTTGTCCTGTTTGCACTTTTACCAGTTAATCCGATAATGGGTATGTCTTCTACAAAAGATGTTCTTTATGCGGCGTTCGGTTTGGTATATACAGTGTTACTTCTTGAGATCTTGGAGGCTAAGAAGATCAGTAAGCTCAACGTGGTGTTGATGGCAATCGCATTACTGCTTACCATGACCTTCAGGAGCCAGGGATTCTATGTATTCATAGCTATGGTACCTGTTGTCCTGTTCCTGCTTAAGGGGAAGAGAGTAAAGACGTTGATTCTGGCAATTGTGATCACGATTGTATATCTGCTTTATTCAGGACCGTTTACGACCAAAGTATTGCATGGGATAAAATACGACTATTCCAAGCAGGAATACTTTAGCGTTCCTTGCATGCAACTTATGAGAGTATTTCATAATGAGGAGGGAGCACTAAGTACTGATCAGGCGCAGAAGATAGCTTCTTATATTCCTAATTATGAGTACGACGGAGCTCATGGCGTAGCTGATCCGTATAAGAATGGTATGGACGTAACTTCAATTTCGGAAGCCCCCATGGAATTTGCTAAGCTGTGGTGGGATGTTGGTGTAAATAACTCGGTTGACTATATAGATGCCTGGGGTAGGTTGACGATCGGCCTTTGGTATTCCGATATGAACTACTGGGACATTGGATCTTGGCACTATTATTGGGAATACGATATGGTTAGAGAGAATCCTGAAGTTTTTGATATCCTCGAGCGTCGAACTCCTCCGGCTCTTCAGGGGATGTCAGATTTATACCGGGAATGGTCTAACGAGAACACATATCAGAAAATCCCGCTTGTGCCTCTGCTAGTTAGTTCGGGAGTATACTTCTGGTGTATCGTACTCTTTGGAGTATGGTGTGTGATAAAGAAGAAGCATCAGTATCTTATTATTGCAGCCTATCCTGTGATCTATTGGCTTACGATGTTATTGGGACCGGTTGTTCTTTATAGGTATGTATATATATTGGCATTGATAATACCAATAATGTTTGGCGTGATGATCACGGCAGCTTCGGATAAACAAAGAGCTTCGGAAGATTGATCCGAAGCTCTTACAATATGTTCGTTCTTTAGATAATTAGTCTTTGTGATGCTGACTGATGTTGATAAGTGTCATCTCGAAGTCCTGTCTGTTCTTCTGCTGGATATTAGCAAGGATAAGTCCCGAGAAGAGTGAGATGATCGCAGTGATGAATGTGAATCCGCAGACGATAAGAGTAGGGAAACGTTCTACCAGCCCTGTGCTGATATAGTCAGCGAATACGGGAATGAAGAATCCTACGCTGATCAGCGTAAGGATAAGTGATACGATCGAGAAGAACTGCATGGGTTTGTAGTTTCTGAAGAGTCTGATGATAGTGAAGAGGACCTTCATACCATCAGAATAAGTATTGAGCTTGGACTCACTGCCTTCAGGTCTGTCTCTGTATTCAATAACTGTGTTCTCAACGAAGAGATTCTTATCGATAGCATGGATACTCATCTCTGTCTCGATTTCGAATCCTCTGGAGAGAACGGGGAACGTCTTAACAAACTGATAGCTGAATGCTCTGTAACCCGTCATGATGTCCTTGATGTCACTCTTGAAGAGAAGATTGATACTTCCCTTAACGAGGGAGTTACCGAAGTTATGGAACGGACGCTTGTTTTCTTCGAAGTATGTAGAGGAGAGTCTGTCACCGACTACCATATCCACATGTCTTGTGAGTACTTTATCTGCCATCTCTCTGGCTGACTCAGCCGGATATGTATCGTCACCGTCTACCATTATGTAGCACTCGGCATCGATCTCACGGAACATTCTTCTGATAACGTTACCCTTGCCCTGCTGATATTCATGGCGAACTACTGCTCCTGCATCCGCTGCTATCTGAGCAGTATTATCGGAAGAATTATTATCGTATACGTATATGACTGCCTCAGGGAGGGCGGCCTTAAAATCCTTAACCACTTTCTCGATCGTCTTGCTCTCGTTATAGCAAGGTATCAGTACAGCAATAGTATCCATTTCTAGTATTCCTTAGTAAGTTTTTCTTTATGAATCTGTTCTATTATATCAGTATATATAGAAAAAACACCTGATGATGCTTATTTGCTCTCTATGGCGGATAACATATTTTGAAGATTGCTTAGTGATTCTTCGCGGATCTTTCCTTGGAGAGCGGTCATTGCTCGTTGCATCTTGCTGTATTCTTCATTTGTCATGCTGCAGGCTCTTTGAATTGCTTCATCCATGTGGCCTTCTGTATAGAGAATGCTGTTTTCCGACGTGAAGCCGTAGTATGAAGCACAGCGTTCCTCGATAATTGCAGGTTTAGAAAATCCAAGAGCCAGCTGCTTGCTTCCGGTTGTTCTGCATGTGCTGAACTCATCTAAGAGGTGTGATTTAAGATTGATTGATATAAAATCGCTCTCCTCGATGAGGCTGAACATAGTATCGAAGCTAACTTTGCCGTATAGCTTCATGTTCTTTTTGAATGCCAGTGAGAAGTAAGGATAGGGCTTCTTGTTGGTGCTATATGACTTAACAACTTTAGAAATGATCGCCGCGATGCTTCTCTTTATTTGTGCTATGAATAATTCCTTCTTAGTCTTATATCCGACGAATATGACAGTGGGTTCTTTGCTCTTATCCTTTACTGAGCTTGCCGCCTTGCGGAGAAGCGCATCGTCGTTGCTGGTTCCGATAGTGATGATAGTTCTGCTATTTGTATCGTGACTACTGTTGGCTGCATCCTTAAAGAAATACGAGTTGACCATGGGGAAAGATACAGATCCGCTACTTACTGGCGACAACGAGAAAACCCTGTTCTCGTTCAACAGTTCAACGTCTGTTTCCTGATTATCGTAGTAAGAGGAAAGACTATGGTAAAAGCCGATGATACCATATTTGCTCTTAGCTGTGTCTTTGATATCAGCATAGATGCTGTGGATCTTGCCATTTAATCCGTAGTCGAAGCTGTTTAATACTATGTAATCATATTCGGATTTAGTAGTCATATCAGAAAGAATCCTGATCATATCCGAATGCTCATAGAATATATAGTTGATCTTGGTTTTGAGAGCTTTCGCATAGCAGAATTCGTCACCGTAATGGTCGTGTTTCTGAACCAAACAGTCTATAGAGTATCCCAACTGATCGAAGTAATAGCAGAGGCCAGGTATTGTCTCGAAGTGATATCGGTTAGGTTCTAGGATGAGAATTCGTTTCATGTCGGCTCCTTTCGCAAATAGCCATCGGAGTGATTATAACCCTAATCGGTATAGAAAACGAATGTAGTAGCTGTCTAATTGTTTGCTTATGTTATCTTTTCATATTTTTCGATATGTATTTAGTTGGATTTATTTGATTACCAATCCTCGATGAATTATAATTATTTTTGATTTTGATGAAGTTTGGGACAATTATTTAATTTGATTGATACCGCTCAGGAGACTAGAATATAAATGAAAGAATTGCTTTATCCGTTTGATGCTTGTCTGAGTTATTCAAATGTATTGAATCTGCTTGATATCGGAGCTCTATGAGCTCATTTATAAAATTCGATAGTTAGTGAGTTAAATGGATTTGATTCTCAAAATAATGTTCCATGGCAGGATAAGTGGTATGGAGATAGAGAATAGGAAGCAGCTTCATATCCCTTAGAATAATGATCACGGCTTCTTAGTCTTATGAGATGAGGCTGAGAGATGTGAGTTAATGGATTACATTTAAGGGTGTTTGGTATTCTGAACTGGATGTTAATGAAGCTATTATTTTCTGGTTAGAAAGTTCTTCGATTGTTTACCTTGACATAATATTATTATTCGTTGGCGGCGGTAGAATTATAATAGATTCATTTTCCTTAGATTGCTGAATTTGTAGTGTGAATGGAGGTGTTTTTGTGCACACGGTCAACACGATTCGTGTTATCATATAAACACGAAGTATTGCACTAGACATTTGAGAAGGGAGGTTCGTTTTATGATTCGTGAGAATAATATTGTGATTGATCCGAATAAATCATCAGAATTTGTAAGTTTTCTTAAGAAAATCGGGAAAACAGAGCAGTTTTGGAAAGAAAATAAAAATGTTGCTCGAACCAAGGTTGACGAAGCTGAATTGGACCGACTCTTCGAGGGTGATGATCTGTAATGGAATTTACGTGGGTCAACATTCAAGATGATTTGATTACTCAAGAATTGCTGGATGACTTTCAATCCGGCAATTCTGTTTTTGATGACTTTTTGAAAGAAAAAGCTAGAGATTGGCAGGATTATTCAGAGGCTACCACATATGTGTTTGTTAAATCGACTGATAAAGAGGCCGGTTGCATTAGCAGGATATTCGGTTACGTATCTATAAATGCGACGGGACTTATGTACAAAAGAGCAGATGACAGCAAGCTCTATTTGCCTTGTGCTGAGATAAGAATGTTTGCTATACATAAGTCTTTGCGAAAGAGACATAATCCTGACAATAATTATAGTGAGATCCTATTTAAGATGGTATTGCAAGAATTGTATTACATGTCTACTCATGTGATCGGCTTTAGAGCGATATTCTTAAATGCTAATGATGAAGGTTATCAGTTGTATGTAAACAGTGGATTTGAAGAGGTCAAAGGCTTTTTGACTCCTGACGAAGAAGAAAAGATGGATCTCGAAGGGATGAGACCGCTCCTGCTGTTGATAAATGATGATATTACGGATCTGCTGTTTTGCTGAGGCTGATTAGGTAACATTTGCACCTTTGGTGTTCGGTTGAAAAAGTTGAGGATTATTAGCTTTTAGAGTTATTGCGTATCTTTTGGTATAATATACTCAGTTTCTTGAGAGGAATAAGCGGTATATGAAGAAAACACTTGTTATTTTGGCAGCAGGGATAGGTTCGAGATTTGGCGGAGGCATCAAGCAGTTAGAGCCCATAGATGACTATGGACATATAATCATCGATTACTCGATCCACGATGCGATCGCTGCAGGCTTTAATAAGATCATATTCATCATAAGGCACGATATAGAGGCTGATTTCAAGGCTGCGATCGGAGATCGTATCTCAGCTATGTGCGCTCCTTTGGGTGTTGAGATAGCATATGCTTTCCAGGAGCTTTCGGAGGCATCCCGTTATTGTCCTACAGTAGATATTAGCGGACGCACCAAGCCCTTGGGTACGGGTCATGCGATCTTAGCATGTGACGGACTTATCGATTCGCCTTTCGCAGTCATCAATGCAGATGATTATTACGGCAAGAACGGTTTTGTTCAGGCTGCATCGTTCCTCGGCGATTCCTACGGTCTCGTAGGTTATGTACTGAAGAATACTCTGTCCGATAACGGCGGTGTTACCCGAGGTATATGCTCAGTATCCGACGGTATCCTTACAGGTATCAAGGAGACAAAGAATATCGTTAAGACTTCTACAGGTGCTGCTGTCGAGGGTGTTCCCGTTGATACGGAGAGCCTCGTATCTATGAATTTCTGGTGCTATCCTGCAAGCTTCATGGATGTATTAAGAGAGGGCTTCCCGAAATTCCTGGCCAATATGCCCGACCCCATGAAGTCAGAGTACTTGCTTCCGATCATTGCCGATGAGCAGCTTCACGCGGGGGAGAAGTTTACAGTGCTTCCTACTGACGATAAGTGGTTCGGAGTTACATATAAGGAAGATAAGCCCGCTGTAATGGAGAGCTTTAGAGAGCTCATTAAGTCCGGAGCATATAGCGAGGACCTGTTCGGAGATCTGTGAGGATATATTGAAGTTTTAGTACGAGTGATGCGGCATGAGATATACGCTTAAGCATTTTGACGAGGAACTCTTGAAGTTCGATGTTATCAAGAACCTCGCGGATCCTGTAGTCGAGATCCTATGTATCAACGAGGACAAAAAAGATATGTTTCCTCTTGATATGGAGCTTACAGAGGAAGGGTTGGTTCGCTGGCTAAAGCACCGAACTATTCCCAAAAATCGCGCGTTTGTTAACTCGTTTCTTGCTAAATGCGGCTTGAGCGCCAACCGTCCTATGGATGTTATAGCGGTATGCAAGGGGCTATCTCTTAATGATTCGTATTGGGTTGCTGATGAGAATGAGACTAAGACTTTCGAGCAGGTAAATCTCTACGACAATCCGTTCAGTAATGTGTTGGCAAGTATTGCCTTTACGGGTTACGGCTCGTCTGTCAGATCTTCCTTTGCATCGTCGCCTGAGTTTACGACTAACGGCATGCTTCCCAAGTGTTGGAGAAGGATTGGTGGTAAGGTGTATCTTTACAAGGGGGCGACATCCGGAGCTTCTAATACGGGTTGTGAGCCTTATTCGGAAAAATATGCTTACATAGTCGGGAAACAGCTCGGCTTCGATGTTGTTCCTTATAGAGTGACCAGGTGGAAGGGTAATCTGTGCTCTTCTTGTGAGATATTTACGAGCCGAGATGTATCTTATGTTCCTGCTGGCAGGCTCGTTCGCTCCGGCGGGATTGGTGCGGTTCGTAAGTACTACGAGTCTTTGGGAACTGAGTTTGTAAGAGCTTTAGATGAGATGATAGTGTTTGATGCTCTTATCTGTAATACTGACAGGCATATGGGTAACTTTGGTGTTTTGGTAGACAGTCACGAGAATCGTATCATAGGTCCTGCACCGCTTTTTGATCACGGTAATTCTCTGTTTAATTTTGCCGGGGAAGAGAACTGGAGATCGGAAGCGCTCTTGGATGAGTATGCTGATACGTTGCTCCCGGCTCTTTATGATGATTATTTCAAAGACGCTCAAAGCGTACTGGATCATGATCTGTCTGCTAAGCTCCGAAGTGCTCTGGACTTCAAGTTTGAAGATGAGGGCAAACTTCGTTACCCCAAGAAAAAGGTGGCTCTGTTAGAAAAGATGATCCGTAAGAGAGCTAAGCGCATCTTGGAAGCTTAATAGGTGATTCCGTGAGCTCTTCAATGATCAGCTTTCTGACTGATCAGGTTCTATCAGATCTTCCATTTTGCAATGGAGAGCCTTGCTTAGTCTTAGAAGTGTAATAGCCGAGGCGTTATTGATATTTCTCTTTCGTTGCTCGAACAGCTGGATCTGCCTGATGGCAACGCCTGATTCTTCCGAGAGTTCGGATTGCGACAGTCCGCTGTTCAAGCGTTCCGTCTTAAGTCTGGTAGAGGGATATGCCTCCTTCATAAGATCATTCATTCTGGTCAGGAAGTGTTCAAGATCCATCTCGTGATATACGGGATACATCTTTATGATCTCAGAAAGCGGGACAGCCATAAGTATTTCACTGAATGATCTTGAGGTGTACCACTGATAGAAAGCGAGTGCCCAGCCTGCCCAGTATTCAGGGGATCGGTCCAGATACATGGCATCTTCAGTATCGGTAAAGGGAATGCCGGTCTCAGTCAGGACCAGTCTTGCCAGTTCACAGCCGTTCATTCCGGCTACGTATTTGGGATTTCCTGCAGCGAACTGACCGGATGCGGATGAGACTACGAAAGCTTCGCCGAATCTGTCAGGATCGATATTAAGCGATGTTATCGCAAAATCTACGGCGTGCCCGAGTATGATCTGAGAATTGCTGAGATAGCCATCACTGTAAGCGTGGATCGCCATTTTTGATCTCCTCTCTCATGATATCCAGCATAAAAAGTTCGTGGATGTTATCGGCCGCAACTTTTGTACTGCGATATGCTTTCCTGGCTTCACGGTCGCGAGCTGTTTTCTTTGCGTAGTAGATACCTGCATCGGCCGGTTCTGCTCCTATATATCGTAAGTGCTCGAAAGATTCGCTGCTCTTAAATACGATCTGTTCACCGAGCTTCCCGAGTCTCATGGCTTCTGATAGCTTGGAGAGCGATATGGTGCCGGAGATGAAATCCTGTGCAAAGGAAAAATAGGAATCATCGGCTCGATATCCGATGATCACATCGAACGGTGTCGGATCAATGAAGAAGTTATCCTGCAGGTAACGTTTGGCTTCTTCGGCTATGCTGCCGTTCTGCCAGTAGCTTCTGTATTTTGTGAGGATAGCCAGCCAGTTAAGAATGTTATATTCAGGAGCATTCAGATTTAATACCTTAAGGCCATTCAGATCTGCCTCGTAGATGTTGGCATAGCCGTTTTGATCGTTGGCACAAGCCCACTCTTTGGCCGGTTCGATATTCTCTGTGGTATAGAAACCGTAACCATAGTCGTTGGACTTTTTGCTGCCGTTATAGACAGGAACTTCAATAATATGAGATGAACCGTGGTATACGAGCATTGGCAGGCTCCTCCTTTTGTTTAACTGTATCGCTGTAGCGATATAGATATGCTTGATTGCATTATATCGCTGTAGCGATATAGCGTCAATTCGGGGCTGCAAGTATTTCTCTCAAATATACACGTTTCTTTTCGCATATATTTATATATAATATATAGTGAATTTTCACGTGCGTCAGGAGGCATCCATGAAAGGCATTATCTTAGCAGGCGGTTCAGGCACCAGGCTATATCCGCTGACGATGGTAACAAGTAAGCAGCTTCTTCCGGTTTACGATAAGCCGATGATCTACTATCCCTTGTCAGTGCTCATGAAGGCAGGTATAAGGGAGATCCTGATCATTTCTACACCTGCTGATCTTCCGCGTTTCAAGGAGCTCTTCGGCGACGGATCCCAGTTCGGTATCTCGCTTTCTTATAAGGAGCAGCCTTCACCTGACGGACTTGCCCAGGCATTTGTTATCGGTGAGGAGTTTATCGGCAACGATACAGTCGCGATGGTATTGGGAGACAATATCTTTGCAGGTCACGGTATTACCAAGAGGCTCAAAGAGGCTGTTAATAATGCCGAGACAGGCAAGGGTGCTACCGTATTCGGATACTATGTAGATGATCCCGAGAGATTTGGTATCGTTGAGTTCGATAAGGACGGACATGCTATCTCGATCGAAGAGAAGCCCGCAAAGCCCAAGAGTAACTACTGCGTTACGGGACTTTATTTCTACGACAATCAGGTTGTTGAATATGCCAAGGGTCTCAAGCCCTCTGCTCGCGGCGAGTACGAGATCACGGATCTTAACAGGATCTACCTTGAGGCTGGAAGACTTAATGTCGAGCTCTTAGGACAGGGCTTTACATGGCTTGATACGGGAACGCATGCGTCACTCGTCGAGGCAACGAACTTTGTTAAGACGATCGAGGAGCACCAGCACAGAAAGATCGCATGCCTTGAAGAGATCGCATATCTTAACGGCTGGATCACGGCGGACGATGTATTGAAAGTCTATGAAGTCTTGAAGAAGAACCAGTACGGACAGTATCTGAAAGACGTATTGGACGGCAAGTATATCGATGTTCTTCATTGATAGATCTTTGACACTAACAGTAAAGAACAGTAATATATTTTCGGAACAGTAAAGAACAGTAAAAGAATATACAAACAGTAAAGAACAGTAAAAATGTCCAAGAGTAACCCGTATACATTAGTTTTTGGCAAAGAGCCCGGTGAGTTGATCTCGAGAGTAACACAGTTTGATGATGTTATCGAGAATTTCACCGCCGAGAAGTCGAGCCAGCAAGTCTATATGGTTACGGGAGTCAGAGGCTCCGGCAAGACGGTATTCATGACCGAGGTAGCGAATCACCTTCGCTCAGATGAACAGTGGGTAGTGACAGAGCTTAATCCCGAGAAGGATATGATGGTCGCTTTGGCTGCCAAACTTGCAAGCGAGAATAAGCTGGCGCAGATATTTAAGAATTCAAAGATAAATCTGTCATTATTCGGATTAGGGCTTGAAGTATCGGGCGAGGTCCCTGTAGCTGATATAGATGTAGCAGTCAGCAAGATGATCGAGAGTCTTAAAAAGCATGGCAAAAGAGTACTTATTACAGTGGATGAGGCTGTAAATAACAAGTTCGTAAAGGAATTCGTGGCATCGTTCCAGATCCTTTTGAGACAAGATCTTCCTGTATATCTTCTGATGACAGGTCTTTATGACAATATTAACAGCCTTCAAAACGAGAAGTCGCTTACGTTCCTTTACAGAGCTCCCAAGATAGAGCTCGCTCCGCTGAATATCGGTGCGATCACGAGAAATTATATGGATAACTTCTCTATAGAGAAGGATACAGCCGTTAAGATGGCCAAACTTACCAGAGGTTATTCGTTTGCTTTTCAGGTATTGGGATACTTTACTTGGGAGAACGGCGGAGATTACAATAAGGCAATAGGCAAGTTCAGACAGTATCTTGATGAATATGTCTACGATAAGGTCTGGTCAGAGCTCTCGGCCGGAGACAGGAAGATCTTACGGGCTATGGCTGAAGCAAAGTCAGAGAAGATAATCGATATAAGGAAAGTATTGAATGTAGATAATAACGAGTTCAATCCATATAGGAAAAGGCTGATAAAAAAAGGATTGATCAACGGAGAGCAAAGAGGCGAGGTGACCTTCACTCTCCCGATGTTCGAAGATTATATAACGGAAAATTCTTAAGAGGAGAATAAAGAAATGAACGTATTAGTAACAGGCGGTGCCGGATTTATCGGCGGAAATTTTGTTTATCACATGCTTGATAAGCATCCCGATTATAAGATCATATGCGTAGATTGCCTTACATATGCAGGCAATATGTCTACTCTCGAAGAAGCGATGAAGAACCCTAACTTCGTATTCTATAAGACAGACATCACTGACCGTGAAGCTATCTACAAGATCTTCGAAGACGAAAAGCCCGACGTTGTAGTCAACTTCGCAGCTGAGTCTCACGTTGACAGATCCATCGAGAATCCTGAAGTTTTCCTTAAGACCAATATCCTCGGAACACAGGTCATGATGGATGCATGCCGCGAGTACGGCAATATCAGATACCATCAGGTATCTACGGATGAGGTATACGGTGACCTTCCTCTTGATCGTCCTGACCTCTTCTTTACTGAGGAGACGCCTATCCATACGAGCAGCCCCTATTCTTCTTCGAAGGCAGGCGCTGACCTTCTCGTAATGGCTTACTACAGGACATACGGACTTCCCGTTACTATCTCGAGATGCTCCAATAACTATGGTCCTTATCACTTCCCCGAGAAGCTGATCCCCCTGATGATCGCCAATGCACTTGCAGATAAGCCCCTCCCCGTATACGGCGAAGGCCTTAACGTACGTGACTGGCTCTATGTAGAGGATCACTGCAAGGCTATCGACCTTATCATTCACAAGGGTAAGATCGGTGAGGTCTATAACGTAGGCGGACATAACGAGATGAAGAATATCGATATCGTTAAGCTCATCTGCAAAAAGCTCGATAAGCCCGAGTCACTGATCACTTTCGTTACGGACCGTAAGGGACACGATATGCGTTATGCCATCGATCCCACGAAGATCCACAACGAGCTCGGCTGGCTTCCCGAGACGAAGTTCGCCGACGGTATCGACAAGACTATCGACTGGTATCTGACACATAAGGAATGGTGGGAGAACATTATCAGTGGCGAATACCAGAATTACTACGAGAAGATGTACGGTAACAGATAATATGAAGTATTTTGTAACAGGTGTAGGCGGCCAGCTTGGTCACGACGTAATGAATGAATTAGCTTCCAGAGGCTACGAGGGCGTAGGATCCGACATCCAGCCCGAGTACAGCGGTGTGAAGGACGGGACGGCAGTATGCTCGATGCCTTACGTTCAGCTCGATATCACGGATAAGGATGCTGTTGATAAGGTCATCTCCGAGGTTGCTCCCGACGTTATAGTTCACTGCGCGGCATGGACGGCGGTAGATCTTGCAGAGGACGATGACAAGAAGGAACTCGTTCATAAGATAAATGCCGAAGGTACCGCTAATATCGCGAAGGTCGCAAAGAAGATCGATGCCAAGATGGTATATATCTCTACCGACTATGTATTTAACGGTCAGGGTGAGACGCCCTGGACGCCTGACTGCAAGGACTACGCTCCTTTAAATGTCTATGGTCAGAGCAAGCTCGACGGTGAGCTCGCGGTATCGGGGACACTTGATAAGTACTTTATCGTTCGTATCGCCTGGGTATTCGGCAAGAATGGCAAGAACTTCATAAAGACGATGCTTCGTGTAGGTAAGGGCCGTGAATTCGTAACGGTAGTAGACGATCAGATCGGTACTCCTACATATACGCTCGACCTTTCAAGGCTCCTGGTTGACATGACCGAAACAGACAAGTATGGTTATTACCATGCGACTAATAGCGAGGCAGCGGAAGGCAAGTACATAAGCTGGGCTGACTTTACGGAGAAGATCTACGAGGCAGCCGGCTATACGACAAAAGTAAAGAGAGTAACTACGGCAGAGTATGGCCTCTCGAAGGCGGCAAGACCTTTTAACAGCAGACTTGATAAGTCAAAGCTTACCGAGAACGGCTTTAAGCCGCTTCCTACGTGGGAAGATGCCGTAGAGAGATATGTTAGAGAATTAGATCCGGAGGAGTTATAAAGGTGGGTCAGATAAAAGTTGAGAAGAATGTAGGCGGTATCGAGGGACTTTATGTCATTGAGCCTACGGTTCACGGAGATAACAGAGGTTATTTTACCGAGACATACAACAAGAGAGATATGGCTGAGGCCGGTATCGACTTCGAGTTCGTACAGGACAATCAGAGTATGTCGACAAAAGGCGTATTAAGAGGCCTTCATTTCCAGATCAACTACCCGCAGGCAAAGCTCGTTCGAGTTATAAAGGGTTCCGTATTCGACGTTGCAGTCGATATCCGTAAGGGCAGCAAGACATACGGCAAGTGGTTCGGCATCGAGCTTACCGAAGAGAATAAGAAGCAGTTCCTTATCTCCCAGGGCTTTGCTCACGGATTCGTAGTACTTTCCGATACGGCTGAGTTCTGCTACAAGGTAACAGATTACTGGCATCCCAACGACGAGGGCGGCCTTATGTGGAATGATCCCGATATCGGTATCGAGTGGCCCATCCCCGCAGATATGGAGCTCAACCTTTCCGATAAGGATACTAAGTGGGGAAGGCTCAAGGATCTGTAATAGATCTATCCGATTTCAGAAATATAAAGAACAGGCGTATCTTTCTTGACTAACGAGAAAAATATGGCCTGTTTTTTCTAGTTAAAAAGAATTTTGATGACTAACTGGAAAAATATGCCTATTTTTTTCTAGTTAACGGTGCTAAAATGAATCAACTGGAAAAATATAGCACTATTTTGCGAGATAACACGGAAAAATGTCATACCTGTCACTGAAAAAATACGGATATAACCATCACGGGGAAGCGCTTAATGAGTATCAGAGGCGCTTTAACAGCAGTGATGCCAAGCACATTGGCATTAACATAGGCTCGTCACCTGCATTCTTTGTTGAGACTAAGGAGATCAACAAGAGTGTATTGGCGCTCTATAAGATGGACAAAAAGGTTATGGAGCTGTGTCGTGAACTGTCGCCTGAAGCTGTTGCTCAGTATCTGCTTAAATGTCTTACCGATGAGATACAGATAACTAATAGTATCGAGGGCGTTCACAGTACACAAAAAGAGATCCTTGATGCCTATGAGAATAGGGGAACACGATTTAAGGGCATAGTTGATAAGTATTTGCTTATGCTTTCGGATGAGCAGATATTGCTTGAAAGCAATCAGGACATTCGAGCTCTATACGATGAACTGGTCCTTCCCGAAGTATTGGAAGAATCCGAAAAGGATCGTCCTGATGGTGAGATCTTTCGTAAAGAGCGTGTTTTTGTAAGAGGGGCAAAACTTGAACCGTCTCATGAGGGATTATATCCCGAAGAGAAGATAATCGATGCAATGCAAAGGGCTCTCGATTACCTGAATGATGAAGATGAAGAGCTTATTTACAGGGTTTCCGTATTTCACTATCTTCTCGGCTATATCCATCCGTTTTATAACGGTAATGGAAGACTGAACCGCTTTATAAGCAGTTATATGCTGACGAGTGAACTTGAGCTGATCATCGGATATAGGTTGGCCTGTACGATCAAGGAGGAACAATCGGCGTACAACAAAGCATTCGACGAGTGTAATGATGAAGCAAACCGCGGCGAACTTACGATGTTTGTTGAGATGTTTGTGAATATCCTGACGGAGAGCATGGAGAACCTTATAGTTGCATTAAAAGAGAAAAAAGCTGATTGGGAACGATATCAGAGTAATATTTCGGTGTTGCCTTTTGGAACAGAGAAATATTATCCTGCGGTCTACGAGCAACTCATTCTTCATGAATTGTTCGCTCCGGAAGGTGTCGACATGGTAAACCTTAAGAAAGCTACCAATATCAGTATTCCTACATTAAGGAAACTTCTTAAGAATATAGAGGATGCAGGACTTCTGAAGGTTGACAGCAGCGGAAGACGTTTTGTCTATGGTATCCGCCTGGATAAGATAGATGAGTTACTGCAGAGATGATATATAATATCGTTGAAAGATAATCAGATCTGAGGATAAAGGATAATATGGATAAAGAGCATCTCGTTCCGATAATAATACCTTCATATGAGCCTGACGAGAGGCTCATAGACATAATAAAGGACCTCGTTAAGGCAGATCTCACGCCGATCGTCCTCGTAGATGACGGCAGCGGAGATGAGTATCGCAAGTATTTTGAGGAGGCTCAGCAGATCATGGGAGATAAGGGTGTGCTTCTGACCCACGAAGTCAATAAGGGTAAGGGCCGCGCCTTGAAGACTGCATTCTCATATATTCTGGAAGGCGACCTTAAGACTGCGATCGGTGCCATTACTGCCGATTCGGACGGACAGCATACTGTCGAATGCATAAGCAAGGTAAAAGATGCTCTTATAGCTCACCCTGACGACCTGATCTTAGGCGTTCGTAAGTTCGACGGGCCTGATGTTCCGTGGAAGAGCAGGGCGGGTAATACCATCACGATCAAGGTCGTATCCTATATCTCGGGACTTAATATCTCCGATACACAGACGGGACTTCGAGGAATCTCTAATGCCTTCATGAAGGATCTTCTCGATGTTAAGGGCGAGAGGTTCGAGTTTGAAACTCAGATGCTCCTCGAGACCAAAAACAAGATAAATATCACCGAAGTACCGATCAAGACGGTCTACGATTCGGCGACGGATCACAAGACTCACTTTGATCCCTGGAAGGATTCTATAAGGATATATAAGCTCTTCGGCGTTCAGTTTCTGAAGTTCCTGTTTGCATCGCTGTCGTCTTGCGTACTGGATCTCGTACTCTTTGCGCTTTTCTGCGGAATGCTCAAAGGCGGCGGAGTCACGGCTTATGTAGCGATCGCGACCGCGGTCGCCAGAGTGCTCTCTGCGACATATAACTACACGATCAACTATAAGGTAGTATTTAAGAGTAATAACAGTAAGGCGGTATCTGCAGGTAAGTATATCCTCTTAGCGCTCGTTCAGATGGGACTTAGTGCCCTTCTGGTAACGCTGTCATGCATGGCGCTTCCTGCGGCTCCCGAGGTAGTCCTCAAGGCGATCATAGACATGATATTGTTCTTTATAAGTTACTACGTTCAGAGAAAGTTTATATTCTGATATAATACCCCTATGATAGAGAAGGCTTCGATAAAGACAACTAAGAAATCTGACGGCACCATGGCATTCTTACTTGCCCTGGCGCTTTATATGTTCAGTCCCTTTACTCTTATCTCCACGATGGGGAACATGATCTCCGATACCGCCATTCAGATCAGGATCGGTCTCGACAGTATCGCATCGGGACACCTGATCCTCGATGAGATCTACAGCTGGCATCCTGACCTTATCTTTACGGCTCATGAAGCCGGGTGGTACGTGCTCCTCGGCGCCGCATATAAGGCGCTCGGTATCGCAGGAGTCATTATCGTAGGCGCGATCTTTACTTATGTCACTGCATTTTTCTGTATAAAGCACAGCCATAAGGTTGCCAATCCTTTCGTTGGCGCGATCGTTATGGTACTGGTACCGTTCATGGGAGGCTATCCTGATTACAGCGTCAGGCCTTCGTGCGTATCGCTCTGTGCACTGGCGATCTTTGTATATGTATATTTCGGAGAGTTCAAGGATAAGGCTAAGTACATCACATTCGTAGTATGCTGCTTCGCATTGGGCTGGCTTCACGGAGGAATACTTCCCGCATTTGCGGCAGTTATGCTCCTTCTTGCGGCTATCGAGGCGATCTACAGGAACTTCAAGGAAATGCTCTGGTGCTTAGGCTCCCTTGTTGCAGGCTTCCTCGTATCTCTTCTTAATCCCATCGGCATCCGTGTATGGACATTCGGACTTAAGCAGTCCGCGGCATCCGATGTATGGGCTTTCGTAGACGAATGGAATCCTAAGACATTCACGATCCTTGAGGCGGTTCTTATCCTCCTTCTTCTTATCGGCTTTATGGTCGACGACAGAGTCAAGAAGTTTGAAAAGAGGACGATCACCAAGCTCGCGATCATGTGCATGTTCTTTGTTGCTACATGCGTCTATAAGAGGTTTATGCTCCAGTTCTCCGTAATGTATCTCATGATCGCTCCCGAGGAGCTGACGCTCCTTGTCGGCTGGATCAACGAGAACCTTACGAAGATAAAGAAGAAGCCCGCGATCTCCTCGAGGATCTACAGCCTCCTGGCGATCATCTGTGTTCTCTTTACGGGTGTATCCGGATTTTTGAGGAGCACGGAGTATTTCCACTACAACTCGATGCAGGATATCGAGAACATGGTGGCTTATGACCATGACATAATTGGATTTATTAAGGCGAAGGGCTATGAGCGTCCGTTTAATTCGTTCAATACGGGCTCCTGGCTCGCGTTCTCCGGCGTACCGGTTCATATCGATAACAGGATCGATCCTTATATGAGCGAATACTCGGGAGTCGACCACATAAGAGGAAAGATCGATGTCGGATCCTTGGATGAGCTCGACTACATAAGGAGCGAATATGACTGCGATGCCTATATCCTTGAGGTACCTGCAGGCTATTCCTATCTGGTATACGAGATAGAGACATATGCTCCCGATCGCTATAGGGTAGTATACGACAATACCGTTACGTCAGGTGACGGCAATACATCAAGGCGCTGGCTGATCATCGAACCCTGCTGACCGCAGGGTTTTCTTTTGGGGAGAAAACCCGATCAGGGTCCGAGAGTTTACCATCAATTAACACATTTATCAAGAAAAGGTGATATAGTGAAATTGGTGGCACTATGAGCGATAACGGTATTGTCAGAAAACGCATAGCGATCCTTTGTGCGCAGCCCGAAGAATATTATCAGAAGGGCGTACTCGAAGGTATAAAGGACAAGCTTTTCGAAGCTGATCTTGACGTGTGCATTTTCGCGATGTACCAGAAGTTTCAGGAGACAAAGGCCCGCGAGATCGGCGAATCGAACATCTTTAATCTCATAAACATAAATGAGTTCGACGGCATGATCCTTTTGGCCGATACCATCCAGACCCCCGGTGTATTAAGGCGTATCGAGGATCGCCTCTATAGCGAATATTCTAAGCCCGTCCTCTTTGTAGATAAGGACAGCGACTATTATCCTTCGATATCTCTTGATCATTATGATCCCATCGTAAGGCTCACCGAGCATCTTATCGTCGACCACGGATATAAGGATATCGCCTTTATTACCGGTAAGCAGTGGCACCCGTACTCCAGAGAGAGGCTTCATGCTTTCACGGATACGATGGAAAAGCACGGACTTAATGTGCGCCCGGAGAGGATCTATTACGGAGATTTCTGGTACGCGAGCGGTGAGACTATAGGTGACGAGCTCGCTTTGTTCCCTGATGATCTTCCCGAAGCAATAGCATGCGCTAATGACTATATGGCGATCGGACTATGTTCCTCGCTTACAAAGCACGGCATCAGGGTACCCGAGGACGTAGCCGTGGTCGGATACGATTCGGTCGTAGAAGGCCAGGATAGCCCTCAGCCAATAACATCCATACCGCTTCCTGCCCGTGAATACGGCGAATTTTGCGGTGAGAGCATGCTCTCGCTCCTTAAAGGTGGCAGGATAGGACGTTTTAAGAACAGTTGTGAGCTCTTTAAGGGCAGCAGCTGCGGATGCCATAATGAGAGCGTCGTCCCCAAGGTAAGGCTCAGGCCCACATGGGATACCGACGTATCCGCGCGCTCGTTCATGATGGAGCGTAACCGTATATTGGCAGATATGCTCTCGGGAGCTGACCTGGAGAGCGTCATGGACTCGGTGCAGTCCTATACATTCCAGATAAGACCTTTTGACAGCTTCGACCTTTGCCTCAATTCATACTGGGCAGAGGACACGTTCAAGGTGGGAGAAGCCCTGAAGACCGGATATTCCGACCGTATGATCGATGTACTTTCATGCGGCAGGGAAGGTGAAGGCGAGGACCGCCTCGATTTCATGGAGACATTCGATACTTTGGAGATGCTCCCGAAGCTCCATGAGCCTTCGGATGAGCCCAGATGCTTTATCTTTACTCCCGTGCACTTTGACGACAGCAGCTTCGGCTATGCGGTCTTAGGGCTTAACGGATCACTCGCAAGGCTCGATCACAGCTACTGCATGTGGCTCGTAAGCGTCATGTACGGTCTCGAATCCTTAAGAAGGCTCAAGGTCCTTTTGGGTACGAATAAGAAGATCGAAGCGAGCAGATATATCGACAGCCTGACGGGACTTTATAACTACGACGGTTTCCTGAAGCACGCCGATCCCATGATAGAAAGATCGATGCAGCTTCACTGCTATGTGAGCGTTATGGCACTTGATATCTCAGGCCTTAACGTTATAAATTCCGCATACGGCCGAAAGAGCGGCGATAAGGCGATAATAAAGCTCGCGCATATCCTCCGCGACTCTGTCGGCGAAGGTGCTATCTGTGCAAGGCTCGGTAACGACGAGTTCGTGATAGCTCAGCTGACGGACGAAAGTAACGGCAAGATCCTTCACGATATCAGGATGAGGATATCTGAGGAGGTCGCGAAATATAACCTCCCGCATGACTACGATATAGTTGTCGTATCAGGTGAGAAGGTAGGAAGATGCGGAAGCATCAATGAGCTCGAGAGCCTTATAAATCTCGCGGTATCCATAAAGAACAACAACAAGGTGCGCGAGCAGAAGGTGCGCCTCGATTCGTCTCTTACTCCCGAGCAGAAGAAGATCGCAGAGACGGTAAAGAACCTCCTCGACGAGAACAGGTTCAACTATCACTATCAGCCGATCGTGAGTGCGAAGACCGGCGAGATATTCGCTTTCGAGGCTCTGATGAGGCCTGATATCGACCCGTATATCGGCCCCGCGGTGGTCATCGAGTACGCCGAGCACTTGGGCAGGATCTACGATGTCGAGAGGTCGACTTTCTATAATGTCCTTCGCGAATATGAGAATAAGAAGAATCTCTTTAATGAACGAAAGCTCTTTATAAACTGCATCACGGGCGTTACCTGGACGGATGAAGATACCGATATCGTGGCGCCTAAGCTCAAGCAGTACTCCGACAGGATCGTCCTCGAGCTCACCGAGCAGCGTGAAGCAGATGACGAGATGCTCGATAAGATGAAGACCCAGATAAGAAAGCTCGGCATCCAGAGTGCGATCGACGATTACGGAACGGGATACTCAAATGTTGTAAACCTCTTAAGATATATGCCCGACTACGTTAAGATCGACAGGATGCTTCTCATGGGTATCAACGATAATCCGCAAAAGCAGCATTTCGTGAAGGAAGTTGCCCAGTTTGCACATGACAATAATTTCCTTGTGCTTGCTGAGGGCGTTGAGACTTCCGATGAGCTCAAGACATGTATCGAGCTCGGAGCTGACCTCCTGCAGGGATACTACCTCGGGCGCCCGAAGGCTGAGATCATATCAGAGATAGACCCGGAAGTTCGAGAAGAGATATTCCGCTATAACGCATATAAGAATCGCTGAGGCGATCTCCTCTTACTGCGGTCGGGATCAGAAGAAGAATATTCCCTTTGCAAAGAGAAACGATGTCACCATCGTGATAAAGAGCGTGGCCATGAGCGTGATCTGCAGTGCTTCTTTGCGGCGGATATTCCTGAGCATGAGATATAAGGGGAAAAGTCCCGCGTAATATCTGTAAAAGCTGTCTGTCGGGCAGTCGATATGAGGATCCCTGATCGTCATGTTGATCGTGATGAGGAAGAATACCGTATAGAGCACCAGTACGAGAGACTCCGCGTTGACTTTCTTGGCTTTTACCATCGGGCGGATCTCGATAAAGAGCAGGATGCAGGTTGCGATAAACAGGATGAGCGATAATGCCTCATTGGTCTTATTAAGGATCGTAAAGTCCATGCCGTCGTACTTATAAGTATCGGTGAAGATGACCTGCAGCTCGATGAACGTAGTCTTGAAGATATTAGATGACATCCTGAGCCAGTAGTCCATCTGCGCATCCATGAAGATCTTCCAGTTGCCGTAATTCACCTGAAGATAGATAGGGTAGATAAGGCTGATGGCCGTAGCAGGGATATAAGTTACAAGGATATCGACTATCTTGATTTCCTTGCGGAACCACTGTATGCACATTCCGACGAAGATCGCGAGGAAGAGCATCGAGCCCGAGTTACGAGTAGCGACCGAAAGTCCGAGGATAAGTCCCAGAGCCCAGAAGTGTTTTTTCTTAATAAAAAGGATAAATGCCGAGACGGTCAGGAGGAAGAATAATGACTCCGTATATTCGAGCATCGAGAAGAAAGACTGGGGCGAGAAGGCCAGTATGCCGATGACCGTGCCGTATTCTTTGAAGTTATAGTGATCCTTAAGGATGTACTTAATAAGTACGAGTGAAAAGAAGAACGCGATGTTATTGAGGATGACGAGTCCGACATCCGAGATATATCTTATGAGAAGTGGGATGACCGGAAAGAATACCGTGATCTCTTCGTTGTAGCCTGATGCGGCGATCTGCCTGTAGTGGACAGTATCGAAAAGCCCCCAGATCTCAAGGAAAGGAGTCGGGGTCAGAGCCATCAGGACCGTGAATATGAGCCTTGAGGCCAGAAACAGCAATATGACATCCTTATGGTCGCTAAGGAGCTTCGTTGCTTTGCTGTCTGTTTTTATCGATTCTTCTACTTTCATATTATGTACATTATAACAATTGAAGCATTTTTTGCTATTGCTATATAATGAACATGCCGTCGGTGCCCCGTAAAAAGGGTTAAAAGGGAACACGGTGTAAATCCGTGGCAGCCCCCGCTACTGTCAGTGCTTACGCGGCTTTCGATATCCATTGGGTGCCCCCGTCGGGCACCTGAGAAGGGGAGAGACGCTAAACGGCATGAGTCAGGAAACCTGCCGATGAGTTATTTATTCAGCGCACGGCTGCGGAGGGCGGCGGTGATCGCGGAAAGAAAAAGTATGAAGAAGAAAGTGTTGAGTGTTGTATTGGCACTTGCCGTTACAACAACACTCTTCAGCGCATGCGCAACAGCAACTGAAGAGACGACAACAACAGCTGCTACGGCCGCTCAGACAGAAGAGACGACGACCACGGCAGAAGAGACAACAGCCGCAGATGATTCCATCTATCCTCTGACTTACACGGATGCTTACGGCAACGAAGTTACGATCGAATCTGAGCCCGAGACTGTAGTAAGCGTATCTCCCGCTCTTACTGAGATCGTATTTGCTCTCGGCGCACAGGACAAGCTCGTAGGCAGATCTTCCTATGACGATTATCCTGCAGAAGTATTCGATATCCAGGATGTAGGACCTATCGATCTTCCCGACACAGAGCTCATCGCTTCTCTCGAGCCCGACGTAGTCATCGCATCTTCTATCTTCAGTGAGGAAGCTTATAACGCTATCACTGAGCTCGGTATCCCCGTTGTTATCATCAGGGACGAGACAACACTTACAGGTATGTTCGGCGTTATCGCTGACGTAGCTGACGTTATCGGTGCTCACGAAGAGGGTGAGGCTCTCGTAGCTGAGCTTCAGGCTGAGCTTGACGAGATCACAGACAATGTTGCCGAGGAAGAGCCTTCCGTATCCGTATATTACTGCATGGGTTACGGTGAGTACGGCGACTACACAGCAGGCGGCGATACATTCATCAACGATATCATCACTACTGCAGGTGCTATCAATGCCGCAGGCGATGTATCCGGCTGGAGCTACTCTCAGGAAGCACTCCTTGAGGCTGATCCTGACTATATCCTCGTACCTTCATGGGGTTATGACGCATTCCTTGAGACTGAGCCCTATTCTTCCCTTACAGCTGTTCAGGAGGGCAGAGTAATCGCCGTAGACAGCAACATGTTCGAGAGACAGGGCCCGAGGAACCTCGACGCAGTCATCCTTATCCAGGAGGCTATTAGCGGCGCTAACGCATCTGCAGCTGAAACAGAAGCTGATGCAGAGGCAGCCTGATCATTTTTATCTTAAGCTGACAGTGGCTGTCATCGCGACTCTTGTCGTGGTGGCAGCCTCATGCTGTCTCGGCAGCAGTCACATATCTATTCGCGAAGTAATCTATTTCCTTTCAGGGATGAAGGATGAGCTGTCACCTACGGCGGTGACCATAATCGGGAAAGTAAGGATCCCCAGAGTCCTGACCGCGGCATTATGCGGCGGGGCGCTCGCATCGGTAGGATGCGTCATGCAGGGTGTCTTTCGTAATCCGATGGCTGATCCTTCAGTCCTGGGAATCTCATCGGGCAGTGCGCTCGGTGCGGCCATAGCTATCGTCTCGGGTCTTAATATCGTGATCATCGGAGACGGATTTACGGGAAGCTACATAGGTGCCGTCATAGGTGCGGCAGTTACATGGGTACTTATCTTTACGATCGCCAGGGGAAGCGGCGAATACGATACGTCTTCGACTCTTCTCGCGGGCATCGCGATCTCGTCTATAATGAGTGCATTCATAACGGTCCTTATGACACTTCACATGGACAGCATGGAGCGTGTCTATATGTGGATGCTCGGAACGTTTTCGGCTTCCACGACATCGAAGACCAAGGTGCTCGCGGTAGTTGTTGCGATCTGCGTTCCGCTCCTTATCTGGGTGAGTCCTCAGATCGATGTCCTAAAGCTCGGCAAGGAGGCAGCCCTCTCAGTGGGAGTTCGTCAGTCCAGGACACTCGGAGCCGTGCTGTGCCTCTCGTCCATACTCCTGGCATTCTGTGTAGCAAATTCCGGTATCATCGGATTTGCAGGTCTTATAATCCCGCATATCGTATCTTTCTTTAAGGTTTACAGGGCGAGACGAAAGCTGATACTATGCTTCTTCGTCGGCGCATGCTTTATGGTGCTCTGCGACTCGGTAGCAAAGACTATCGTAGCCCCGGGTGAGATGGCGATCGGTGCCATCACGAGCCTTATCGGCGCACCTTATTTCCTCTGGCTTCTTGCAGTAAGCAGGGTAAGAGCCGGAAGAAAGGGGATAAAGCTGTGAGCGGCAAGGCACTTAAGGCTGACGGCATCACCGTCAAATACGGAAAGCGGGTCGTGCTCGATTCTTTTACGCATGAATTCGAAGCGGGTAAGATCCACTGCATCTTAGGCCCTAACGGCTGCGGAAAGACGACCCTCGTAAAGGCTCTGATCGAAAGATATGCGTCGGAAGGTCAGATCTCATATGTCCCTCAGGATGTATTCGGTAATGTCGCTCTCACGACTTACGACACGGTCGCGCTCGGTCGCTATGACAAGAGGCGCTTCTTCACGGGACTTACCGCAGAAGATAAGGTCCTCGTAGATAAGGCAGTAGTCGACATGGAGCTTACGGGTCTCGAGGACCGCATATTCGATACGTTGTCAGGAGGAGAGAAGCAGCGCTGCATGACCGCGCGTGCCCTGGCTCAGGACACCGAGTGGACGATCCTTGACGAGCCCTCGTCCAACCTTGATATCAGACATACTCAGATAACGATGAAGAAGCTCGCGGAGCTTAGAGATAAGGAACAGAAGTCCTTTATCGTAGTGCTCCACGATGTTAATACGGCCGCAAGGTTCGCGGACCGCTTCGTCCTCATGAAGGATGGTAAGCTCGTCGCCGTTAAGGAAAGGCTCGATACCGAGACTTTAAGTAATGTATTCGATTCCTCTTTCGAGATGATCAACTCCAGAGAGGGTGTCCCTTTTTTCTGTCCTTTATAACTATCACGGTCATAACGATAAGGATCGGCACGATGATCGCAGTTACCGCAAGTCCGCCCTCGGGACCGAATGATCCGCCCGTGATGATGTCTTTCGCGCCGGAAAGGTAGGAGGTCTTGAGAATCGCGCCGTTGAGCTCCGAGCCGCTGACCTGAAGCCCGTAGAGATTACCCTGACAGAAATTCCATGCCGTATGCGCGCCGCACGTGATCCAGATGCTGCCGCTCTTGTAGGAGATCATGGCAAAGAGGAGCGCGATCAGGAAG
Source organism: Ruminococcaceae bacterium KH2T8 (assembly GCA_900111435.1). NCBI lineage: Bacteria > Bacillati > Bacillota > Clostridia > Eubacteriales > Oscillospiraceae > Ruminococcaceae bacterium KH2T8. Next base: position 190,004 of record FOIY01000006.1, read on the forward strand.
AGGTTTACGGAAGCCAAGGGCGTATAGCCGACATTCATGCTGTGGAATACCGAGAATAATATGGATGACAGGAGCATCGACCATGTGAAACCGACTCTCTTTTTGAGGTCGGGGATCATATAGCCTCTGAACATCACTTCTTCGCAGGCGCCCTGAGGGATCCACATGAGGATCGATACGAGTACCAGAGGGATCGATCCGCCGGTGAGAGCCAGGCCTTCGAACCTGAGCTGTCCCGTGATCTTGAGTACCAGGCATACTGCGGACATGAGAGCCGTTCCGAGCACGAGACCCCCGAGATATTTGGTCAGCGAAGACTTCTGAAGCGTAAGTCCGACTGTCGTCATGCAGGTCTTAAGATCGCGGCTCTTTCCGACGGGCATATCCTTACGTGTCTTCAAGACATAGCATGTGATTATGAGAAGGTACCCAAGTCCCATGAGCGCGAGGAAGAGAGGATCCGAGAGGAATATCGATATGACTTCGAAAGAAACCGATATGATCTCGGGGATCGACTTTACGTCGCGAAGGCCTGCAATGAATTCGGCATATCTGCTGTCGCCCGAATACTTGATGATCGTCGGGATGATCGCGAGGATCTGTGCAACCGATAATATTACGAGCGGGTAGGTGATCCTGTCGATCAGGAATTCGGGGAGTGACTTTCTGTATGCGGGATCCGTAAGGAATCTCCTGTCCTTCTTATCCGAATCGGCATCCGTATAGACTGTGAATGCCTCGAGGCTTAGAAGCTTAATGGAGACCATGCAGATGACACCGCTCAGGATGAGCGTTGATATCGTGCAGATCGTTGCGTTAAGGATATCGTAGATATCGCAGTTCGTAAGGATTGACCCGAGGCCGTAGAAATGGCCGTAGATCGGAACCCACTTGTAGACGCTCTCAGCCTGGTCGACATTCTGGATACAGGTGATACAGATAGTTACGAGTATGAAGAACAAAGGCAGATATGCGGTCTGAGCCGATACTACCGAATCGTTCATTACGGATATAAGGAGCGTCGCCGCGGCGATGAATATAACAAGGCTCAAAAGGAGCGGCAATCCGATGATGAATCCGTAGACACCGGTATAGAACGGGACGATGCAGCAGATCAGGAAGAAGATAACTGCAGGGATCGCGGCTGCCATCGAGACGCCGATGAGATTACCGATGATTATATCCTTTCGCGGGATGGGGCTCAGGAGCACCGCTGCGAACGTGCCTTTTTCCTTTTCGCCCGCGATGACGTTGGTGCCGGAGTTCATGGACATATAAAGGATGCCGATAAAGAGGATCAGAGGGATGACCGAATTCGCGGCATATCTGGTCGCGTTGGTCCATCCGTCCGTCTCGGGAGCGGTCTGGACAGGGTATTTCGAGATGTTCACCTCCGTGATATCTACGGCGGGCTTACCAAGCTCAGCGTTTATGAAGTTCAGGTAATCGTCCATATAGTCGTCGACGATATATTCTTTCCACTCGGTATAGAGCACCGAATCGGTCCTGTAGTAGGTAAGGACCTCGGGGGCATCCTCGGAGCCCGAGTAGATCCTTTCGTCAAAATCCTCGGGGAAATATATAAGGATGAAAGCGCCCTTCTCGTGCATGATCTTGCCGAATTCCACGAAGTCGTAAGCGGAGACGTCGTATTTCTTACTGTCGTACATGCTGACTTCGGGGCGGTTCTCATTTATGTATCTCTTTAGAGACTCGGGCGTATGGATGAACACGATATCGTATGCCTCGTCGCCGTGGTAGAAATAATCCCTCCAGGGCATGAACAGGCTTACGATCGCCGATATGAACGCGATAGTGAAGACAATGCCGATCGCGAGGGTAATGCCCGAGATGTTACTCTTTAATCCGCCGCTGTTGCGAAATGCCTTTTTGGCGATCGCCGTTATTCCTCTCTTATTCATGGTGGTTCTCTTTATAGAGCGTGAAGAATGCGTCCTCGAACCTGCATGTTCCCGTAAGTCCCATGAGCTCCTTGCTGTTTCCTTCCGCTACTATCTTTCCGTCTACGAGTATTCCTATCCTGTCGCAAAGATCTTCCGCTACCGAGAAGATATGTGTGGACAATATGATCGCGCGTCCCTGATCCTTGAGCTCCAGAAGATAATCCGTTACCTGCTTGGAGGTCAGGATATCTAGTCCGTTCGTCGGCTCGTCGAAGATGATGACGGGCGGCTCGTGGATAAGGCTGATCGCGATGGAGACTTTCTGCTTCATGCCGGTCGAGAGCTCGATTATCCTCTTATTCGCGAAAGGATGAATGCCGAATCTCTCGAAAGCGATCTGCTTCCTCGCGGGAACTTCCGCCTTGTCGATGTTATAGAGCGCCGCGAAGAAATCGTAGAGCTTATCAGGCGTCGAGAGCGGATCGAGCTTTACTTCAGTCGTGAGAAAGCCGATCTTCTCGTGGATCTTGAGGCGGTCCTTGGCAGGGGACATGCCGCAGATCGTGATATCGCCCGACGTCGGAGACGATAAGGTCGAGATCATCTGCATGAGCGTCGTCTTTCCCGCGCCGTTGGGACCTAAAAGTCCGTATACTTCGCCCGCCGTGACCTCAAAGCTTACGCCCTTTATGGTCTCGGATGACTTGTTATAGCTCTTATGTATATCTTTTAAAGAGATCATTACTTCACTGCTCATTTGAATATCTCCTTTTGAAAGAGTCGTCTTAGGATCTTTATGCCCCAGATAATATTGACTGCCACTACTATGAGAAGCCTCCAGGGTCTGTCTTCCGACCAGAATATATCCCTGATCATGCAGATCGCATTGTGCATGGGGAAGAAGAGCTCCAGCGCGAAAGGCCTGTTGCCGCGAAGCATCATGATGAAGAAGTCCATCAGGAGAAGCGCGAGAGGCAGCTGGAGGTTGATTATTATGTCCTGCATCTTATCCAGAGAGAATACGACATAGGTCGTCGTGGCAGTCATCATGAAGGCGCTCGTCACGATTACGAGGAGCATCATCAGAATCTGCGAAGTCGTAAGGAGCATGCCGAAAGGAATGAGCGACATCGCATCGTTACTCGTGTTGAGCCAGGATGACAAAAACAGGAAGAAGAATGCGATGAGCGCCGATGCCGTTGATATCGTAAGTATGCAGAGCATCTTTCCGTAGACTATCGTCTTCCCGGGGACGGGGGTCAGCAGGAGCTTATTAAAGAATCCTCTGTCCTTCTCGGCCGCGAAGAGATCGCAAGTAAGCGAATATACGCAGTAATACATAAGAAGGATCATGATCCCGGGAACAACGTCCGCGGCTCTGGAGTTAGCTTCGGATCTGTGATCGAGTATCTTTACTACCGGATTGAACTCGTCAACCGTGAATGTAGATTGCGCCGTGCTCAGATCGCTTCCCGCGAGCTTATCAGGGAGTGAAGCGATATAGCCGTCGATCACTACCTGGCTGAAGCCGTCGACCTTGGTCTCCATAAGGAAAGAAGATCCGTCGAATGCCATCGTTATCGTCGCGTGGCTTATCGCGCCTTCGTACCCCTGAGCGAGATTAGAGTAGTATCTGGCGATCTCGTCGTCGAAAGAGATATCCTCGCTGCTGTCAAAGAATACGAAGATCGAGCCTTTCTTGAGGCTTTTCGTAAAATCGGTCCCCTGGTAGTCGCTTTCGAAATCCTTCTTGCTTATGCTGTTTATCTTAAATGCGGTCCTGCCGTCTATCTCGTCTAAGTACTCGCTGAAGGAGTCGGGGGCTTCGACGATATATACGACAGTCTTTCCGAAAGTTCCGGTCGATAAATAATTTATGAGCATCGGGAAGACGTTAAGGGCCACCATCATGAGCGCGGCGGGCAGTAGAAGAACGGCTGCCGATCGCTTCCAGTTCGAGGTTATCCTCTGCATTTCCCATTTATATATATTCCAGATCATATGAATCATTATAGAACAGTATCTGTAAAAAACTTTTAAGAAACCGTAAAGAGATAATAAGAACATATTTAAATCTTCGGGGAATTATTGCTCTTGACAAAGATAGACCTCTAAAGCATAATATTCAGGCACATGGTGCCATAGCCAAGCGGTAAGGCCAAGGTCTGCAAAACCTTTATTCCCCGGTTCAAATCCGGGTGGCACCTCCAGATGACAGGGCCCTCGATGGATATCGGGGGCCTTTTGTTGTAAAATCAACGATATCAAAACTTAGGAGCATCAAGATGAAAGAAGAGATTAAGCAGGTCCTCGAAAGATATGATCAGCTCGTAGGACTTATCCTCGATCAGAAGATAGATGAATTCGCAGACAAGATGGACGAGAGGCCTCCCGAGGAGGACGACGTCACATATGAGACATACCTTCAGCGCGTAGCAATGCAGGAGACCGAAGAGCAGAGCAGGATCATGGAGCAGGAGCCAAGTGACCTTCTCGGCGGCAAGTCCATGAACGAGTATTTCGCGGAGCTTCCTTTCGATGAGCTCAAGGAGATATTGGAGTACAGCGCTCTCGAGCTCGACCGCGGAGTACCCGATTCGATCGTTAATGCGGTCGCAGGAAAGAAGGACAGGAAAGAAGTCATCTCCTATGCCGAGCAGATCGTCAAGGACGCTGCATGGACCGATGAGGAACTCGGCAATGAGGATACTCTCTTCGAGATGGAATTTCAGAAGGTAAAGGCATGCTTTAAGGTGCTCGCTCAGATGAACGAGGCAGGACTTCTCGTTCAGGTACTCGATCGCTTCATGAGCTATCCGAAGATCCCTGATTTCGTTGCTGATTCCGTAGCGGAATACATAGAGGCTTTCCCCGATGAGTCGATCCCTCTTCTTATCGAGAAACTCAACGAGCATAAGGATGACGGTCTCGAGGGACCCTGTGAGGATCTCGTGATCATGCTTACGAACATTGGAAAGAATGAGCCCTGCGAGGAGATCTACGATGCGCTTCGTTCCGCTTTCAGATATATGAACAACAAGATCTATGCCGTTATCTGCCTCGCGGACTACGGTGACGGCAAGGCTGTTCCCATGCTCAAGAGCTATATAAACAGACATCAGGATACTATCGACAGAGACCTCTTTTATGAGATCATGTCCGCTATCCAGAACCTGGGCGGCGATATTACCGATATCCAGGATCCCTTCGGTGACTTTACGAAGAAGATGAAGAATGGATAACAGAGAGCCGAGTGTGACATCGCTCCTCGAAAAGCTCGAGGATGCATCATATTCAGACTATATACTGCTCGGGCACCAGAACGCCGGTCATATCGGTGTTTCTCTTAAGGTGAACGACGGCTCGGAGTCGGATATCAAGAATCTTACGGGTTATCATCCGGCTGTCGTAGGTGTGGATACTCTGGCCTTTATGGGCTACGAGGGAACGCTCCTTGAGCTCGTAAAGGTCGTAAAGCAGCTTCACAAGGAGGGAGTCATCATCACGCTCTCTGCGCATATGCCGAATTTCTCGCTTGGCGGTGACGACTATTTCGATTACTCTCCGAATATCACGGAGGGGAATGTCGGCAGGCGCATAATGCCGGGCGGCGACCTCAATGCCAAGTACACGAAGTTTCTCGACATGATCGCGGACTTTGCGGTCAAGTGCGTTGACTTAGACGGTGAGAGGATCCCCATGATCTTCAGGCCTTTCCATGAGTCGAACGGCTCCTGGTTCTGGTGGGGAAGACCGCATCTTTCGGACGAGGACTATAAGGCTCTCTTCAGATACACCTGCGATTACTTATCCGATACGAAGGGCATAAAGAATTTCCTTTACTGCTATTCCGTCAACGGATTCTTTACCGAGGATAAGGATGTAATGGACCGCTACCCCGGCGACGATTACGTGGATATCGTGGGCATCGATATATATCACGACAGGCCTTCCGAGGATGACGGATTCTTCGATAAGCTTCAGACATCGCTCAAGGTCCTCGCGTCCTGCGCACAGGATCACGGAAAGATCTATGCGATCGCGGAGATAGGACTTCGTACGCTGGACAGTAAGCCTGACGGTTTCTACGAAGGTCTTGCGCCGAGCGGTAATTTGGTGAATAATTGGTTTACGCGTCTCCACGATGCGCTTATATCGTGCGAGGCGGGCATCAGGACATCCTATATGCTCTTTTGGGCAAACTTCTCGGATACCCAGTTCTGGGTGCCTTATGAGACTGATTCATTCAGGCATGAGATGTGCGATGACTTCATAAGCTTCTGCGGCAGCGACCACATAAAGCTCGCTGGCGAAGCGGAAGATAAAAAGCAGGCTTAACTCAGTTGGTAGAGTGTCAGCTTCCCAAGCTGAATGCCGCGGGTTCGAACCCCGTAGCCTGCTCCAGACCCTGATATCACTGCCTTTTCAAAAAGGCAGTGATTTTTTATAAAAATCGTATTGACAAATACGGTTTCCCAAAATATAATTACTTTCGTCGCTTGAAGCGCGGGATTAACTCAGTGGTAGAGTGTCACCTTGCCAAGGTGAAAGTCGCGAGTTCGAATCTCGTATCCCGCTCCACATAATATGAAGCCTGTGTGTCTCACACAGGCTTTTCTTTTTGTTGTATAATATTATTGTTTTCGGAACGTGGATAAGGGAGGAACATAAGATGAAATATGACGACAGTATGCGTCTGTACTACTTCAGTACGGAGCAGACTACTTCGTATGAAGAAAAACAGATAGTCAAGTCACATGAATTAGAGGTCATAGTAGACGCTTTTAAGAATAAGGAATTTGCGGTCCCCGGCGAAAGAGCTGAAGGTCCGCAGACTCCGGCAGGGAAGGCAATAACTTTGATCATCGGAATAGGATCGTTCTTCGGCATCGTAGGTGCGCTCATGGCAAAATCCTATAAGCTCGCAGCGATATTCGGAGCGGTCCTCATGATCTTCTTCGGAGTCATGGCGCTGATGGGTAAGACGAGAAGGTCCCGCAACATCAACAGCTACGGAACACCGCTCACACCTCCCGTATCGGCGGCGGTATGCTTTTCGATCGGCCTCGGGCTTTTGATCCCGCTCCTTCTTTCGGGAAGCATGGAGAGCATTCAGTGCGTAAAGCTCGGATCGGCGATCATGTGCTTCGGAGGCTTTATCTCCGCCATAGTCTCGATCATCGACGTCAACAAGAGAGCACAGAATATCTTCACGGATGAGATCGAAGCCAAGTGCGTCGGCTATATAAAGAAGGCAGTAAGGACTAAGAACCAGAATCACACCAGAACACGTATCGTGGGCTGCCCCGTATTTACTTATATGTATAAGGGCATCGAACATCAGGCTTCGGAATATATCTTTACAAGAGGCATGTTAAAGCCCGCATACGGTGAGACGGCAACCATACTCGTAGATCCCGAGGACCCGGATGAATTCCTGTCTCTGGCTACGAAGAAGTCGACGATCAGATCGAGCATCGTCGCAGCAGTTATCTTGATCATAGCAGGAGCGGTATTGGTCGCAACTATGATGATATGATCCGCTTGAGGGGGCGGATGAACGTAATTTAAGGGGGAGAAGGTTATGCAGTATTTCAAGGACTATCAGTTCTACTATTTCAGCACCGAGTCGGTAACGAGCGCCGAAGAGCGTTCCGAGATCGTACAGCAGGAACTCGAGGCAGCAAAGGAGTTCTTTAAGACTTCTTTCGCTCCGGAGGACAACCTGGTCGGAAATATCAAGAAGTATTTCCCGGTTGTGTTATTCCTTACAGGTGTGATCCTGGCGGTGGTATTTTCGCTCATGAAGATGGTCACGGCCTGTGTATGTACTTTCGGAGCGATATTTACTGTTTTCGGTATAATCGCCATGCTTCCGGTCAAGCACGAGGATGAGACTATAAAGAAGAAGCCGGGAAAGAGCAAGCTTCCCACATGGTTCGCCGGACTTATCTGTATCGGATTCGGTATCTCTATCATCATCCCTACGCTTACGTCTTCGGTCATCGGTGTGGGCAAGTCGGTCGCATTAACAGGCGCAATGTTCTTTACGCTTGGCGGTCTGTTCTTCTTATGCGATACCCTGATCGGGGCCGTCAGGAGCAGGACTGCTTATACCGAAGATGTCACCGGTACGTGTATCGGTTACGTCAAGATGACCGACGGAAGCAACAACAATAAAGGCAGGGGACGTATTTATATCGTCGGAACTCCGGTATTTGAGTATTACTATAACGGACAGACATATCAGGCTTTCCAGGATAATGATATGAGGACGGGAGCATTGAAGCCCGCCGTCGGTTCCGTAGAGGAGATCAAGGTGAATCCTTCCGATCCTTACGACATCAAGTATCACAATAATACGGGCGGCAGGATATTTGCCATGATCATGGCTCTCCTCTGCCTCGGAGTCGGAATATTTCTTTTTGCGTACCTGCCGAATGTCAGTGACTCGGGAGTGAAGATCAGTACATTGAGCGGCGAGGTCGGTAACGGCAAGGCAAGATTCGATGACGACATGATCGCCGAGTACATTACGGGCGACTTTACGGTATCTTACGTAACTGTCGAAAAGAAGTATCAGGAAGATGGCGTATGGCTCGTCGATCTGTCTGACGGCCAAACAAGAAGGCTCGGTGACGATGACGTTGATAAGTATGAAGTGGGAACGGCATTTTATATCGTAAGCCCCGTCGGCGGCGGAAGCGGCATCAACTTCCTCGCAGACGATTGGGAGTACAGCGGATCGCATACGGTTCATGGCGCGCCGTGACAGAGTGAGTTGCGCGGATGGGCGGCGCGTGTTTGCGTTTCGATGTGCCAGTGGTTGCCGTGTTGCTTTACGGTCGCGCTGCCGGGTGACGCACCACATGTTGACTTTAATTTAGAATCATTATAAAATAACTTCAGAAATAAGGAACACGAAAGGAGACGTTATTATGGCTGAGATCATCGTAAACGCCGATAACTTCGAATCAGAGGTATTAAATTCCGACATTCCCGTACTTGTAGATTTCTGGGCTACATGGTGTGGTCCCTGTAAGATGCTCGCTCCCGTCGTAGCACAGGTTGCCGAGAAGTACGACGGAAAGATCAAGGTTGCCAAGATCGACGTCGACTCAAATACAGAGCTCGCTATCAAGTATGGCGTAGAATCCATTCCCTCGCTCAAGATCTTTAAGGGCGGAGAGGTAGCAGCAGAAGAAATGGGCTTCAAGCCTTTGCCTCAACTCGCTTCCTGGATAGACGCCAACATCTGATAACGCTGATCAGTTGATCCTGAAACGATAAGGCCGCGGTGGTAATCATCGCGGCTTTTGTTGTGTGGGGGGCGGTCGCGGGGCGCGCCGGGTTCGTTCGAGCATAGTGTCAGCTCCGCCCTCCGACCGCAGTGCGCTTTCGCTCGTGCCCGCGGACGGCGTGATCGAACCGGATTGCGGTCGCAGGGGTAGCTCATGGACAAAAAGACGGCCAAATTCGACTCAATTTGTCCGTGTATTTGGCAGTGAAGTTCCCCATGGACAAAAAGACGGACAAATCCGTTCCAATTTGTCCGTGTATTTGGCAGTGAACGTCAAGAATTGCAGACGGCGCACTCAGCTCTTAAACGGCGGGATCATCATGTCGCCCTGCGACGACTCGTCCTGCACGAAAGCCATCGTCTGGCCGCGATCGCAGAGATGATCGACCGCGGAATCGTAGTGCCCCTTGGGAAGCGTCCGCATCAGTATGTCGGGTCTTGGACAGTCGATGTCCTTAAGGTGGGGCATCGGCGTATATTGATTCATCAGGCTGATATATATATTGTTTCCGTATTCCGCGGTCAGGTGGTCAAGGATCTTCTTGGTGTCGAAGAGCTGTCCCGGCATCATGAGATGTCTGACGATAAGGCCTTTCTTCATGAGCCCGGTCTCAGGATCAAGGACCACAGGTCCGGTAAGACGGTACATCTCTCCAATAGCGGCGATTGCGGCCTCGCGGTAATCGGGCGCGCGGAGGATATCGGACGAGAGCCGACTGTCCCAGAACTTAAAGTCAGGCATGAATATGTCGACGAGGCCGTCGAACATCCGAATAGTATCTAAGGATTCGTAGCCGCCGCAATTTATCGCAACGGGAATGGAAAGCCCCAGATCACGGGCCTTGCCGATCGAGTCCGCGACGGTCGGCGCGAAGTGCATCGGAGTTACGAGATTTATGTTGTAGGCGCCCTGCTGCTCGAGTGAGAGATAGATGTCGGCGAGAGCCGCGGCGTCACAGGGAATACCCTTGCCTGTCGGACCTTTGGATATCACTCTGTTCTGGCAGAATGGACACCCTAAAGAGCAGCCTTCAAAGAATACCGTGCCGGATCCCCTCGAGTCCTTTTCGGCAAGGGGTCCCGAGATCGGAGGTTCTTCGCCGTGATGGAGCATATAGAGGTTTACGACCGCGTCGCTTCCCATGCCGCATAATCCGACCTTTTGAGATCGGTCGATCCCGCATCTTCTGGGGCACAGCGTGCAGCTCTTGTAACTAGCGTAGGTATCCATATACCTGATTATACGCAACTTATCTAAAAACGTTCATACGCGCGTTATTAATTTCGTGCGAGATATCTTTCGAACTCGTGATATGACTTTTTAGATCAAGTGATAAAATCTATCTTGTGATATCAGCAAAAGCGAGGACGAAACTTTTATGTTCAACGGTCTACATGAAGAATGCGGTGTATTCGGAATATACGATAAGGACGATATAGATATCTCTTCGGCGGTCTATTACGGATTGTTCGCACTTCAGCACAGAGGCCAGGAAAGCTGCGGTATAGCAGTGAATGACGACGGTACCATCAGGGTATCGAAGGACATGGGCCTCGTAAGTGATGTCTTTACTCCCGAAAGATTAAGTGCCCTCAAGGGTTCGATCGCGATCGGTCATGTAAGGTATTCGACAACGGGAGCCAGCACGCCCGAGAATGCACAGCCCCTCGTAACACAGTATGTTAAGGGCACATTATCCATTGCACATAACGGTAATCTCACGAACTGCATCTCCTTAAAGAAGAAGCTTCAGAGCGAAGGTGCGATGTTCAGGACCGATGTTGACTCTGAGGTCATCGCATATCTTCTTGCTAAGAAGCGTTCCGAGACGCCTTCCGTTGAGGACGCCGTTCGCGAAGTCATGACGGAGATCGAGGGCGGATATGCTCTCCTCGTCATGAGTCCCCGAAAGCTCATCGCCGCACGTGACCCCTACGGCTTAAAGCCCCTTGTAATGGGTACTCTCGGCAACGATATCGTATTTGCATCCGAGTCGTGCGCTCTTGATTCGGTCGGCGCGCAGTACGTAAGAGACGTAAGGCCCGGCGAGATCGTGATCGTTGATGATGAAGGCATAAGGAGCGTACTTACTACTCCCAAGAGAGAAGCAAAGTGCGTATTTGAATATATCTATTTCGCTCGTCCCGACAGTGTCATGGACGGCATCTCCGTATATGAGTCCAGGCTTCGTGCAGGTGCTCTTCTTGCAAAGCAGCACCCCGTACCTGCCGATATCGTTATCGGTGTTCCCGAGTCGGGACTTGATGCGGCGCTCGGCTATTCGCAGGAGTCGGGTATCCCCTATGTAAAGGGTTTCGTTAAGAATAACTACGTAGGAAGGACTTTCATAAAGCCTTCCCAGCAGCTTCGAAAGCAGGCCGTAAGGATCAAGCTCAATCCGATCATACCTGCGGTAAAGGGCAAGAGAGTCATCATGATCGATGACTCGATCGTAAGAGGAACAACTATCGCAAATATCGTTAAGATGCTTCGAAATGCAGGTGCTACCGAGGTTCACGTAAGGATCTCGAGCCCGCCGTTCATGCATCCTTGCTACTACGGAACCGATGTTCCTTCGTGTGATGCGCTCATCGCGTGCCAGCATACTATCCCTGAGATCTGTGAGATAATAGGTGCAGATTCACTCGGTTACCTGAATGTCGATTCGCTAGGCGAGATGCTCGGCGAAGAGGGTCACAAGTTCTGTGACGCATGCTTCACCGGAGATTATCCCAATATCGACAGCGGCATCGATCTCATGCAGGAAGACGCAGGCAAGCTCGAGAAGTGATCTGATCATCGGGAGGGACGACCGTGGCACGACGAAAAAGAGGGAAGATGAGAACTATCACGAAGGTCTTGATCTTTGCCGATATCGTCATGGCCTTAGTCTTAGCCGGCGACCTCTTTTATCACTACGACAGGAAGATGGCCGCAAGGATCGTACGCAATGTCACTATCGAGACGGGAAGTGCGATCTCACTTGATGATTTCTTTAATGAACCTATAGACGGCAGTTATTTCGTAACGGACGTATCGCTGATCGACACGTCTCATCCCGGAACATACGGCATCACGCTTCATGCGGGAAGGTTCGATACAGAGTCCGTTCTTAATGTCGTTGATACAACAGCGCCTACTGGTACGGCTGTTCCCCAGACTATCTATGCCGGAAGGCTCCCGGACGTCTATGAATGCGTGACCGATATCTATGACCTTTCGGACGTATCGGTCTCCTACTATGAAGAGAACCCCGATGTGTCCGTCGGAGGAGATCATCTGGTCCCCGTTCAGCTCATGGATAATTCGGGAAATGTCGGAGTCATTCACGTTCCCTTTACGATAATAGATGACCATACCGCTCCCGTTATCGAAGGCGCTGAGGATAAGGAATATTTCATAGGCGACAGCATCATGTACAGGGAGGGCGTAACGGTCACTGACGACTACGATCCCGATCCCGTTCTTACGATAGATACTTCCGCCGTCGATCCCGATACTGACGGAGTCTACCCTGTCATCTATACGGCCGAGGATGAGGTCGGAAATATCAGCACCGTCACGGTCGAGATCACCATGAGGACCATGCCCGAAGGCTATGTAGATCCCGAGATCGTATACGGTCTTGCACAGGAAGTTCTGGATGAGATCACGGAGCCTGACATGACGGATGTCGAGAAAGCTTTCAGGATCTTTAACTGGGCGAGATGGAATATCCACTATGTCGGATACTCGACGAAGACCGACTGGACCGCCGGTGCGTACGAAGGCTTTACTACGCTTCAAGGCGACTGCTTTACATATTACGCATGCTGCAAGGCACTGCTGGATGTGGCAGGAATAGAGAATTGCTGCGTAGAGAGATACCCTGCCACAAATTCCATGCACTTTTGGAATCTCGTAAATCTTGACGGATGGTATCATTGTGACGCTTCACCATCGTTCGAGCACTCGGGTTTCTGGTTCATGAGGACCGACGACGAGCTCGATTACTCGCATCAGTTCGATGATACAGACCTGCCCGAACGTGAAACAGAGTCAGTCCAGGACAGACTCGACTTTACAAATTTCACCATTGAGGAGGAATAGAAATGAGCCTTGGCGTTATTGGCGGAATGGGACCGATGGCAACAGCTTGTTTTCTAGAGATCCTGACAGAAAAGACATACGCCGAGAGGGATGGGGATCACCTCGAGACGATCATCTACAGCTGTCCGCAGATCCCTGACAGAACGAGTTTTATACTGGGAAAGAGCGATTCGGACCCCAGGCCCAAGATAATCGAGACCGCACTTAAGTTACAAAGGGAAGGTGTAAGTGCGATCGCAGTACCGTGTGTTACAGCAAGATCATTCAAGGAAGAGATACAGGCGTCGGTCGATGTTCCGATCCTTTTCGGAGTTGAGGCTGCCGCGCGAAAGCTTTCGGAGAGCGGTATCAGGAAGGCCGGCATTATGGCTACCGACGGCTCGATAAAGACGCGCGTCATTCAGGATGTCCTCGAGTCATTCGGCATAGAGGCAGTGATCCCGAGCGACGACGACAGAGCGAAGGTCATGAGCCTTATCTACGATGATGTTAAGACGGGAAGAGATCCCGATCTTGATAAGCTCCGCGAAGTCAGGGATAACCTGACGGCGGCAGGTGCGCAGACCGTGATACTCGGATGTACCGAGCTTTCCGTCATCAACAGATCCTATAAGCTCGAAGACGGGTATTTTGATATACTTGAGATGCTTGCAGAGGAAGCTCTCGAAGCGTGCGGAATGCGCGTAAGAGCATAAGATAAATGAGATAAAGAAACATACGGAGTTATAAGATGCAGTTAAGAAATGTTCTTCAGTATCTCGAGGCGACGGTAAAGGAAGTTCCCGATAAAGTCGCCTATGAAGATGCAGAAGGAAGGGCGATGACCTTCAGGGAAGTCTATGATGCGAGCAGGAGCATCGGTTCCTGTCTTGCAAATAAGGGATATTCTCACGAGCCGGTCATCATATTTATGGAAAAGACACCTCAGTGCGTGGCGACTTTCTTCGGAAGCGTATATGCGGGATGCTTCTATGTCCCGATCGACGAAGAGATGCCCGCCATGAGGACTGAACTCATACTCAAGACACTTGATCCGCGCGTCATGATCTGTGACCGCAAGACCCGTGAGAAGGCGGGTGAGCTCGCTTTCGACGGTGAGATCCTCGTCTATGAAGATATCTTTGATCTCGGCGAGGATACGAAGGCTCTTGACCTTATAAGGGCAGAGCAGATAGATACGGATCCCATCTATATCGTGTTTACGTCCGGATCGACCGGCGTTCCCAAGGGAGTTGCCGCTTGCCACAGGAGCGTAATCGACTATATCGAGAACCTGTCGGCCGTATTGAAGTTCGACCGCGATACCAGATTCGGTAACCAGAGTCCGTTCTACTTTGACGCTTGCCTTAAGGAACTCTATCCGACGATAAAGTTCGGCGCATCCACCGTGATCGTTCCGAGGCAGCTCTTTATGTTTCCTCTAAAGCTCGTTGAATTTCTTAACGAGAAGAAGATCAATACCGTCTGCTGGGTAGTCTCGGCACTTACGATGATCTCGTCTCTCGGAGCTCTCAAGAAGGAGACGCCGAAGTATCTGAGGACGATCGCTTTCGGAAGTGAAGTATTCCCCGTAAAGCAGTTCAACCGCTGGAGAGAAGCATGCCCCGAAGCAAGATTCATCAATCTCTACGGACCTACAGAGGCGACGGGAATGAGCTGCTTTTACGAAGTCGACAGGGACTTTGAAGAAGGCGAAGCGATCCCGATCGGAAGGCCTTTCGAGAATACGAGGATACTGCTCCTTGATGATGAGGATAAGCTCGCCGATGAGGGTGAGATCTGTATCGCAGGTACGCCCGTGACGCTCGGATATTTCAATAATCCCGAGAAGACGGCGGAGGCTTTCGTACAGAATCCCTTGAATAAGAACTACCCCGAGATCATCTACAGGACCGGTGATATCGCCCACAGGAATGAGCGCGGTGAGCTGGTCTTCGTCTCGAGGAAGGATTACCAGATAAAGCATATGGGCCACAGGATCGAGCTTGGCGAGATCGAGGCCAATGTAGCGACGGATGAGCAGATCAGCCTCTGCTGCGCGGTATATGTAAAGGAGAAGGACAGGATCCACCTGTTCTTTACGGGCGATAAGGATGAGCAGGTATTGGGCGAGGATCTTAAGGAACGCCTCCCGAGATATATGCTCCCCGGAAAGATCGTAAAGCTCGATCAGATGCCTCTGACACCTAACGGAAAGATAGATCGAAAGCACCTGGCGACCATCGCAGGCGCGAAAGGAGAAAGATAATGGACGAATTACTCGAGATACTTAAGGACCTTCACGACGATGTCGATTATGAGACATGCACTACGCTCATCGATGACAGGATCCTCGATTCATTTGATATCGTTACGCTCGTAGCAGAAGTAGACGACAAGCTCGACGTACAGATACCTCCCGAGGAATTGATCCCCGAGAACTTTAATTCGGCATCCGCACTCTGGGCACTCATCCAAAGGCTCGATAACGACTGATAAAAGATGCTGTTTACCTCAATTAAGTTCATTGTATTTACGGCGATATTATTCGCGGTATACCATCTCGCGCCGCAGAAGATGAGGTGGCCGATGCTGCTCATTGCGAGCGGCATCTATGTCGTGCTCTCGGATGATACGAGATGGGTATTCCTGACATGCATGGCGGTGACTGCCATAACATCCTGGGCTGCCGCGCTGTGGATGGATAAGATCGGCTCCGAGTCGGACGCCTACATCAAGTCGCATAAGGAAGAGCTCGATAAGGCCGCGAAGAAAGCCTTAAAGGAAAAGACCAAGTCAAAAAAGAAACTCATAATGGCACTGTGCCTGCTCTTAAACCTCGGGATACTCGCGGTGACCAAGTATACCGACTTTGTTATCGAGAATATAAACGCGGTATTAAAGTCCGAGGTGATCCGTCCGTCCGAGCTGATCGTGCCGCTTGGAATATCCTTTTATACTTTCAGGACGGTAAGCTATGTGATCGATGTCTATCGCGGCACCTCGAAAGCGGAGAAGAATCCCTTCAAGGTCGCGCTCTTCGTATCGTTCTTTCCGCAGATCGCGCAGGGCCCCATCAGCAGATGGAACAAGCTCTCCGAGACCTTGTTTGAAGGGCGCAGGCTCACGGGCAGTGAATTCGGCTCGGGCTTTATAAGGATACTCTGGGGATATTTTAAGAAAGTAGTTGTTGCCGACAGGCTCGTAAAGGCGGTCCTTACTATCGTCGGCGATCCGGCGCAGTATCAGGGCATCTTCGTGTTCGCGGCGATGCTGTTTTATGCTTTCGAGCTCTACTGCGATTTTACGGGTGGTATCGATATCACTATCGGTATCGGCGAATGCCTCGGCGTCAAGATGGAGGAGAACTTCAACCTTCCGTACTTTTCAAAGAGTATAAAGGAATACTGGAACAGATGGCATATCACGATGGGACAGTGGTTCACGGATTATATCTTCTATCCGCTGTCCATAAGTCCTAAGATGCTCGAGCTTTCCAAGAAGTCCCGTAAGAAGCTGGGTAACGTGATCGGTAAGAGGATCAGCGTCTATATCGCATGCTTCCTCGTCTGGCTCGCTACCGGTATCTGGCACGGACCCGCGTGGAATTTCATCGTCTGGGGCCTACTGAACTTCGTAGTGATCATGGTATCGCAGGAGTTCGAGCCTTTGTATGCAAAGTTTCATTCGAAGTTCGGTCTTAAGAAGCATAAGTGGTACGGCGTATTCGAGATAGTGAGGACATTCTTCCTCATGGGCATGATCAGGATGCTCGACTGCTACAGGGATGTGCCGCTCACGTTCAGGATGCTCGGTACGATGTTCACGGGCTTTAAGGTGAGAAGGATCACGGACGGCTCGTTCCTCGAGCTCGGAATGTCCGTTAAGGAATATATCCTTGTGGCGGTATGCCTCGTCGTGATCTTCCTCGTGAGCCTTTATAAGGCAGTTACTAAGAAAGATATCAGGGAAAAGCTCGTATCGAATATGCCGCTCGGCTTTGCGGTATGCGTGATACTCATCATCGTGACGCTCCTCTTTGGCGCATACGGTCACGGATTTGATACGAAGCAGTTTATCTATACGCAGTTCTGATAAGGGAGATAAAGAAAGTGAAGAGAGTAAAGATCGGTGTATGCTTAATGCTTTCGGTGATGGTTACCGTCGCCGTGCTCTGGGTGCTTCAGTGTCTTGTCGTCCCGAAGTATCAGACGGGTATCACCGAAGGATCCATGATCCGGGAATACTACGACAGCGACATGCCTCATGAGGTGCTGTTCATAGGTGACTGCGAAGTATATGAGAACTTCTCGACCGTTGAGATGTACCGCGAGTACGGTATCTCATCTTATATCAGGGGCAGCGCTCAGCAGCTCACATGGCAGTCGTACTATCTTCTCGAGGATACGCTTCGTTATGAGACGCCTAAGGTAGTCGTATTTAACGTACTGGCTCTTAAGTATAACGAGCCTCAGAAGGAAGCCTATAACAGGATGACTCTGGACGGTATGAGATGGTCGTCTTCGAAGTGGAATTCGATCGAGGAGTCCATGACAGAGGACGAGAATATGCTCGAGTATATCTTCCCGTTCCTGAGGTATCACTCCAGGTGGTCGTCCCTTAATTCAGATGATTTCGAGTATGCTTTCCACTATAACATCAATACCTTTAACGGCTATTACATGAGATGTGATACAAAGGCGGAGCTGGCTTTCCCGCCCGCACCGAGGCTTCTCGACTATGAGCTCGGAAAGAATTCGATGTATTGGCTCGACAGGATCACGACGCTTTGTGAGGAAAACGGCATCGAGCTCGTCCTCATAAAGGCACCGACTATGTTCCCGTACTGGTATTCCGAGTGGGATGATCAGGTGTCCGAATATGCGCAGAGTCACGGAGTTCCTTATATCAATTTCCAGAACTACAGAAGGCAGATCGGCCTTGATATGAGGATCGATACTTATGACGGCGGACTGCATCTCAATAAAACGGGCGCCGAGAAGATGGCTGATTTCTTCGGAGGCTATCTCGATCGTCACTATGAGCTCACGGACTATCGCGAGGTGCCCGAAGTTGCGCAGCAGTGGGATGCTGTAATACAATCCTACGAGGAGCTCGCCGCGGCTCAGTACGCGGAACTCGAGCAGTACGGAGAACTGCGCAGTTGGGGAATCAACGCAGTCCCGTAAAAGGTTAGGAGGAGACTTATGAAAAAGTATCTTGCCGCCATGACGGCAGTAGCGGTCCTGGCAATGGCTTTCGCAGGATGTTCTTCGAGCGAGGAAGGCTCGAATGCACCCGTAGTGATCAATGAAGAGACAGGTTCATCTGTCGCAGATCCGGATAATGCAGACGCTGCTTCGGAGGCGGACTCTCAGGCTGATGAAGACGCAGCTGTAACCGGCGACGATATGTATACATGCGTATACGAAGGGGTGAGCATCGTTATGAATACTCCCGCTGCATCCGTACTCGAGGCTCTGGGTGATGACCATACAGACACGTCCGCACCTTCTTGTGCATATCAGGGCATGGACTATTCCTATACTTATGACCACGTGATCTTAAGGGCATATACCGATGATGTCGAAGACGACGATCCGATGATCTGCGGCGTGGAATTTCGTGACGATACGGTCTTTACGGCCGAGGGCATCAGCATCGGATCGGCTAGTGAAGATGTAGTCTCGGCATACGGCGATGCGGATACTCAGGCTGATGGCGGACTTGTCTACGACAACGGCACGACATCGGTCACTTTCTTCATTGAGGATGGTATAGTAGTCGGTATTTCTTATACCCTTGATCAAGAATAAAGGAGAATAACGGCGATTTCGGGAGA
Source organism: Ruminococcaceae bacterium KH2T8 (assembly GCA_900111435.1). Classification (NCBI taxonomy): domain Bacteria; kingdom Bacillati; phylum Bacillota; class Clostridia; order Eubacteriales; family Oscillospiraceae; species Ruminococcaceae bacterium KH2T8. The sequence continues at coordinate 209,119 of FOIY01000006.1, forward strand.
TCTCATCCAAATTACAAAGATTTTTACTGAAAAAGCTTGACTTACGTCATACAGGAAAGTATTATTATCGGGCGTCTTCTCGGAGGCGCTCGTATAAGTTAGATCATAAATAAAGAAATTGATAAGGAGTGAAGTCATATGAAGACATTTGTTGCTACACCGGCAAACATTGAGAGAAAATGGCTTGTTATTGACGCTTCCGGCAAGACACTCGGTCGTCTCGCTACTGAGGTTGCTAAGCTTCTCAGAGGAAAGCACAAGCCCACATACACACCTTTCGCAGATACAGGTGATAACGTTATCGTTATCAACGCTTCTGAGATGGTACTTACAGGTAAGAAGCTCGATCAGAAGCTCTACCGTCACCATTCCGGATATGCAGGCGGAATGAAGGAGATCGATTACAGAACTCTTATGAGCAAGAACCCTGAGAAGGCTCTCGAGCTTGCAGTAAAGGGTATGCTCCCCAAGAATTCCATGGGTCGCCAGATGTTCAAGAAGCTTCACGTATACGCAGGTGCTGAGCACAATCACGCAGCTCAGAAGCCCGAAGAGTATACTTTCGAGCAGTAATAGGGAGGAGAACGTAATATGGCTACAAAGAAAGCTAACAAAGTTTATTTCTACGGTACAGGTCGTCGTAAGGACGCTGTTGCTTGCGTTCGCCTCGTTCCCGGTTCCGGTAAGATCACTATCAACGGTAAGGACATCGACGAGTACTTCGGTCTTGATACATTGAAGCTCATCGTTCGTCAGCCTCTTGCAGCTACAGAGACAGACGGCAAGTTCGACGTTATCGCTAAGGCTGTCGGCGGCGGTATCTCCGGTCAGGCAGGCGCTATCCGTCACGGTATCGCAAGAGCACTCGTTGAGGCTGATGCAGATGCTTACAAGGCAACACTTAAGAGCGCCGGTTTCCTTACAAGAGATGCTCGTATGAAGGAGCGTAAGAAGCCCGGTCTCAAGAAGGCTCGTAAGGCATCCCAGTTCTCCAAGAGATAATCTTTTATCTACGATATTTGCAGAACTTACAAGACCCGTTGCCGTTTGGCAGCGGGTCTTTTTGTCGATGGGCACAAGATAATCAGATATTTGCGGGCATTGTTTGTGGGCGTGGTATATGGTCTGCCAACTCCCATATCCCTATAATGTTACGTATTGAAAAAGAAAAGAGTATAAGGATAAAGGATCAGATGTCTGAGCTTCAGAAAAAGGCTTCGAAAGCGAATCGTAATCACTTTATAGATATCCTCAAGGGGATATGCATCATATTCGTTATCGTGACCCACTTCTCGTGGACGGCTGACGAGAAGCTCAAGTATTACTTCCCGTTCTGGATCAATATGGCCGTGCCGCTCTTTATGATCATCTCGGGATATGTATATGCTTTCTCTTACAAGAAGCACAACATAAAGTGCACATCCGATGCCTATGAGCTCAAGGGGATCCTTTCGAAGATGGTAAGGTATACCGTGCCGTTCGCGATCGCTTTCGCTATCGAGATCGGGTATATGGTCTATGCCCACAAGATGCCTGCCGACGAGGATCTTATCTTAAGGCTCATCAAGGATTTCATGGTCGGCGGCTATGGCCCGGGAAGCTACTATTTCCCCCTCATGATCCAGTTCATCTTCATCTATCCGATCATCTATTTTATCGTTACGAAGTATGAGTTTAAGGGCGTGCTCCTCATCGGACTCCTTAACGCTCTCTTCGAGCTCATGCAGTGCGCTTATTGCCTTAACTACACATGCTACAGGCTCCTGATCTTCAGATATATCCTCCTGATCGCAGTAGGATGCTGTACGGCTCAGGGAAAGGTCAAGCAGCACAAGCTCGTACTGCTCATCTCATTTGTTATCGGACTGATATTTATCTATAACTACAATTACCTCGAGTACGAGCCCAAGATCGTTACTCACTGGACGAAGACTTCTTTCGTTGCGTGCCTTTATATCATCCCGCTCGCGGTCCTGATGCTGAGCTATCTCGGCAATGTCAGATTCGCGCCTTTGGAATATATCGGTAAGGCTTCTTACAACATCTTCCTTACACAGATGGTCTGGTATCATTTCGGTTTCAGATGGCTCGAGAAAGTGATCTCCGACAGGCTCACTGTGCTTGCCGTAGATATCGCGATCTGCGTAGTCGTCGGCATCATCTTTTACTATCTCGAGAAGCCGATCACCGGTTTTGTCGATCGAAAGGCTTCAAAGCTCGTTGCCTGACACTGTTGTGTTATACTGTCAACCGACGAACGGATAAGGACGGCAGACCGATGCAGAAGATCATAAATTCACATTGTCATATATATCCTGAGAAGATCGCCGAGAGGGCGGTCGCAGGGATCAAGAGTTTCTACGATCTTGATACTATGTCGCTCAACGGAACGACGGCTGATCTTATCCGTGACGGAAGCGAGGTCGGGGTCACGCATTATCTCGTTCATTCGGTAGCGACGACTCCCGAGCAGGTCCATTCGATCAATACTTTTATCGCAGGCGAAGTAAAGGCTCACGAGGGGCTTTTTACGGGCTTCGGAACGCTCCATCCTGACAGCGAGGATATAGAAGGCGATGTAGCAGAACTCATCTCGCTGGGACTTAAGGGCGTAAAGCTCCATCCCGATTTCCAGCAGTTCTCTCTAGATGGCGAGAAGGCCGAAAGACTGGGGGAAGCGATCCGAGGTAAGGACCTTCCGATCCTCGTTCACTGCGGTGACCCGAGATATGAATTTTCAAATCCTAAGCAGTTCAGACCGTTCCTCGAGAGATTCCCCGATATTACAGTGATCGGTGCACATTTCGGCGGCTGGAGCAGGTTCGACGAGGCGGCAGATGTCCTCGCGGGAATCCCTAATCTTTATATAGATACATGCTCATCTTTTTATCTCATGACTCCCGAGAAGGCGAAGGAACTGATACGCAGGTTCGGTGCCGACAGGGTGCTCTGGGCGACCGATTATCCCATGTGGGAAGCGAAGGCTGAGATGAAGATGTTCAGGAATATCGGATTGACTAAGCGCGAAGAGGAACTTATCCTTTATGAGAATGCGGCTAAGCTGCTTGGCCTGGAAGAATAATGATATATGACTACGGAATTTACTACGACATCGGTTGAAGAGACGATAGCACTCGGAAGAAGGCTCGGCAGCTTGCTGAAGCCCGGTGATGTCGTGGCATTAGACGGCGATCTCGGCGCGGGAAAGACCGTTATCACGAGAGGCATTACAGAGGGGCTCGGGCTCGTAAGCGAAGATGTCTGCAGCCCGACGTTCACGATAGTCAACGAGTATACGGAGCCTGCCGACAAGGTCCCCGTATTTCATTTTGATACCTACAGGCTCTCGGGCGAGGATGACTTTATCGCCGCGGGCCTTGACGAATATTTCTACAGAGGCGGAGTCTGCGTCATCGAGTGGAGCTCCGTTATCGCCGGACTTCTTCCCAAGGAGACCGTAAAGATCACGATCCTCGGAACGGGAAGCGAGCGAAAGATAACGATAGACGATCCGGAGGGAAGATTATGCTGATCCTTTCATGTGATACATCGAATTCGACATGCTGTGCCGGAGTATATGAAGACGGCAGAGAGCTCTCATATGAGCTGAGCCTTGAAAAGAGGACTCACTCCGAGACATTCATGCCGCTCGTTGAGCGTGTCATAAAGGCATCAGGTAAGGAATATAAGGACCTTGATGCCATTGCAGTAACGACAGGCCCCGGTTCCTTTACCGGTATCAGGATCGGACTTTCGGCCGTAAAGGGACTTTCGTATGCGCTGTCCATTCCGTGCATTCCCGTATCCTCGACGGCTGCTCTTGCGCTTTCTGTCGAGAACGTTATCGATACGGCTGAGAATACCATTCTCGTGCCTTCATTTGATGCAAGGAACAACAGGGTCTTTGCTTCCGTAAGAGGCGGAGACGGCTATACCGTCCTGATCGAAGAAGGTGCTTATGACGCGAGCGACCTCGCAGGCGAGATCTCTAAGATCGACGGCATCGGCGACAAGACCGTGATCTTATTGGGAGACGGCAGCGAAGTGCTCGGCAAGGCGCTTTCCGAAGCCGGCCTCAAGTTCGAGTCGGCAGGCGGATGTGCGATCCTTCCCAAAGGCATTACGGCTGCCGCAAAGGGGATCGAGCCCGTGGGAGGCGAAGCCGTAACTGCTACTTACTGTGCGGTATCTTCGGCCGAGAGGCTCAGGAAACAGTGAATATCCGAACAGGACAGCTGTCTGATATCGAAGCCGTTATGGCGCTCGAAAAAGAGTGCATGCCGCACCCGTGGAGCAGAGACGATATCGCCGCACTCTGCGATAGTGAGAATAAGATCGCTCTGATCGCAGAAGAGGACGGGGGCATCGCGGGATATGTAGGAGCATCGATGGTCATCGACGAGGCCGAGATCGGTAATATCTGCGTAAGTCCCAAGTTCAGAAGAAGGGGCATCGCCAAGGCGCTCCTTAACGAGCTTATTCGCGTGCTCAAAGAACGCGGAGTGTGCGTTCTTTTCCTTGAAGTGGAATCAACGAATACCGGGGCGATCGCGCTTTACGAGCAGAATGCTTTCGAGAAGTATTCGGAGCGAAAGGACTACTACGGAGCAGGCAAGGATGCCCTCCTTTATAAGAATACGAAAGGGTTTACAAGATGAGCAGGCTTACGGATCTTTCGCGTGAACTTCACGCACTTGCTTCGGGCGGGATGCTCTATACCAAAGACCGTTTCGACAAGGAGCGATTTGAGCGTATAAGGGATATCGCGGCCGAGATACTTGCGATGGATGTTGAAGGCCTTCCAACCGAAAAGGCGGCCGAGCTCTTTACTCAAAATGACGGATACCAGACTCCCAAGTGTGACACCAGAGCGGTCATCTTTAACGACAGGGATGAGGTGCTCCTGATAAAGGATTACGATGGCAAATGGGCGCTGCCCGGAGGCTGGTGTGATCACGATCAGACGATCTTTACAAACACGATAAAGGAAGCATATGAAGAGGCGGGACTCGACGTCGAACCGTATCTTCTCGTAGCGGCTCACAGCCACAGGAAGCACAACAACCCGAAGTCGTTCTTCAGCGTTATAAGATTCTTCGTTCTTTGCAACGTAAGGGGCGGGGAGTTCAGGGCAAATGACGAGACGACAGAATGCGCTTATTTCGCGGTCGACAGTCTCCCCGAGGACATCAATGATCACAAGAGCAATCCCGAGCAGATCAGGCTCTGTCTCGAGGCTAAGCACGCCGATCATTGGGTCACATTGTTCGACTGATAATACCGCTTGGCAGAATAAACATAAAACCGCGCAGGGGGTATCTGCGTTTTAATGCAAGTAGTCGAATTTGTTTTACGATGCCCTGTTGTTTGTTGACTTCGCTGTTCTCTAAAAATATACTTGTGCTTGATATAAAAATGAGTTCGTCCATCTTGAGGACGGTGCGGAGGAGTAAATGATAGAGAAGAAAGTTGTCTTTCAGTGTGAGAACGACCTTCAGATGAAGGCTGTTGCCGTGCTCGTTCAGAAAGCTTCGGAGTTCAGAAGCACCGTTTATCTCGTAAGAGACGGCAGGAGAGCAAATGCCAAGAGCCTTCTGGGCGTTATGTCACTCGGTATCGAGAACGGCATCGAGATCGGGATCTCTGCAGACGGTCCTGATGCTGAAGAAGTAGCAGATGCACTTGAGCAGTATCTCGTTAATCCCAAATTCTGATATATGATACAATACTTGCATGGACGGGAAAGCGTTTGATGCAAGGTTAGATACGGTACCTATGGATCCCGGAGTTTACCTGATGAAGGATGCTTCGGGAACTGTTATTTATGTAGGAAAAGCTAAGCGCCTTCGTAACCGTCTGAGAAACTATTTCGGCGGCGGAACGATCACTCATCCGAAGGTTGCCGCGATGGTATCGAACGTAGCCGATTTCGAGTATGTTGTAGTCGGCACGGAGCCCGAGGCGTTGCTCCTCGAGGCGAATCTCATCAAGAGATATTCACCCAAATACAATATCCTTCTTCGCGACGATAAGGGCTATCCTTATGTCTGCATCACTTTAAACGAAGAATACCCGAGAGTCTTTAAGGCCTTTCGCCCCGATGAGAAAGCACGAAAGGCAGGCGCCGTTTATTTCGGTCCTTATATGAACTCGGATCTTTTCCATACTTTGCAGGCTATCTACGAGATCTTCCCTCTCAAAAGGTGCAGGAAGATACTCCCACGTGACATAGGTAAGGAGAGGCCGTGCCTCAATGCTCATATAGGTAAATGCATGGCGCCCTGCAGCGGCAGCGTCAGTGCCTCGGAGTACCGCCACATGATCGGTCAGATCGCGCTCTTCTTCGAGGGCAGATATGACGGCATCGAGGACGAGATAAGAGGCGAGATGGAGCATGCGTCGGAAGAGCTTGATTTCGAGCGCGCGGCGATGCTCAGGGACAGGCTCACGGCACTTAATAACATACGTCAGAGCCAGCGTGTATTCATGGACGTAAAGCGTGACGTTGATGCGATCGGTATCTATTCGGATGCGGGTGAAACAGCGGTTCGAAAGCTCGAGCTCAGGGACGGCAGGATCGTCGGATCTTCGACATATTTCATGAGCGGTGACAGTGCATCTGCCGCAGAGACAGTCACCGGATTTATAATGCAGTACTACGAGGGCAATAAGAGGATACCTCCCACGGTCCTTATCCCGGATCTTTCCGCGCATGAAGAGGATGATGATATAGAGAGCGCTGCGGCGATCTCGGCGATGGAGTCTTTCCTTGAGGAACAGTCGGGGCACAAGGTCAAGGTGCATATCCCCGAAAGAGGCGAACTTCGTGAGCTTCAAAAGCTCGCTGACGTCAATGCACGAGAGATGATGGTAAGACGTATCCTTCGAGGCGGCGGAGCGGGAGCTGATCCGACGGCTGCACTCAGGATCCTCGAGAGAATGTTCGAGGTGCCGGAGGGCACGATCTCAAGAGTGGAATCTTTCGATATCTCGAACCTCGGAAACGACGATATCTGCGCGGGCATGGTCGTCTTTAAGGACGGTAAGCCCGACAAGGCATCCTACAGGCTCTTTAAGATGAAGACCATAACTGAGCAGGATGACTTCGCGTCGATGAGGGAGGTCCTTACCAGGAGGCTTCATCACACAAAGGAGGACGGATTCGAGTATCCGTCGCTGATCCTGGTCGACGGCGGTAAGGGACAGCTCTCGGCTGTAAAGTCCATAGTCGATGAGGTGGCCCCTGGAAGCGGTATCCTCCTGGCGGGCATGGTCAAGAACAATAAGCACAGGACTTCGGGGATCGTATTTACCGACGGTACCGAGATAAGGCTCGACACGGAAGAGCCTTCCGACGATGACGTTGTGCTCCTCCGATTCCTGACCGCAGTCCAGAACGAGGTCCACAGGTTCGCGATCACCTATCAGCGAAAGCTCGCAAAGAAGCGTAATATCAGATACCGCCTCGAGAACATAAGCGGCATCGGACCCGCTAAGCGAAAGGTGCTCCTTAACTATTTTGGCAGTATAAAGGCAGTATCGGAAGCGAGCACTGCAGAGCTTAGCGAAGTCAAAGGCATAAGTCAGGCTGACGCCGAGCGCGTATATTCATATTTTCACGAAGACGAGGAATAAAAATGGCGATATTTGCAATGGCAGATCTTCATCTGGCGATAAGTAATCCCGAGAAGTCGATGGAGGTATTCGGGAAGAACTGGGGCGATTATATCCCCAGGATAAAGGAGAGCTTTGACGCGAAGGTAAAGCCCGAAGATACGGTCCTCATGCCGGGTGATCTGTCCTGGGCAACATATCTTAACGAAGCAAAGGAGGACTTCTCCTTTATCGACAGCCTTCCGGGGCATAAGCTCATTTGCCGCGGCAATCACGACTACTGGTGGACGACGATAAAGAAGATGGAGAAGACCTTTGATGATATGGGTGTTACGACGATCTCTATCATCAGGCATAACTCCGTAGAAGTCGAAGGGCATCTGATAACGGGTACGAGAGGCTGGAAACTCCCGACGGACGATTCCTTCTCTGCCGAGGACAGGAAGATCTACGACAGGGAAAAGATAAGGATCGGCCTTTGTGTCGATGCACTTAAGAAAGAGGATCCCGAGCACGCGAAGAAGTGGCTCCTGATGCTCCACTATCCTCCGCTCAATTCGCTGAATCGTGATACCGAGCTCTCCAAGATCATCGAGGCATCGGGAGTTGATATCTGCATCTACGGTCATCTGCACGGCAGGGCGCATAAGAGGGCCTTTGAGGGCGAGCAGAACGGAACGCTCTACAGGTGCGTCGCGGCCGATTACCTGGGATTCGAACCGGTGCAGCTCTGAAAACGCCTGTGCCACAGGCGTTTTGGGGATTTTTCTTGCTTATTTCGTATATATAATATATAATAATCAAGTCGAGTCTGCTCGCACGAAGGATATCTTCGGCAGTAGACTTTTTGTATCTTTGAATTTTGCGGGGTAATTATGGCATACAGCATGACCGGTTTTGGCCGGGGTGAGAAGATCTTTGACACAAGAAGATACACGGCGGAGATCAAATCCGTCAACAGCCGTTTCTGCGACATCAACATCAGAATGCCCAGGATATTCAACTTTGCCGACAGCAAGATCAGAAAGCTGATCAGCGACGAGCTCGTAAGAGGCAAGGTCGATATCTTTATCAATTTCGAGGATTCTCAGAATGCTTCAAGTGAGGTCGTCCTTAACGAAGGACTCGCGAAAGCATATGCTCAGGCTATCGCTGACGTAGCATCACTTACTTCCGCAGATCCCGACCTCACGGCCGTAAGGCTCTCGACATTCCCCGATGTTCTTACCGTAAGACAGAAGAACCTCGACGAGGATGAACTCTTCGAAGAGCTTTCCGCCTGCCTTAAGGAGGCGCTCGACGGCATGAAGGAGATGCGCGAGGCAGAGGGCATGAACCTCACTTCCGATATTCTCGATAAGGTAAACGAACTCGAGAAGATCAGGGACGAGATCGCATCCAGAGCACCCGAGGTAGTTAAGGATTACAGTGCAAGGTTGTCCGCACGTATCGACGAGATACTCGATGACGACAAGAAGGCTTTCTACGATGAGAGCCGTCTCGCAGCAGAGGTTGCGGTATTTGCAGACAAGTGTGCCATTGACGAAGAATTGAAGAGACTTCTTTCACACTTCTCTCAGGCAAAGAAGATCTTTGCAGGATCCGATACGGTCGGAAAGAAGATGGATTTCCTTATCCAGGAGATCAACAGGGAAGTCAATACGATAGGTTCAAAGGCAAACGATATCGAGATCACCAACCGTGTTCTCCTCATGAAGAATCTGATCGAAGAGATGCGCGAGCAGATCCAGAATCTTGTTTAAGGGGAGTAGTCGCGGCTTATGAAGTTTGTTGATATAGGATTCGGGAATATAGCTTCTGCAGAGAGGATACTCTGTATCGCGGCTGCTGATTCCGCACCTATCAGACGAATGATACAGGATGCCAGGGACAGATCGATGCTCGTAGACGCATGCGCAGGCAAGAAGTGCAGGAGCGTCATAGTCATGGACAGTGACCATGTCGTAACGAGCGCAATAGAAGTAAATGAACTCAGGGAGGAACTCAGGCGATGACGGATAAAGGACTTATCATCTCGCTGTCGGGACCTTCCGGCGTAGGCAAGGGAACGGTATTGGCAGGCGTAAGGGAAAAGCTTCCCGAGTGCGGCAATTCCGTATCGGTCACTACGAGATCTCCCCGCGAAGGCGAGGCTGAAGGAGTCGCATATTTCTTCAGGACAAAGGAAGAGTTCAAAAAGCTCTTAGCCGATGGCGAGATCCTCGAGTATGACACATATGTAGACAATTACTACGGCACACCTACGGCTCCTCTTCATAAGATGAGCTCGGAGGGTACGGATGTACTCCTTGATCTTACGATCGCCGGAAGCCTGGCGCTCAAGGAAAAGTTCGATCAGGCGGTAACGATATTCATCCTGCCTCCGTCATATGAGGAGCTCCGAAGCAGGCTTACGAGCCGCGGGACCGAGACGGCCGAAGTGATAGAGCGAAGGCTCAGCGAAGCAAAGAGCGAGATCGAGAGGGCAAACGAGTTTGATTACGTCGTAGTCAATGACGATCTTGAGGAAGCGGTAGCCAAGGTCTTGGCGATAATCGAAGCGGAGAAGTGCCGCTACAAACATAACCAGGGTATCGAGAAGAGGACTTCTTGGACATAAAGAAAAGTAATAAATAATTTAAGAAAGAGGGCATAAAGATGTTAGTAGATCCACCTATGGAACAGCTGTTAGACAAGGCAACATGTGCATATGAGCTCGCAGTTCTCGTAAGTAAGAGAGCAAGCCAGCTTGTAGACGGAGCACAGCCCATGATCCCCGACAGTGCAGCAAATGCAGTATCTCTCGCTTGCCGTGAGATCGCACAGGGCAAGGTAGTCGGAGTAGAGGGCGTACTCAAGAAGAGCGAGTATAAGGTACCTCTTACAAAGGAAGCACGAGAAGCTGCCGCAGCCGAGAGAAAGGCTAAGGAAGCTCAGGAGTCTTACAGAAGAGCAGCTGCCGAGGCTGACATCGTAAGCGCAGAGCCCGAAGAGGCAAATACAGAAGCTGCTTCTTCCGAGGATGACGGATTTGTCGTTGTCGAAGTCGAGGGTGAGGAAGCTCCCGTCGATGAGGAAGCATAAGGAAGGAGCAACGGAAGATGGCTGTTAAGAAGTCAATGGAAAAGATCGTATCTCTTGCTAAGACCAGAGGATTCGTATATCCCGGTTCCGATATCTACGGAGGTCTTGCAAATTCGTGGGATTACGGTCCTTTGGGCGTACAGCTCAAGAATAATGTTAAGAGTGCCTGGTGGAAGAAGTTCGTACAGGAGAACCCTTATAACGTAGGTGTCGACTGTGCTATCCTCATGAACCCCCAGGTATGGGTCGCTTCAGGTCACGTAGGCGGATTCTCCGATCCCCTTATCGACTGTAAGCAGTGTAAGGCAAGAGCAAGAGCAGATAAGCTCGTTGAGGACTTTAACGCCGAGAACGGCATCACTGATGTTGTAGTAGAGGGCATGAACGACGAGCAGCTCGTTTCCTATATCAAGGAGAAGAACATTCCCTGTCCTACATGCGGCGGTCACAACTTTACAGACGTTCGTAAGTTCAACCTTATGTTCAAGACATTCATGGGTGTTACAGAAGATTCCAAGAACGAAGTATATCTTCGTCCCGAGACAGCTCAGGGTATCTTCGTAAACTTCGGTAATGTTCAGAGATCTTCCAGAAAGAAGATCCCTTTCGGAATCTGCCAGATCGGTAAGTCTTTCCGTAACGAGATCACTCCCGGTAACTTCATCTTCAGAACACGTGAGTTCGAGCAGATGGAGCTTGAGTTTTTCTGCGAGCCCGGTACTGATCTTGAGTGGTTCAAGTACTGGAAGGAATATTGCTACAACTGGCTTCGCGGCCTTGGCCTCAAGGAAGAGGAGCTTCGTACGAGAGATCACTCTCCTGAGGAGCTTGCTTTCTATTCCAATGCTACGACTGACTTCGAGTTCCTCTTCCCCTTCAAGGAAGATGGTGAGTGGGGTGAGCTCTGGGGTGTTGCAGATCGTACGGACTACGATCTTAAGCAGCACATGGAGCACTCTAAGCAGGATCTTTCCTACTTCGATCCCGCTAAGAACGAGAAGTATGTTCCTTATGTTATCGAGCCTTCGCTCGGTGCTGACCGTGTAACACTTGCATTCCTCTGCGCAGCTTACGACGAGGAAGAGCTCGAGGGCGGTGACGTAAGAACAGTTATGAGGTTCCATCCTTATCTCGCACCTATCAAGATCGGAATCCTTCCTCTCTCCGCAAAGCTCTCCGAGAAGGCAGGCGCTGTTTATGAGCAGCTTTCCAAGAAGTATATGTGCGAATTCGATGACAGACAGTCCATCGGTAAGAGATACAGAAGACAGGACGAGATCGGTACTCCGTACTGCGTAGTCTATGACTTCGATTCCGAGAACGATAACTGTGTAACGATCCGAGAGAGAGACACAATGGCGAACGTCGAGTATGAGCCCGGTAATGTAAGATTCCCGATCGACAAGCTCGATGAGTTCTTTAACGGTAAGTTCGATTTCTGATCCGAAGGATCGTAAACTTGATATCATGCGGCGTCCTTTCAATAATGGGCGCCGTTTTGTATTCGTATTACACTTGCATCTGGTTATATAAAATTCATGTAAAGTGAATATTATCAGATGATCAGATAAAATGTAAAATCCTTCAAAGATCTGAAGCGAGGAGAGGATTTTATATGAGTAAGACAACGAATAGAAAGAAGATCGAAGCAATCTCGTATACGGCTGTATTTACTGCATTGGTATTTGTATTTACAATGCTCGTTAATGTTAAGCTGCCCCTTGGTAACGGAGGGCTTATCCATCTGGGAAACGTTCCGCTTTTTGTCTGTGCGATAATCCTGGGCAAGAAAGCCGGAGCCGTATCCGGTGCGGTAGGAATGGGGCTTTTTGATCTGATATCAGGATGGGTATTATGGGCTCCGTTTACATTTGTTATTGTCGGCCTCATGGGATATGCGGTAGGAAAGATCACAGAGAATAAGAAAAATATTTCCGGATATACTTTGGCTTTTGCTGTTGCACTTGTAATCAAGATCGTCGGTTACTACGTAGCGGAGTGGATCATCTACGGCAATATAGTTGCACCTTTGCAGTCAGTCCCCGGAAATATCATTCAGATCGTCTTTGCTTCCATACTGGTACTTATAGCAATAAAGCCTTTGGAGATCGCTGCTAAGAGAGTAGGTGTCAGATATGTATAAGATAATGACTCCCGGCCCTACAGAGGTTTATCAGAACGTACTTCAGGCAAGAAGCATTCCATGCACGAATCCCGATCTGGATCTGAATTTCGTAGAGGACTATAAGAAGCTCTGCGTAAGGATAAGTAAGATTCTTAAGACAGATGCAGAGACTCTTATCTTAGGAGGAGAAGGAATCTTAGGTCTTGAGGCAGCATGTGCTTCTCTGACTGAAGAAGGGGACCGTGTCTTAGTTATTGACAACGGAGTCTTCGGGAGAGGCTTCCAGGATTTTGTAAGGATATATGGGGGCGAGCCCGTGCTCTTTACGGGAGATTACCGAGAGGAGATAGATCGTGATGCACTTGCGAAGTTCCTTGATAAGGACAGTAGCTTTAAGTATGCGACACTGGTTCACGGAGATACGCCAAGCGGAATGCTTAACGATGCTTCTGCTATCACTAAGCTTCTTAAGAGTCATGGAATACTTACCATAGTCGATGCCGTATCGACAATGTTCGGAGAAAAACTTGATGCGACATATATCGACATTCTCTGCGGAGGGTCTCAGAAGGTCATATCGGCTCCTCCGGGACTGGCGATATGTGTGATCTCGGAAGATGCTAAGAAAGCGATAAACGAGCGCCGCACACCGATCCGTTCTTTCTATGCGAACCTTAAGGCCTTCTTTAATTACTACGAAGAGAAGTGGTTCCCTTACACGATGCCGATAAGCGATATAAAGGGACTTGATGTTGCTATAGAGAATATAGAAAATGACCCGGATATACTCGAAAGGCACGAGAAGATAGCGTCTGCTACACGAAATGCCGTTACTGCGGCAGGGCTGAAGCTTTATGCAAGAAGCGGCTTCTCGAATACGGTAACAGCATTTGAAGTGCCGATCGGGATAAGTAGTGACGATATATTTCTTACTATGAGGCAGGACCACAATATCCTGATCGCAGGCTCCTTTGATGTCTTTGCGGGGCAACTGATCAGGATCGGTCATATGGGTAATAATGCAAGGACAGAGAAAGTTAAGGAGACACTTGAAGCTTTGGATATCACTCTTTCCAAACTGGGCTTTAAAGCTAAGGCAAGCCTGGCGGAAGAGTTCTCTAAGAACATCCGATCGGTAAGTAAATGCAAAATTTGAATAAAAATTGTTTGTAAATTACGCATTTGGTAATGGTAATCCTCCTCATATTTATTTATAATAAAAAAACTTGATGAAATGAAAATCATATCGAAAGGGGATTATTCGATGACAAAGTACGTTTATATGTTTACCGAGGGTAACGGTAGCATGCGTGAGCTTCTCGGCGGTAAGGGCGCTAACCTCGCTGAGATGACTAAGATCGGACTTCCGGTTCCGCAGGGCTTCACGATCACAACTGAGGCTTGCACCAAGTATTATGAGGATGGCCGTAAGATCAACGACGAGATCATGGCACAGGCTATGGCAGGCGTTGACGAGATGGAGAAGATCAACGGCAAGAAGTTTGGAGATCTTAAGAATCCGCTTCTCGTTTCCGTTCGTTCGGGTGCAAGAGCTTCTATGCCGGGAATGATGGACACGATCCTCAATCTTGGTCTTAACGATGAAGTAGTAGCAGCTATGATCGCCGGAAACCCTGATCCTGCTTTCGAGCGTTTCGTGTATGACTCTTACAGACGTTTCATTCAGATGTTCTCTGACGTAGTAATGGAAGTCGGTAAGAAGTATTTCGAGCAGCTCATCGACAAGATGAAGGAAGAGAAGGGTGTTGAGTTCGACGTTGAGCTCACTGCAGCTGATCTCAAGACTCTTGCAGAGCAGTTCAAGGCCGAGTATAAGAACCAGATCGGTGAGGACTTCCCCTCTGATCCCGTTGTTCAGCTCAAGCTCGCTATCGAGGCCGTATTCAAGTCATGGGATAACCCTCGTGCGAATGTTTACAGAAGAGACAATGATATCCCTTATTCTTGGGGTACTGCGGTTAACGTAATGCCTATGGTATTCGGTAACCTTAATAACGAGTCCGGTACCGGTGTTGCATTTACCCGTGATCCCGGTACGGGTGAGAACAAGCTCATGGGCGAGTTCCTCATCAACGCTCAGGGCGAGGACGTAGTTGCAGGTGTTCGTACACCTATGCCTATCGCTCAGATGGAAGAAGAATTCCCTGAAGCATACGCTGAGTTCATCAAGGTATGTGACATCCTTGAGAATCACTACCACGATATGCAGGACATGGAGTTTACGGTAGAGAATAAGAAGCTCTACATGCTCCAGTGCCGTAACGGTAAGAGAACAGCTCAGGCTGCTCTTCAGATCGCAGTAGACCTCGTTAAGGAAGGTCACAAGACAGAGGCTGAGGCTGTCGCTATGATCGACCCAAGAAACCTCGACACACTTCTTCACCCCCAGTTCGATCTCGCTGCAATCAAGGCGGCTAATGCTGCAGGTAAGGGCCTCGGTGCTTCTCCCGGAGCTGCGTGCGGTAAGGTCGTATTTACGGCTGACGACGCGGTAGAATGGGCAGGAAGAGGCGAGAAGGTCATCCTTGTA
This sequence comes from Ruminococcaceae bacterium KH2T8, assembly GCA_900111435.1. Lineage (NCBI taxonomy): Bacteria > Bacillati > Bacillota > Clostridia > Eubacteriales > Oscillospiraceae > Ruminococcaceae bacterium KH2T8. The sequence goes on from FOIY01000006.1 coordinate 224,493, forward strand.
AGACTTGAGACATCTCCCGAAGATATCACGGGCATGAAGGCTGCTCAGGGTATCCTTACGGTCCGCGGCGGTATGACATCTCATGCTGCAGTAGTTGCAAGAGGTATGGGTACATGCTGTGTATCCGGTTGCGGCGATATCAATATGGATGAAGAGAATAAGAAGTTTACTCTTGCAGGTAAGACCTATAACGAGGGTGACTTTATCTCCATCGACGGTTCAACAGGTAATATCTATGACGGCATCATCCCTACGGTAGATGCTAAGATCGACGGTAACTTCGGTACGGTAATGGCTTGGGCTGACAAGTACAGAAGACTTAAGGTCAGAACAAATGCCGATACACCCGCTGATGCAAAGAGAGCTCGTGAGCTCGGCGCCGAGGGTATCGGTCTTTGCCGTACTGAGCACATGTTCTTCGAAGAAGACAGGATCGCTGCTTTCCGTGAGATGATCTGCTCCGATACTGTTGAAGAGAGAGAAGCTGCTCTCGATAAGATCCTTCCTTATCAGCAGGGTGACTTTAAGGCTCTCTACGAGGCTCTCGAGGGGTATCCCGTTACTATCAGATTCCTCGATCCCCCTCTTCACGAGTTCGTTCCTACAGACGAGGCTGACATAAAGAAGCTCGCTGATTCCCAGGGCAAGCCTGTTGAGGATATCAAGGCTCTCATCGCATCCCTTCACGAGTTCAACCCCATGATGGGTCACAGAGGATGCCGTCTTGCAGTTACATATCCCGAGATCGCCAAGATGCAGACAAAGGCTGTTATCCGTGCGGCTCTTGAGGTCAAGGCTGCTCATCCCGACTGGGATATCAAGCCCGAGATCATGATCCCTCTCGTATGTGAGATCAAGGAGCTCGCTTTCGTTAAGAAGGTCGTTGTTGAGACGGCTGACGCTGAGATAGCAGCTTCCGGTGTTGCTCTTGAGTACTCTGTCGGTACGATGATCGAGATCCCCAGAGCTGCACTTACGGCTGATGAGATCGCTAAGGAAGCCGAGTTCTTCTGCTTCGGTACTAACGACCTTACTCAGATGACATACGGCTTCTCACGTGACGATGCAGGTAAGTTCCTTCCTGCTTACTACGATACGAAGATCTTCGAGTCGGATCCTTTCGTTAAGCTCGATCAGACAGGTGTCGGCAAGCTCATGGAGATGGCTATCAAGCTCGGTAAGCCCGTTAACCCTGACCTCCACGTAGGTATCTGCGGTGAGCACGGCGGTGATCCTTCATCTGTCGAGTTCTGTGACGCTATCGGTCTTGATTATGTATCCTGCTCTCCTTTCAGAGTTCCTATAGCTCGTTTGGCAGCTGCGCAGGCATCGATCAAGCATCAGGGTTGATCGGACGATCTTAATACGATAACGAAGGCCGGGGCATTTAAGCTCCGGCCTTTTAGTTTGATTTGAAATATCGTATGACTTGTTGAGTCTGATGAAGCTCGTATCAGCGTGCGATACGGATCGCAAGAAGTCTGAATATAGTCTTTATATAGCTTATGATGAAGGGGAGAAGACGCCTCTTTGATTCACCGTAGAGTCTCTTGTTAAAGGAGATGGGTACTTCGGCGTATCGAAGCTTATTCTTACCTGTCTTCTTTTTCATAAGAAGAAGGATCTCTTCGAGGACATCGTAGTTCACGCTCTTAAGGTTGGCGTCTTTTACCAGTGATGCTCTGTAGATCCTGAAGTTTGTGGAAACATCCCTGATATTGAGGCCCAGTACAATCCTGAATACGAAGTTTAAGATATGAGACAGTACCTGCGATGACTTCGCATCGTTGGATGTACCGCCTTTCGTATAACGTGAGCCTATAACGACATCGAATCCCTCGTTATACTTCTGATACATGGCGGGTATGTAGGAAGGGTCATGTGATCCGTCGCTGTCCAGGAATAAGATCTTATCTCCGGTAGCTTCGGCGAGTCCCTTAACATATGCGCCGCCGAAACCCGGAAGCTCCTGATGTACGTACTTAGCGCCCATTTCATTGCAGACGCCTTCCGTGTTATCCGTAGCAACTGCGGTATCGACGACGATGATCTCATAATCCTCACCGAGGGGGTCAAGGACATCTTTAAGTCTCGGGATCATGACCTTTAAGTTTTCTTCTTCCTTATATGCCAAAAGCACCGTGCTTATGCTCATCAGGGAATCTCACTTTCGTTTAGTAAACTATGTAAATCATATCACAACGGATCGTATGTATATTCGATGATTCTCGTATCTTCATCGAAAGACAGCTCTTCGTATGAATGCCAGTCGTCTCCGTTCGCGGACGATCTGATATAGATAAAGCAGTCATATTCGGACATGTCATTATCCTTTATGTCGGAGAGGCGGTTCAGTGACGTGACGTCAAGATCCGCCGAATAGAGGATAGTCTTGCAGAAATAATACCTGTAAGCCCTGTTTGCGACCGTGGGAGTAAACTCATCAAGCCATGCTTCATTCTCCGAGAAACAGACGAGATATTTGACATCAGGGTCCTGCGGCAGGTCGTATTCTTCACAGATCGTCCTTACGACATCAGCGAGCTTTTCTTCATCAGTGAGATCCTGTCTGCTGAAAAGGGATGAGAATCCCGTGATCTGGAAAGGGAGGATGAATACCGGAAGCAGCATGAATACCAGTCCGGCTGTCCTTATCTTGAGCTTTTTGCCAGGAAGTTCACCGACCACCCGCATGAAGAGGATGAGCATGACTCCGCAGGAGAATGCATCTATCGTCATTACATATCTTGAGTACCAGCAGAGTCTCTGAGCCTCGACCCAGGGCATCGAGAAGATGTACATTGCGAGGTTTCCGACCTGATATATTACGTAGAAGACCAGTAGATAGCCTGCGGTAAAAACGGGTTCGCTTTCCGATTTCTTGTCCCAGGAGAGCTTTATAAGGGCAACCATGATCAGGAAGGCGATAGCGAGCATAGCGAACATTGAGTTATGAAGGAATACTTCATCGCCGAACATGCTGCAGATCTGTCTTATATTGTCCGGAGTCTTCTCGGCTAAGATGCTTGAGTAATACTCCTTGGATACCGTATGAGGTCCGTCTGATACATTCTTGAAAGCCATAGATGTGTGAGCTTTCCATATGAGCATAAAGATGACAGAAGGTGCGACAGAGCCGAGTGCATATACGAACGACTTCTTCCTGTTTCCGCCTTTTAGCGCGAGACGGAGGATGATAGCGGCCGTAGTAAAGGTAAAGAAGATACCGCTGTTCTTTACGCAGGTAGCCATGACAGCCATCGGAGCCGAGAAGATAACTGCCTTCTTTATATCGTTGCGATTATAAAGAGCCGTCGCGTATGCCGCGATGCCCAGAGCACAAAGGAGTCTGTCTACAAGGAGACTGTAGATACCGTTTTCAAGTCCTGCATAACAGGTGGTGATGCCCAGCGCGAATAATAAAGCGACGACGTTAAGATATATCTTTGTCTTCTTATCTTTCGAATCGGCGAAAGCAAATAATGTAACGCCTGATGCGAGCGACAGTAGGGACTGGGCAAAGAGTGCCTGACCGTCAGCGACGGAACCGATGACCTTACAAACATACCAGATAAACACGGAACTTCCGACGGGATAAGTGCTGTATTCGATAATAGGATCGGCTGATGTCGGAAGATGTGAATCGTAAAGAAGGAACTTGGTGATAAGCCTCCAGTGAGTGAAGTTATCGTAGTAATAGATATGTACGGGAGCGAGCCAGAAGAAAAGATAAGCAGCACATATATAAAATGCGACTGTACCAAATGTAAGATCTTCACGAAGTCCCTTACCGAACTTTCTTATGTCTCTGCCGCTGAGAAATAGGAGATCTGCGGGATATATAAGAATACCTGCGATCACGAGTATCCACATGGCAGGTATCAATATGTTCAGACATCCCGCGAGAAATAAAAGACAACCGACGGATGACAGCGTTACTGCAGGGCAAAGTTCAGGCTTGAGGCCGAACTTTTTGTGCAATAAATGAGAATATCCTCCGAATGAGACCATAAGGAGGATAAATCTTAATATCTGTGATGCCGAAAGTGTGCCCATATTCAATATCCTTATAAATACTTGAGAATATTGAGATTATATCACACCTCCGAGTAACTTCCGAGATAAGTAAATGCTGCAGGATCCTGATCGAGCTCGCACAGCAGAGTTACGAAAGCATCCGAATAGACGGAAGCATCGACATCGAGATAGAACATGAACTCGAAGTCGCTTCCGGAGATCGGCCTTGATTCGATCTTTGAGAGGTTGAGACCAAGTGCCGCAAATCTCGAAAGCGTGTTATAGAGCGATCCGGGAGTATGACCCAATGAGAGCATCATAGAGGCTTTGGAAGCGCCCGGATAGATCTCGAGCCCCTTGGAGATGCAGATGAATCTCGTGTAGTTATGGTCAGTATTCTGAACCTTATCGTTTATGACCTCGAGATCGTAGAGCCTTGCGCAGTCCGGAGACGAGATGGCCGCGATATCGCTGCGGTCGGAATCGGCTACCATCTGAGCGGCGATAGCGGTATTGGCTACGATCGTTACCTTGATATCCTTATTGTCCTTAAGGAAATGAGAGCACTGACCGATAGCCTGCTCATGTGAATAGATCTCCTTAATGTCCTTGAAGGATGTTCCCTTCTTGGCAAGGAGCCTGTGGTTGATCTGAAGCTTCATTGATCTGACGATATGGAAATTGTGAGATCTCATGAGGTCATAGACGGAAGTAACGGATCCGTATGAACTGTTCTCGATGGGGAGGACTCCGTACTTACAAAGTCCGCTCTCAACAGCCTGGAATACTCCGTCGAATGTTCGAAAATACATGATGTCGGCGGAAGCGAAGAGCTTATCTGCCGCTTTTTGTGAATAAGCCCCTTCTACGCCCTGGCATGCAACGATCGCGCTCTTGGGGAATTCCTTAGGTGTCGTCTCGATCGCGAGCTTTATCTGATCCGCGAGCTCGGATCTTTTGCCGAGCTGTGAGTGGCTGTAAGAATGAGAAAGATTGAATATGGTCTGGAACAGTGATCTTTCGCAGCTTTCCATATTGAGGTCCTCGCCTTTGTCGAGTCCTGCGAGAAAGCTCCTTTCGTAGCTCTTCTCGGAGATAGCTGCTTCGCTTGCGGTCATCTTTGAATCCGCTTCTGTCGCGAGCTTTAATCTTTGCTCGGAAAGCTCCCTGATCTTTTTGTCGATAGCCGAGATCTCCTGTTGTGTTTCGGGTGATACCATATCTGTTCTCCTTTCGTTTTCCCAATCAAAAAGGCTCCGCAGGGGTTACGCTGCGAAGCCTTGTGAACTCTTTATCTCTTGTCACAGATCAGACAGCGAACCCTCTCCTCGTATTCGTAAAAAAGAATGCGAAGCTAAAAAAGAATTCAAAGCCTGTAAAATTTCTCTGTGTCATGTCTGTGATTATATTCCTCGATATTTCTCGTGGCAATATGAAATATTTGCTTACTTCTTGAACTTGATGAACAGGAGCCTTGCGTGCATACGAAGCCTGATCGCCGTCTTGAAGAATGCTTCACGGAAGAATGAGAGGTTAAGTCTTTCCTTGTACTTATTGAACATCTTCTCCGTATCCTTGAGCATCTCATAGCTCTTTTTCCTGTAAAGGTAGCTGGTCTCGGAGTTGTTGGAGATCCTGAAGGACATGACCGTATCAGCGATGTAGCAGATATCTCCAAGGAGCGAGAGCTCGATAACATAATCCCAGTCGGGAACGTAGATGAAGCTCTTATCATATTCTCCGACCTTCTCGTATGCAGCTCTCGTGTAGAGTGCATTTGCGGGCTCGCAGTAGATATTCCTGTGCCAGAGGGACTTTAAGGCAAACTTCTTTCCGTTCATGGTGAAGTCTTTCGTCGAGAGCCTTCTTGTCATGATGATCTTGCTCTCCTGGTTGATGACATTAGTCGTACCGATGCAGAGCGTAGCGTTCGGGTGTTCCTCGAGAGCCTTTACCTGAAGCTCGATTGAGTTGGGAGCGAGGATATCGTCCTGCCCCATGAGCTTTATATAATCGCCCTTTGCCTTGGAAACGGCATTATTCCAGTTACCTACGAGTCCGTGTCTTTCTTCGTTGGCATAGAATCTTACAAAGTCATACTCCTGTGCGATAGCTGCAGTATCGTCCTTGGAGCAGTCATCGGTTACGACGACTTCGATGTTCTTATATGTCTGAGCCTTGATGGCTTCAAGTGTCTCGCGAATAAAATCCCCGCCGTTAAAGGTCGGGATACAGATGCTGACAAGTTTGTCACTCATGATTTGATGATCCACCTTAAGGAAAGTTCTTTAACAGCAAGAGTATAAACAAAAACGCCTGTCAAAACAACAATAAACTTATATTCAATATATGGCGGATACACGTTATACTCTTATGCGAAAGTGAAACGGAGGATATGACTATGCATTATACTTATCAGCCCAAGGGAGTCTGCGCCATGCAGATAGATTTCGAGATCAACGAAGGTATCATTAGCGATGTCAAGTTTACGGGAGGCTGTAACGGCAATCTCAAGGCGATCTCCAAGCTCGTAGACGGAATGAGCGCAGAGAAGATATCAGAGGTCCTTCTCGGAAATACATGCGGCATGAAGGGCACTTCCTGCGCAGATCAGCTCGCGAAAGCAGTCACGGAAGCAGCCAAGGCATCTTGATGCCTCAGCCGATCCGGCTGATTGCGGATCAAGACAATTTGATATATATTTGTTAGTGGGTTTAAGGAGAGAGGGGAGCCGATGACTTTCTTACAGGCGATCTATCAGATTCTGATCGGTCCGCTGTACCTGTTCTTTGAGCAGGTATTTCTTATCGTTGACGAATTCCTTCCCCATCCCGGATTTACGATCATCGTCTTGAGCCTTATAGTCAACCTTCTCGTACTGCCGCTCTACAGGCGCGCGGATGCGATGCAGAAGGAGGAGCGCGATGTCGAAGCGAAGATAGCTCCGGGCGTTGCGCATATCAAGAAGACATTTAAGGGCGACGAGCGTTTCATGATGCTCCAGACCTACTATCGCCAGAATAACTACAGCCCTTTCAATGTGTTGAAGGGCTCTTTATCCTTGCTCCTTCAGGTGCCGTTCTTCATGGCGGCGTACAGGTTCCTTTCGAGCCTTGAGACCTTAAAGGGCGAGGATTTCTTCTTCATAGAGGACCTCGGAGCTCCCGATCATATGCTCGTCATAGCAGGCGTTGCGATCAACGTGCTCCCTATCCTGATGACGCTCATAAACTACGTCTCGGGATTTATCTATACGAGAGGCATGCCTCTTAAGTCAAAGCTCCAGCTCTATGTGATAGCGACGGTGTTCCTGGTGCTCCTTTATGATTCTCCCGCGGGACTCGTCTTTTACTGGACTCTCAATAATATATTCTCGCTCGTAAAGAATATCTTTTATAAGCTCAGGGACCCTAAGCTCGTCCTGAGCGTCATCGCGGCTCTCATCGGTCTGTTTGACATCGTTTGGATCCTCTTTATCGACCCGCTCTGGATGGGCCGAAGGATCATCGTACTGCTGCTTGCAGGCGTTGCTCTCATGGCTCCGCTGGCATTAAGGCTCATCGGTAAGAAGCATACCTTTAAGCTTCGTGTATCCCGTGATACAAATGGCGCGCTCCCCGTGTTCCTTTCAAGCGGAATCTATATGGCAGTCCTGACCGGAGTACTGATCCCGTCAGCTGCCCTGGCATCGTCTCCTCAGGAGTTCATAAATCTCATCTTCATGAGAGATCCCAACGAATATATCCTTTATTCCGCGACTGTTGCCTTCGGACTCTTTGTAGTATGGTTCTCGCTCTTTTACTATCTGGCGGATGCCCTGTTTAAGAGGCTTCTAAGTATTTGCACAGCTATACTCGCGGCGATGCTCTCCATAGATTATTTTATGTTCAGCGACGATATGGGAACGATGTCATCCTACTTTAAGTTCGATGCCGATCCGATCTTCGAGAACAAGAGCATGATAAACAATGTCCTTATCGTTCTTGCGGCGGCAGTCGTGATCGTTGTTCTGAATAGATTCCTGCCCAGGGTACTAAGGGCGATCCTGATCTCGGGAGTTATCGCGGTCATCGCGATGTCAGTCGGAAACATCAACAAGATAACGACGGAATACCGTAAGGTCAGCGCATTCAAGGTCGAGACCGATTCTCCTCACGTGACCTTGAGTAAGGACGGTCAAAACGTCGTAGTCATAATGCTCGACAGGGCCTTGGGCGCAGTAGTTCCATATATCATGAACGAAAGGCCGGAACTCGAGCGTCAGTTCGACGGCTTTACATATTATCCCAATACGATCTCATACGGTCCTTTCACTAATTTCGGCGTTCCCGGAGTATTCGGAGGATATGAATATTCGGCCGCTCAGATGAACCTTCGAAGTGACGAGCTCCTCATGGATAAGCACGATGAAGCCTTGATGGTAATGCCCGTACTCTTCGGAGAGAACGGATACCACGTAACGCTTTTGGATCCTACGTATGTCCACTACAATAAGATCCCCGATCTTTCGATGTTTAACGATTATCCCTATATCGATGCATACATCACGAAAGCGAGCTTCAGTCAAAATGATGAAGAAGCCTATGATCACGAGAGCAAGGAAGCGATAAGAGAGCATAACATCGTGTGCTACAGCTTCTTCAAAGCTGCCCCCATCTTTGCGAGGGACTATCTTTATAACTACGGTTCGTACAACTATTCAGTCTCGATGTACAGCGAAGCATCCTATGATCAGATAGCAAAGAGCGTAAGTATGGCGAGCGGTATCAGTGCCATCTTCATGGATTCCTATACGGAGCTCATAACGCTTCCCGCGATGACCATGATCGATAATGATTCCACGGGCGAGTTCGTGATGATGACAAATAATACGACCCACGAGCCGTCGATCCTTCAGGAGCCTGAATATACGCCTTCCCAGAGCATCGATAACAGAGAATACGATGCCGTTCACGAGGACAGGGAATATATAGACGGCAGGCGTATGCGTCTTGATAATATCGATCAGATGAGCCACTACCAGATCAATATGGCTGCCTATATCGCACTCGGCGAATGGTTTGATTATCTTCGCGCGGAGGGTGTCTATGACAATACGAGGATAATAATCGTAGCCGATCACGGCAGGGACCTTCATCAGTTCGACGACATGATGTTCTTCGGAGGAGATCTCGACGTCGAATGGATCAATCCCGTTCTTATGGTGAAGGATTTCGGAGCCCGCGGATTTACTACCGACTATACGTTCATGACAAATGCCGATGTTCCGACCATCGCAACGAACGGCATTATAGATTCTCCCGTAAATCCCTTTACCGGAAATCCCATAACGAGCGACAGCAAGATCGGAGCGGTCCAGCAGGTCATCATCTCCGAGGAGTTCGAACCGGATCCCGAAAGATATCAGTATTATCCGGGCGACTGGTATTCCGTCCATGACGATATCTTCGTTGAAGAAAATTGGGAATACATCGGATATCAGTAAGGAGCGACCTTGAACATGCATAACTTTTTACTGTATATCGATCCCGGAACGGGAAGCATGCTCTTTACGATACTCATCGGAATACTCGGTGTCATCGTCTATTTCGCGCGCTCCGTATTCATGAAGATCAAGTTTCTTGTAACGGGAGGAAAGAAGACAAAGGACTCGGGCGAGAAAAAGAATTTCGTCATCTACTCGGATCACAAGCGTTACTGGAGCATCTTCAAGCCGATCTGCGATGAGTTCGAAGCTCGCGGGGTAAAGGTCGACTATCTTACGGCATCTCCCGATGACCCCGTACTGACGCACGGATATAAGCACATAACGCCTGAGTTCATAGGCGAAGGAAATAAGGGCTTTTCGAAGCTCAATCTCCTTAAAGCGGATATTGTCTTATCCACGACTCCTAGCCTTGACGTATTTCAGTGGAAGCGCTCGAAAGACGTCAAGTTCTATGTCCATACTTTCCATTCTCCCGGTAATGCGTCCATGTACAGGATGTTCGGACTCGATTATTACGATGCGGTACTTCTTTCGGGCGAGCATCAGGAAGAACAGATAAAGATCCTCGAAGCAAATCGCGACATCAAAAAGAAGGAACTCGTATATGCGGGACTTCCCTATATGGACGTGCTGACACAAAGGCTTAAAGAGGCGGCAAAGCCTTCGGAAGAGAAGGATAAAAAGACCGTGCTCATTGCGCCTTCATGGGGCAGCAACGGTATCCTCACTAAGTACGGAAGCCGCATGATCGACGCGCTTGTAAAGACAGGATACGAGATCGTGATCAGACCTCACCCTCAGTCCTTTACGGCCGAGAAAGAGATGATCGATGAGCTCATGGCAAAGTATCCGGATATCGAATGGAACCGTGATAACGATAACTTCGACGTGCTTATGAGGTCCGATATCCTTATTTCCGACTTTTCCGGAGTCATCTTCGAATATGCACTGATCTTCGATAAGCCCGTGATGTATGCAGCTAATTCCGATTTCGACCTTTCAGCTTACGATGCATACTGGATCGATAAGTGGACGGGTAAGAAACCATGGACATTTACGATCCTTCCCCGGATCGGAATGGAGATCACCGAAGAGAGCCTTGATGACATGAAGGAGACGATCGACAGATGCATCACGAGCTCCGAGTACCGCGAGGGCAGAGACAGCGCCAGGGAGGCAGGCTGGAAGTGTCGCGGGACTGCCGCTAAGGATACCGTAGACTATCTGATAGACAGGCACCTTAAATTAAATAAATAATATAGGGAAATTTCAGCAGAATTGTTATATAATATCCGAAGTTTGGTCTTAGGGAGGATAACATGACATTTCTGCATGTTTTGTACCAGTTACTTATAGGTCCGTTGGGATTGTTCTTTGAGATGGTGTTCGCGATCGTAAACAGATTGCTCCCCAATCCCGGACTTACGATCATAGTCTTGAGTCTTATAGTCAACATCCTCGTACTTCCTTTGTATAACAGGGCTGATGCCATGCAGGCAGAGGAGCGCGAGATCGAAGAGCGCCTGGCTCCCAGGATCGCTCAGATCAAGAAAGCATTCAAGGGCGACGAGCGCATGATGATGCTCCAGACCTACTATCGCCAGAACAACTACAGCCCCATGCACGTGCTCAAGGGTTCTTTCTCACTTCTTCTGCAGGTGCCTTTCTTCATGGCTGCATATAATCTCCTTTCCGGAATGAGCCTTCTTCAGGGCGTATCTTTCGGACCTATCAGGGATCTTGGAGCACCCGATCAGATGCTCGCGATCGGCGGTATCACACTTAATGTACTTCCCATCCTGATGACACTCATCAACTTCGTTGCGGGATTTATCTATCTTCGCGGAATGCCGGTAAAGGCAAAGGTACAGATGTACGGCATGGCTGTCGTATTCCTTGTGCTCCTTTATAATTCTCCCGCAGGTCTTGCCTTTTACTGGACACTCAATAACGTATTCTCGCTCTTTAAGAATCTCTTCTTAAAGCTCAAGCACTCTAAGCTCATCCTGAGTATCGGTCTTGCGGTCATAGGAGCGGCTATGTTCGTATATGCGATCGCCGTACCTCCTCAAAGAGGATCTTCAAAGATCACGGTATTCCTCGTGCTCCTTGCTCTCGGCCTGATGATCCCTCTTGCACTTCGTATTGCAGGCAAGAGAGTCAAGATTGATCTTCCCAAGTTCACTCCCACGTCTTCCGATACGAAGATGTTCATGCTCGGATGCTCCCTTATGGCTCTTCTTACAGGACTTCTTGTTCCTTCGGCTCTTATCGAGTCATCTCCTACGGAGTTCGTAAATATCTTCAGCATGAGGAACCCCAATATCTATGTCGTATGCTCCGGCATCTCGGCAGCAGGTCTTTTCCTTATCTGGTTCCCGCTGTTTTATTATCTTGCATCTCCCGTCATAAAGAGAGTCATGAGCTATATCGTTCTTGCGATGGCAGGCGTATTCGCGATCGACTACTTCTGCTTTGATACGGACCTCGGTACGCTCTCTGCTAACTTCGTTTTCGATGATATGCCCAAGTTCGCATCGGGCGCGATCAACAAGAATCTTCTCGTCGTTGCACTTACGGCGATCGTCGTTATCGCTCTTTACAGATTCCTTCCCAAGATCACGAATACGGTCGTTGCGGCAGGATGTCTCGTTATCCTTGCGATGTCAGTCATGAACATCGTGAAGATCAATAAGGAATATGAGACGATCTGTAATGTCGGAACTCCCGAGATCCCCGTTGTTACATTGAGCACAGAGGGACAGAATGTCGTAGTCATCATGCTCGACCGTGCGCTCAGTGCGGAAGTTCCCTATATCTTTGCTGAAAAGCCCGAGCTGGCAGCTCAGTTCGACGGCTTCACATATTATCCCAATACGATCTCTCACGGACCTTTCACGAATTTCGGTACTCCCGGACTTTTCGGCGGATACGAATATGTTCCAGAGAGGATGAACGAGAGAAGTGACGAGGCTCTTGTAGACAAGCATGATGAGGCACTCCTTATGATGCCCGTACTCTTCGGCGAGAACGGATACCATGTAACTGTATTCGATCCTCCGTATGCAGGCTACCAGCAGATCCCCGATCTTTCGATCTACGACGGCTACGATTATATCGATGCATTTAATGCCGTCGAGGGCGTAAATGCCAGAGAGACTCAGGGTATCGACGACAAGGAAGCGATGAGAGAGAGAAACATCTTCTGCTACAGCCTCTTCAGGGTCCTTCCTACGGTTGCAAAGGGTACGGTCTACAATAACGGCCGCTACAATAACCTTGCTGCCGAAGCAGCAGTGGGTCTTTATGAGCAGGTACGTGATTCGCTCTCTACGGCTACCGGATTTAACGAGCTCTTCATGAAGAGCTATACGCTCCTTGACGTGCTCCCCAATATCACGAATATCGATGAGGGCAGTTCGGATAACCTCTTCCTCATGGATAACGGTGCAACTCATGAGCCCGTCTACCTTCAGGCTCCCGACTATGTTCCCGTAATGAACGTAGATAATACGGAATACGATGCAGCTCACGCTGACAGGAATGTCCTCGACGGCAGAGTCATGAATCTGGATACGACATCCCAGGTCGCTCACTACGATGTCAACATGGCTTCCTACCTCGCTCTCGGCAGATGGTTCGATTATCTCCGTGAGATGGGCGTATACGATAATACGAGGATCATCATCGTTGCCGATCACGGACGTGACATCGGTCAGTTCGACGATATGGTCTACTTTGACGGTTCGCTCGATACGATGTGGATCAATCCCGTGCTCATGGTCAAGGATTTCGGTGCTTCGGGCTTTACGACGGATACAACGTTCATGACGAATGCCGATGTTCCCACTATCGCAACAACAGGCGTTATCGCTAACCCGGTCAACCCGTTTACGGGCAATCCCATCAACAGCGAGCCCAAGAACGACGAACAGCAGATCATCATCTCCGAGGAGTTCGAGCCTTCGATCAACAACGGAAATCAGTATATGCCCGGTGAATGGTATACTGTTCATGATGATATCTTTGATGAGAACAACTGGCAGTATCTCGGTAATTGGTAAGAAATATGTTATCAGTCATAATCCCCGCATATAACGAAGGAGAACATGTACGCGAGAATCTTATAAAGATCGCGGCGGTGCTCGAGGGTGCGGGGATCGACTTCGAACTCGTTCCCGTAAATGACGGAAGTCCCGATAACACGGGTGACGAGATCGCCAAGGCGGCAGAAGGTGACCCCAGGATCCGTCCCGTAAGCTACGAGAAGAACAGAGGTAAGGGCGGTGCCATAAAGGAAGGCATCGCTCATGCCGAAGGTGAGGTCATCGGATTTATTGACGCGGATCTTGATATCAGCCCCGACCATCTCCTGACTTACTGGAATGCGATGAACGAGCAGCATGCCGATGTTGTAATAGGTTCTAAGATGCATAAGGATTCAAAGCTCGATTATCCTCCTGCGCGAAAGCTCTTCTCGCTCGGATATTTCGTTCTCCTCAAGATCCTCTTCGGTCTTAAGCTCAAGGATACACAGACGGGCATCAAGCTCTATAAGGCAGATCTTATCAAGGGAATAGTCCCGAAGCTCAAGGTCAAGGGCTATGCTTTTGACATCGAGATCCTTGCTCTTGCCGCTCAGCAGAAAGCAGTAATCATCGAGATGCCCGTCGAGGTCAACTATACAAGGGCCGAATCCTTCAGCAGGATCAGGGTATCCGACATCGTAAAGATGTTTACCGATACGATCGCTATCTGGTGGAATATAAAAGTAGTAAAGAAGTATAATCAGAAATAAGTAAGACAGAAAGGGGCACACGATGAAGTGTCTGATCCTGGCAGGCGGTAAGGGCGAAAGGCTCTGGCCCCTATCAAGAGCCAACTACCCTAAGCAGTTCATACAGGTGCGCAGGAATCACTCATCCTTCCAGGATACGGTGGCGCGCAATATCCCTTTCTGCGACGAATTCATAATCGTAACGAGCATCGAATACAGGTTCATCATCGCCGATCAGATGAGAGCCTTCCAGGGAATATCCTACAGATGCGTATATGAAGAGACCCCGAGAAGGACAAATGCGTCAGTCGTATTATCGACCATGATGCTCCAGCCTTCCGAATATGTATTCGTAGTATCTTCGGACCTTCTGATCGAAGCCGATAACGGTTATCGTGATGCGATATTAAAGGCTAAGAAGTCGGCATCTCAGGGTAATATCAGCATATTTGCCATCCCCGAAGACGAATCGGATTTCAGCAGTAAGTACGGATATATTTCGGGACTTAACGATGATAAGTCTGAGATGAGATACATCGAGAAGCCGGCCGACAGGAGCCTTCTGGGTAGTGATATCTACAGGAACCTCGGCATGATGCTCTTCAGGGCCGGAGATCTTCTGAACGAAGTATCAAGGATCGACGGCGATCTTTTTGCAGCATATAAGAACAGCTTTTCCAAAAGGAAGTTCGACAGCGGTAACCTCATCCTTTCAAAGGATATGCTCGAGCCGCTCCCCGCAGTGTCCGTTGAGCATTTCGTACTCGAAAATACCGACAGGCTCAGTGCCGTTGTATCGGGATTCAGCTGGAACGAGCTTACGGACCTGGAAGATCTGGCACTTGTTTCGGATAATGACCTCGGCATCAGTGTCATGAGCGAAAGCGACAGGAGCATCGTCATAAATGACTCCGCTGATAGGGCAGTAGTAGTAAACGGTGTCGAAGACGTTATCGTAGTAAATACGGAAGATGCGGTCTATGTCGGTAAGAGGGGCGACAGCAGTTCGGTAAAGGGCGTGCTCTTTGATAATCCCGTTATCCGACCTTTCGTTCAGAAAGGCGTAACTTCCTACAGACAGTGGGGTTTCTTTACAGTTCTCGAAAGCGATGACACACATTATATAAGACGCGTAACGGTAAGACCCGGAAGAACTATCTATTCACATAGTCACGGTAACAGGACCGAGAACTGGGTGGTATTGAGCGGCAAGTCCCATATCGTCATGAACGGTGAAAAGTCGGTAAGAGAAGCTCCTTTCTCCCTGATCGTTCCCGAGAATACTGAGCACCAGATCTCCAATATCGGCGACACTGATCTCGAGTTCATTGAAGTCACATACGGTGAAGGACTGCTCCTTGAGGAGAATCTCCCGAGAACCTCTAAGGACATCGGTGAAGCTACGCTCGGTGTTTCAAATGAACAGGTCATAAAGCTCAGGCCCGCTTTCAAGGATTACCTTTGGGGCGGCAGCAGGCTTCGCACGGAATATAAGATGAAGTGCGATTACGATAATATCGCGGAGGCTTGGATACTCTCGGCTCATCCGGATGGTCAGTCCACCGTCGCATCGGGCAAGCATGCGGGACTTTTCTTAAGCCAGTATATCGATACGGTAGGTAAGGATGTACTCGGCTGGAAGTGTTCTCACCTTGAGGATTTCCCGCTCCTTATAAAGCTCATCGACGCCGCTCAGGATCTGTCCGTTCAGGTGCACCCCGACGATGACTACGCGATGGCGAATGAGTCTCAGTACGGCAAGAATGAGATGTGGTATGTCATCGACTGCGAAGAAGGCTCGGGTCTTTATGTCGGGTTTAATAAGGACGTGACCGAAGAGGAGCTTCGCTCGAAGATCGCAGACGGAACAGTCACGGAGATCTTGAACTTTGTTCCCACGCATCCCGGTGACGTATTCTTCATCCCGGCAGGAACGGTCCATGCGATCGGCAAGGGCAACCTGATCTTAGAAGTTCAGCAGAGCAGCACATGTACATACAGACTTTACGACTTCGACCGAAAGGATAAGTTCGGCAACTGCCGCGAGCTTCATATCGATAAGGCGATGGCCGTGATCGACATGAAGAGATATGTTCCTTTCGAATCCGAAAGCGGCGGTAATACAGTCTGCAGATGCAAGTATTTCGAGAGCCTTATCTACGATATCTCGAAGGATGCTCCCGAGACGATCATCAGGGATGAGAGCCGATTCGAGTCGCTGGTAGTAATAAAAGGAACCTGTACCGTCAGTGCGGGTGATTCCGAAGTAGTCCTCGAAGCCGGCGAATGTGCATTCCTTAACGCAGGCGATTCTTCCGTTGTTCTTTCGGGCGACTGCAAGGTAATGCTCTGCAGAGTCTGATCCCTAATATTGACATTAATCGATATTTAACACATTTCCGTCTTGATTATTCATAATTGAGTTTGTATCATCGAAATTGTATATATGGTGAAAAAGAGAAGAGGTTACGAACTTGAGTGATCCTATAACCGAATACAAGATCGCGAAAGAGATCTTTGCACACGGCAGAGACCTCATACTTACTGATGAGGCTCAAAAGATGAAGGAGTTTACCCAGCACGGGGCGACCTCCGTATTCGAGCATGCCGTTTCGGTTGCCAAGTTTTCGCTCCTTATCGCCACTTCGATCGAGAAGGTCTTTCATAAGAAAGTCGACAGGAAGAGCCTTGTAAGAGGAGCTCTTCTTCATGACTATTTCCTCTATGACTGGCATGAGAAGAACGAATACCACCGGCTTCACGGCTTTACGCATCCCGGCAGGGCACTTAGGAACGCCGACAGGGATTTCGATCTTAACGATATAGAAAAGGACATCATCGGAAAGCACATGTTCCCGCTTACGTTGATCCCGCCCAGGCACATCGAAAGTGCCATCGTATGTACGGCCGATAAGTGGTGCGCCATCTGTGAGACATTTAAGGTAGATATATCTTCTTATATTATATATAGGGTAAATCTCCATCACGATATCATCAGGGGCAAGGTTATCCCCGGTAAGCATTTCCATATCGGTAAAGAGATCAGCTGAAATTTCGGAGACAACATATGAGCAGATTTAATATAACGACTGAGTGTTACATCAGACGTGGTGATGAGATACTCTTTATCCACAAGGGAAGAAACGATATGAATACGGGTAAGTACCTCGGGATCGGAGGTCACCTTGAGGAAGGCGAGTCACCTAATGAATGTATCGTCAGGGAGATAGAAGAAGAGACGGGCATTAGAGCCGATGAGATCACGGGTCTACGGATGAGAGCAGTCATCACCTTCGTAAATACCGTATATGAAGATGAGTATATACATCTTTACGAAGCGGAATATATCGGTACGGAGGATCCTTCGACCAGATATTGCGGAGAAGGCGAGCTCGAATGGATAAATAAGGCAGATATCTATTCGCTGCCCATATGGGAAGGCGATAAAGTGATGTTCGACAAGATGCTCGAAAGCCCTGATTTCTTTGAGCTCAAGCTCACTTACGACAAGGATATCCTGACGGCTTCGAAAATTTATTAAAAAAGTGCTTGCAAAAGAGGTAGTAGCACGATATACTATCGGAGCGCTTGAGAGAGAGGACGCTAAAGACCTCAAACAAAAGCGCTAAGGAACTGAAAAAAGTGCTTGACAAAGCAAACTGAGTTTGGTATCCTTACTAGGCACTTCGCAGGAGAGCAAAGCTCGAAGCGAGGGCGCGGATCTTGAAAATTGAATAGAATGCAGAACTTGAAAACAACGAGCCTTAAGTTAATTCATTGAAATGAGTTTAATTAAGTAATTAAGAGCCAAAAGGCTCTCAGATAATTTTATTTGAGAGTTTGATCCTGGCTCAGGATGAACGCTGGCGGCGTGCTTAACACATGCAAGTCGAACGGAGCTTAGAAGGAAGCTTGCTTTCATTTAAGCTTAGTGGCGGACGGGTGAGTAACGCGTGAGCAACCTGCCCTCGAGTGGGGAATAACATCGAGAAATCGGTGCTAATACCGCATAATGTCGAGAGACCGCATGATCTTTCGACCAAAGGATTTATTCGCTTGAGGATGGGCTCGCGTCCGAT
>FOIY01000007.1 GCA_900111435.1 Ruminococcaceae bacterium KH2T8
TCGGACAGGGGTTCATTTTGCTTAAGCCTGTCATATGGCGTTGTCAAAATGACTGCATCGCCTTCTAATGCCCGTAAACATTGCGTTTGCGGGTTTTATTATGCCTGTTCAGCAGGTGTCATTTTTGAGACTGCATTTTAGGCTTTTTAGTAACTGAGGAGAATTGAACGACTATCTTTCGCGTTTTTGCTTCTTATAAAGACCATCTGATCAGTTGTTGTTTCAACCCCATTCAGATGGTCTTTTTCTTATTTAAAAGAAATTACATTTAATGTTCATTGGAGGAAACAATTATGGTTTTTAAGAACAAGAAACATGCAGAAAGATTTTTTACTGCTTGTGCTGAGAATTGTATAAGCATGGATGATAAGACATTCTTGGCAGCCGTATATCTCCTTACATGTCGCAGGAAGCTCTGGGATGAGTTCAAGGACAAGGTGCTGATCGAGACGGGCATTCCTGATAGTGCATTTCATAAGTTCATTCCCAGAAATGCTGTTGAGGAAGCCTTGGCTACGGCTGCCTTTGATATCTTCCATATTTCCGATTGCATCTGCCTTACCGATCTGGGAGACCGAGATGAGGTCCCGGATGAAGCTTTTCTGGCTATTTGTCATGCGATCGGATACTTAAGGTTCGGTTTTAATGACGGACTCACTGAACCCTACACATTGGAATACGCGTAAGTGGAAGGAGGCATGATATGGCTATGATTAGACGAATTTTGGGAAAGAGGGGCAGAACTACTATCCCCTACGAGTTCAGGCAGATCCTCGATATGAGATATAACGATGTCCTGACATTTGCTATCAATGATGATCACAACTGCGTCGTCATCACCAAGGAAAAAATCTGTGACGATTGTGTCAAGAACATCAAGCGTCCGGATGAGATTCCTATCATGAGCATTCTTGAGCATCTGACCAGAGATGAAAAACTCCAGGTTACTTCCGCTCTCTTTGCAATGCTCATGACTGATAAGGATGGTGGTAACGATGCGACTTAAGATCTATCAGATTAACCCTGATAAGGATCCAGGCAGGCTCCGCTATATGGCATTCAAGCAGATCGAAAAGGTCGATCCGACCATGTACTTCAAGGTCTTGGATGCCGAAGTAGATGTCAAAGGTCTCGAGGAAGCATTCCTTAAGTTCAATAACGAAGGGCATCCGCTTCATAACGGCAGATCAATGTCAGTATCAGATATCGTGGTCACGGAAGACGGAGCCTTCTACTGTGATTCTTTCGGATTTAAGAAAACTGAATTCGACGAGTCTCAGGTGGATACTTCGAATCTTATCAAGGTTCTGTTTGTAAGGCCAAATGAGGATCCTTACGTGGCGGAGATCCCCGATACGCTTGAAGCTAAACAGAAAGCAGTCGGCGGATACATCGAATATGTCTACAACTCTGACGAGACGGCATTAGTCGGAGATGAAGAAGCAAAGCTTAAAGGCAAGATCGGAAATCGGTATTTGGACGGTGGCGGCATCATCGCCGGTGATTTTCTTATTGTCGGATTAGGCGAAGAGGACTGCAGATCCCTAACAAGTGAGGAGATTGACAAATATATGGAAAAATATTCCAATGCTCCGAGCATAACCCCTGAAGAGACAGCTGCAGATGTCGGCTTCAGATATATCAACTTTATGTAAATCTAGGAGGGAAATAATGAACAACACAAACACACTGCCTGAAGTAAAGGCAAAGATCACATGGAAGAATGATGATCCTACAGCTGCAAAGAAGGCGGCTGCTTCGATTACCATTGGCAACGTATTTCAGATCCACGGTATTAGTATCGTAGAAGGTCAGAAGGGCCTTTTTATATCGATGCCGCAGAGAGCATCCGAGAAGAACGGAGAGAAGAAGTACTTCGAAGTAGCTCATCCTACCACTGCTGAGATGAGGCAGGCTGTAACTGATGCGGTTATGAAGGCTTATGGTCAGGAGAGTAATATGGCTCAGGAAGCTGAAGTCTCTGAATCTGTTGTTGCACCAATAATGGGACAAAATATGTGATTTGGTCCCAATTCAAGCCTTCAAGTGTGGACTTTTCTTGATAATGCGAGTAGATTAAAGATAACAATCATTTCGATCTGATCGAAAGTCATATCAGGAGGTCACACTATGAAGACTTTAAGGTTAACCCTTGTAGTCTTGGCATCGGTTGTGATCCTCGGAATCGTCGGTTGCAATAATCGAGACTCAATAATCAGTGACGATACTGAGCTCACATCTCAATCATTAGAGGCTACAACAGCAACAACTGAAACTACGTCAGAAACGGATCCTGTTGCGACACCGACGGCTACATCTGCTCCAAGTGCAACAACTACTCCTACGCTTACAACTGTTCCAACTTCTACTTTGACTCCGACACCTGAAGTGGTAGAGAGTACATCGGCTACGGACGTTCAAGCTACGGAAGCGACGCAATCACAAGTCTCTGTAGAAACTGCAACAACTCAAGCTCCGACTGTCACGCAGGCTCCTACGGCTGCTTCCACACCAACATCAACTCCGATACCGACAGCAACACCTGAACCTACTGCTACTCCGACTCCTGAGCCAGTAGCGATTGATATCGATCAATCTGCCCGTGACAACGGATATGAGATCATTGATATCGATATGGGCAACGGAACAACTCAGAGAGTATATGGTTACTTTGTGGATATGTCTGGTTTGGATGCGAGAGTCAACGACTATCGTGAAAGCATTGGTCTTTCTCGATTGCCGACGGATACTGCTCATATTGAAGAGATGAAGATAAGAGCAGTTGAAGCTTCCATCCCCGGATACTTAAGCCATCAAAGACCAAATGGAAGCTGGGGTACTGAGGCGAATATAGTAAGTGGTACCGATGTTGATGACTGTTACCAGAGACTTTATGAGTCTGACGGACATCGTGCATCGTGGGAAGATGAATATGCGACCACCATTTATTCGGTCGGATTCAGACGAATGGTATTCGATGAAAGTACCGGAACCTGGTCTGGTGGCGGTGGAGCAACAGTTCAGTACACGGACTACAGCTTCTAAGAACAACTAAACATGCATTAGAAGAGCACCTTCATATCGAGGGTGCTTTTCTTATGCTCATTTTTCAGAAAGGAAAACAAAAATGGCAAAGACAAAAGAAACATTTAAAAGAATCTTGGCTACGGTCATAGCAACAGTTATCGGATTGACTCCGATAGCATCTGGTGTAAGAGTCAATGCCTGGGGCACACCGATTTCTTCCGGTACGATCCACATGACTGACAGCTCAAGAAGTGCCGAACTTTTCAACAGCAATAACGAGAATGATACGATTTCATGCAATGCCAAGGCAGTTGAGCGTGACGGCAGTTGGGTTCCCGTTTATTGCATTGAGAAAGGTAAGTCCCTTAATACGGGAGATACAGTTAATGCTGAGATGTACGAGAATGGTGACTGGTGCGATCAGTATGATATGTCTGTTAGGGATGCTGTAGGCATGATCTATGTCTGTGGATACAACGGTGAGAATGGTTGGGGTGTTACAGATACTAACATTTATAATCGTGATGCTTCAGCCGATGAACTCATGTCTAATGGTAACTACCAGAAGTATGTTGCTACACAGGCACTCATATGGGAAGCAGTTTCAGGTAATACTTATTATTCCAGGAACGATACCATTCAGGGTGAGATCAATGTTCTCAGAGGAAGGATAAGTAATTACAGGAACAGATCCGTAAGAGGAGCGGATTCTACCGGAAACATCTCACTCTACAGGTCTTCTTCTGATGCCCAGGCTAACCCCAATGGTCCAACTGCTGTTGAAGGTAACGGCACGGCACATTTTGCTTATCAGTACGATGGGTATACTCCGGCTAATAGCCGTGATCATTGGGGCCCTGTTGTCAACTATAATGGCAGCGATCTTACAACAACTACCGTTAATGAGCTTATTACCTTTGAGTGGAAAAGAGTTTATAACGGTGGTGTCGAGGCAGGTCAGGGCGGCGAGGTTATCTATGATCTTGACGATAATGATGCCGGCAATCTCTGGGGAGTTATTCTCTGGAGACCGGAGAATGGTAATCAGCTCTGTGTATCTGCTACAGGAACAGCGGAAAAGGTATATGCCTCGTTCATGTATGACTATGAGCGTGAAGATTTTCAGGCCGGTGCAACAATAACAACCGTCAAAGTTGATGATCTTGGTAATCCTTCAAGGGGTGCGACATTCACGGTCTACAACTCGGACGGATCTGTCTTTGGAACAATGACAGACGCCAATAACGACGGACACTATTCAATTTCTCTCCCATTTACAGTATTTGGAGATGATGGAACCAGATACTATCATGATGAAACAGCTGACGGCACACCTATAACATCTAACATCGTTCGTAATTTCACAGTTAGAGAAACTTCTCCTGCTACTGAAGTAAAGATTGATGGGTCCTGGAGATCTGCTACATTTGCTGCAAATGATACAACTTATTCCATCAATATAACTCTGACAAGAACCGGAGTCATGACATGGACAGCAACCGGTACTTCTGGCGGAACTTCCAACAGAAGTGGAAAAACCACTACTGCTACCATTGCTTTCGGTACATCCGGTCAGAACGGAAACACAGTTAACTACCAGCAGATCAATGCAAATGCTACCTTCACGATCAAGAAGGAAGATGAGCAGGGACATGATGCAAGAGGCGCAACGTTTGGTGTCTATACCAATACTGCCTGTACAACTGCAGCTGAGATCACACTCTCAGATCCTGACGGTGATGGTATCTACACATCTTCTCAGATCACATGGGGTAACAGATCCAGAACAGCGACGGCTCAGCCTGGTATCTACTACATAAGAGAAATCTCTCCAGCTACTGAGATCAAGGTTAATGGCTCCTGGAGAAGCGCTACTTGTGAACTCGATACAGCCATCAGGACTGTCCGTGTTGTCTGGAATCCTGCAGACGGATCCATCACGGCTTATCTTTATGAAGGTGCTATCTCCAACTTTGGTAATGCTACGGCACTTGTAACTAAGACTGGATCCTACAATGGAGTGACTTCTACTGTATCTGCCGATTTTACGAGCAAGCCCTGGAAGAACACGCCGTATGTGTACGCAAATGCTGATTTCTCTATCTTGAAGGTAGATGATCAGGGCCGTGCTGCCAGAGGAGCAGTCTTTACGGTATATTCCGATGAGGCCTGTACCAATACTGTTGGTACCATGAGCGATCCTGAAAACAACGGACACTATGTCTATAGTGGTATCTCTTTTACAAGGCAGCTTCGTACTGTGAGCTCGCAGCAGACAAAGGTCTACTACATTCGTGAGACAAGTCCAGCTACAGAGATCCTCTTTGATGGTGAATGGATCGAGATTGACTGTGCATCTGATGATTCTGTAAGGAAGATCACGATTACGTGGACCCCTTCAAGCGGAGCTATAAGCACTGTGCTTGAATGCGGAGACGATTCAATATCCGTTCCCGGATCTTACGATGAAACCACATTCACATCTACTGTACATGCTGATTTCTCTACATCTCCTGTGGTCAACCCCATCACATCAACCGGTTCTATGAGGATCGAGAAGTACGATGCCGAGACAGGCGAAAGACTTACCGGAGCTACATTCTGCGTATACAACGATGTAAATGGCAACGGCAGCTACGATGATGGCGATACAGTTTATGTAGAGGTTCTTACGGATGATGATGGTGACGGTATCTATCTTCTTGAAGAAATGCCTATCGATCACAGTTATCTTGTTATCGAAACTGAAGCTCCTGAATACTATGAGACAGATCCTAACTACTATGGATTCCGTCTTACTCCCAGAGTAAGGGATTATACAGTTGATAACATGACCTGGCCTGTAGTTGAAGGCATTCAGGGTGAATTCTTGAACCATAACCCTATCGTTGGAACAACTCTAACGGATGCTGAGACACTGGAGCACGTTACGATTGTTCGTGAGGAGATCACCCTCGTAGACACAGTCGAGTACAACGGACTTCATGTCGGTGAGACTTATGTTATGTGCGGAACGCTTTACGATAAGGAAAGTGGAGAAGAGATAACAACAGCCGACGTTACATTCACTCCTGAGAGTGTTGACGGAACGGTTGACGTTATCTTCACAGTTAATACTGAGGTGGCAAGGAACTGCACCTTTGTTGCCGGAGAGAGAGTAAGACATGAAGGCAGCGAAAAATGGGTTGGCATACATTTCGACCTCGAGGACGAAGGCCAGACTGTAAGAGTACCTGATATCCATACTACTCTCACTGATAACAGTACGGACGACCATGTTGCAGCTTATCCTACTGTTGAACTTACGGATGTCATCACCTACGAAAACCTTGTTCCTGGTCTTGAATATACCGTAACAGGCTATCTCATGGATAAGAACACAAATGAAGCCCTGAAGGATGCCAATTGCAATGTCGTCACTGCAACCGTATCTTTTACACCTGAAGAGGAAGACGGACAGGTCGAGGTAACATATACCTTTGACAGAGGACTGGCTGACAATACGATTCTTGTAGCTTATGAGAGCCTTTACTATGGTGATGTTCTGATAATCGCTCACGAGGATATCGATGATGTTGATCAGACAGTATATGTTCCTCAGATTCATACAACTCTTCTTGGTCAGGATACAGATGCACACGTGGCTGCTCAGGCAGGCAGTATCATTCTCATAGATACTGTTGCATTCAGCAATCTTCTTCCCGGCAAGACCTATACTCTTACAGGAACTCTTGTGAACAGAGATCTTGGTGACTTCGTTGTGGATGCATCCGGTAATGTTATCAGCAGCACGGTAACCTTTACACCTGAGACTGCAAACGGAACAGTCGATGTAGTCTTTACATTCGACAGCTCACTCCTCAATAACACGACACTGGTTGCTTTTGAGGAACTTCAGTACAACGGCATCAGGATCGCGACTCATAACGATATTACAGATATCGATCAGACAGTCAATATTCCTGATATTGGAACGACACTTTACGATCAGGAGCTTTCCGATGATCCTGATATGAGAGAGATGACCAGAGGCTACACCGAGGTTGCTCTCGTTGATGAAGTCTCTTACGAGAACATCACTCCGGGTCTTGAGTATACCGTTTTCGGAACGCTCATGATCAAGGAGACTGGTGAAGTGCTGAGAGATGAGGACGGTAATCCTGTCACAGCAAGTACTACATTTGTACCTGAAACAGCCAGCGGAACCGTTGATGTTGAATTCACTGTTGATCTTACAATGCTTGGAAACAAGCATATTGTTGCTTTCGAGACTCTCGAATACAACAACGTTGCTCTTGTTATCCATGCAGATCTTAGTGATGAGAATCAGACTGTAAGAGTCCCCGAGATAGGTACAACTCTTAAGGAAGACGAGACGCAGGATCATGTTGGAAGGATCGATGATGAGATCATCCTTGTAGATATGGTCTCCTATACAGGTCTTATCCCCGGTAAGACATATACCGTAACTGGCGTTCTTATGAATGCTGATACAGGCATGTTTATGAGGGATTCCGCAGGTGAAGTTATCACTTCTACAACTGAATTCACAGCCAATACAGGCAGCGGATTCGTTGAGATTGAGTTCCATATCGATGCCTCTCTGTTATCCGGCATGACAGTCGTTGCTTTTGAGAACATCGATTACGAAGGTGTCCATGTTGCAGTACATGCAGATATCACTGACAAAAACCAGACAGTTTACTTCCCTGAGATTGGAACAACAGCAACAGTTAATGGTGAAAAGATATTCAATCCTTCTGACACGATAACTCTGACTGATACTGTCTCCTACGAGAACCTTGTTCCCGGAAGAGACTACGAACTCAGAGGCCAGCTTATGACTTCTGCCGGTGTTCCGTTCACATGTGACGGTAATCCCGTAATCAGTGTCTTGAGGTTTACTCCTGAGACTGCTGACGGAACAGTTGATGTGACCTTCACATTCAGTGGCAAGGATCTGAGAGATGGCGACAGAATCGTTGTCTTTGAGCAGCTCTATCTGGTTCAGACCATCATTGGTGCAAACGGAGAAAGAACTGAAGAAACAGTACTTATCACAACACATGAAGATATCAATGACGAAGGACAGACCGTAACGGTAAGTGTTCCCACTACACCTCCTCCCGGTATTCCTTCGACAGGTGAAGAAGGAGGTTCTATGAGTACAGTAATCGGATTGATCGCAGTTGCTATCGGCGGAGCAATCGCATTTGTAGTCGTCAAAAGAAAAAGAAATGAATAATTGAAAGGAAGGTGGTTTCTATGACCAAACTTATTAAGGTGGGAAGATCCCACAAGTGGATCGTGACACTTCTCATGGTAGTTCTTATTGTGGGAGTCATGGCAGTGCCTTGTCTCGCTGCTGGTAGTGGCGGCGGTGGATCAGGTGGTAGCGGTGGTACCGGTGACGTAGCCTCCGCTGTTGAGAGTACTTGGAACGATGCAAGGACTCAGGTGGAGCAGATAGTCAACAATGTTGTATTCCCGGTTATTGATGTAATACTGTCGGTACTCTTCTTCGTGAAGGTGGCCACAAGTTACTTCGAGTACAGGAAGCACGGTCAGTTTGAGTTTGCAGCTCCATGTATACTCTTTGCCTGTCTTGTATTCTCGCTTACTGCACCTCTCTACATCTGGACAATAATCTGACGGAAAGGGCGGCTCGTTGAAACATACGGGCCGCTTTTTAATAAACAAGGAGGTGAGCGAAAATGTTTGAATGGATTTCAGAAGTCTTAGATATCGTATTTTATACGTGCATATCGTGCTTTGAAATCTTTACGATCATTACTCTCACGTTGCTCAGGGGGAGGTGATCGTAGATGTTTGATTGGCTTGAAGATCTGCTGGAAGGTCTTGGCGAACTGCTTGCCGAAGCTTTCGAAGGTATCGGAGAAGCAATAGCCGAAGTAATCTGGGATACGATGCTCAGGTGGCTTTATAATACTATCTTCGGAGCATTAGCGGATTTCTTTGAAGAGATCAACAGTCTAACAGTTGATATGTTTGAACTCGGTTGGATCCAGGCTGCTATACACCTTTTCCAGATGTTTGGCTGGGCTCTGTTTGTAACGGGTATGGTTGTCGCAATATTTGATGTGGCCATTGAATACCAACACGGAAGAGCCAATATCCAGAATACAGCACTGAATATCCTGAAAGGATTCTTTGCTGTAAGCCTGTTTACCACGGTTCCTGTTGAACTCTACAGATTCTGCGTTTCGCTTCAGAATACGTTTGCACATGATCTTATAGATGCGTTTATAACTACTCAGGCTTCACGAGATTATATGACTCTTGTGAAGGAAACGTTTGAATATGTTTTTACCAGTATGCTGGGTTTTCAGGGGCTTCTTACTCTGATATATCTGATTTCTTTTGGTTACTGCATAGTAAAACTGTTCTTTCAGAACATCAAACGAGGCGGTATCCTTCTGGTTCAGATTGCAGTCGGATCGCTGTATATGTTCTCCGTCCCGAGAGGCTATACAGATGGTTTCAACAACTGGATAAAACAGGTAATTGCGCTCTGTCTGACCGCATTCATGCAGACAACACTGATGTATCTGGGACTTCTTACTATGACAGACAGTCTGGTTTTGGGCCTGGGTATTATGTTTGCTGCCAATGAGGTCCCAAGGATAGCAGACAGATTTGGATTTGATTCAGTAGGACCTAACAGAATAAGCATTTCGAGCGCAGTTCATACAACTTATACAGCAGTTAATATAGCGAAAGCAGTTGGAAAGGCAGGTAAATAAGATGAATTATATATACCCTGAAAACTTGAAAGCAAAACCGACGATGTGGTTCTGGAGCTTGAAGGATTTCGTTATTCTCGGCATTGGAGTTCTGATATCGATCGTGTTTCTCATTCATCTACACAAGATCGTTCCTGCTGCGATTGTTCTGACTTACGGATTCCTGACCATCCGGCTTGATGATGCAACCATACTGGACTTCATCAAGTATGCGGTCAGGTATTTCATTACAACACAACAGGACTACAGATGGAGGTGAAGCAATGTCGATTTTTGACGCAATGGGAAGCAGAAGATCTGTGCAGGACCTTCTCGGGATCAAGAGATTTACCTCATATGGGCTCCTCACTAACAATGGGGAGCTCCTCTTTTATCAGGTGAATCCCGTCAACATATCAGTACTATCGCAGGTTTCGATAGAATCAAAGATCAGGCAGTTGATGCATGTACTGTCGACTATCCCGAATATCGAGATTGTATGCACGGACTCCTCGGAATGCTTCGATGACAACAAGATTTATCTGACAGAAAGATCCAACTATGAGATGAATCCGCAGATACGATCTCTACTTAAGAAAGACAAGGAATTCCTCGACAACATCCAACTCGAGATGGCAACGGCAAGACAGTTTGCTTTCGTAATGAGGTGCAAGAACCTCAAGCCGGAGCAAGTTTTTGGCATTATGAACCGTGTTGAGAAGGTGATCTCCGAGCAAGGCTTCGAGGTCAAACGCATGGCCAAGGAAGATATAAAGCGCTTTCTGGCACTGTACTTCGATGCTTCCTATAACGGAGAACACATCCCGGATGTTGACGGTGCTCAGTTTCTTGAGATCGAATATGAGGAATAACCCATAACTACAGGTTATGAGTTAAGGCAACCCATAACTTGAGGTTATGACCGTTGTAGGCTGTCAGTCCACACTCAGTGTTTACTGAGATGGGATAATCAACTTAGGTGGAAGGTGCTGTTATCCTGCGGATAACACGATGTTATTTGCTTGTAAAGCAAATCAATAATACTTGCCAATGAATCTGAAGGAAGGTATTCGCTATGAAACTGAAAGCACTATATTGTCCATATTGTGCAGGTACTGTAAAAATCGATCAATCGTCGAAAAAGAGGGAATACTATTGCATTCATTGTGGTCAGCCAATATACGTAGATGATGAAGTAAAACGATCTGAGCATAAAGAAATAATCGAGGATGTAGCCAAAATCCAGTATGTGAATTACAAGGAGAAGGTGGAGTTTGAGAAGTATCAGGTCTACAAACAAAACCTCGAAAGGTATTATAAGCACAAAAAGCTTGCCATTATTATTTCTTCATCTATATTGTTGGCTGGAATACTCATTACTGTGATATGCGAGACAATAGTCAAGGATGATGATAGTTTTCTTTGGGTTTTGGGTTTGTTTTTTATCTGGGGTTCAATATTGGGGCTTATGGGAGGAGTTTGTATGCAAAAACCAAAGTCGCCAGATGAACAACAAGCATATATAAAAGAAATGCAAATAGAAGCAGAAAAGGAAAAATCCTTTAACGAAAACTTCTGGGGAAAACACTAATGGATACGATTCCGGATTGTTGTAGTTAGAAAAAACATTTGTATACAGTCAGCGAGACAAGCCTCGGAGCAATCCGAGGTTTTATTTTGCCCCAAAACAGAAAGGATGTGATCAAATGGCAAAACAAAAACTCATGACTCCTGAGCAGGTTGAGGAGGTCCGCACCAAAGACTTCTTCGACTGTATTCTGCCGGGAGTCGTTAAATTCTATACGGATTACTACATATGTGGTAACTCGTATAAGTGTGCATGGGCGATAAAGAGTTACCCGCCCACTACTGACGCACAAGCACTTTTGTCACAGTTATCAGATAAGGCCGGAGTTACACTCCGGTTTTTTAATAGGCTCGTGGAACCCTTGGAACAGAGGAAAATCATCCAGGATGCTGCCCGTAAGAACACGATGCAGTCCACAAGTAATGATGTAAACGAGACGATCCAAGCGAGCGAGAACCTTCAGGATGTTGTGGAGATGCTCAGTAATCTCCGTAAGAATAAGGAGCCTCTTCTTCATTCATCTATATTCATCGAGCTTAAAGCGAACAGCATCGATAATCTTAAGGAACTCCAGTCAGAGATTGATATGGAACTCCAGAGATCTCATATCGAGGTGGATAAGCTCATGTTAAGGCAGAAGGAAGGATTTCTTTCAGTCGTTCCTATGGGATCCAACCAGTTTGGAGATCAGTTCGAGAGAGTCCTTCCGGCAAGCTCCGTGGCGAATTTCTTTCCGTTTAACTTTAGCGGTAAGACGGATCCCAAGGGGCTTTATCTCGGAAGAGACAAGTACGGAACCAACATTCTCGTTGATTTCGACCGACGAGCCGAAGACAAGACGACCAGCAATATTCTGATCCTTGGTAACTCAGGTCAGGGTAAGTCCTACCTTATGAAGCTCATTCTCACCAATATCCGTGAGTCCGGTAAGAGCATTATCGTTCTCGATCCGGAGCACGAGTACGAGGATCTGTGTAACAATCTTGGTGGGTGCTACATCGATTTCACTACCGGTGAACACATTATCAACCCCCTTGAACCTAAGGCATGGTCCGATGGTAACGAGGATTTCGATAAGGATTCGCCGGAAGCTTTTCGTAAAGCTACACGCCTGTCGCAGCACATTTCCTTCCTGAAGGACTTCTTCAAGACCTATAACGACGACTTCAAACAGAAGCATATCGATACCATCGAGATCCTTCTGAAGAAGCTTTACAGCAGGTTCGGTATAGAAGATAACACCGATTTCAAGAGGCTTAAGACCACGGACTATCCTACGGTTCAGGACTTCTACGATATCTGTGAGGAAGAGTTCTACTCTTATGATGAGCATCGAAAGTACCTTTATACCATGGACATCCTGCAGGATATCTGCCTCGGGATCAACTCGATGTGCAAAGGTGCCGAGAGCAAATACTTCAACGGACATACCAATATCTCGGACGATAAGTTCCTTGTTTTCGGTGTTAAGGGACTCATGGATACCAACAAGAAACTCAAGGATGCGATGCTCTTTAATATTCTTTCCTATATGAGTAACAAGCTCCTCGGGGAAGGATACACGGCAGCATCCATCGATGAGCTCTATCTTTTCCTGACAAACATGACGGCGATCGAGTATATCCGTAACGCCATGAAGCGAGTTCGTAAAAAGGAATCGACGGTTATTCTGGCTTCCCAGAACATCGAGGACTTCTTGATACCAGGGATTAAGGAGCTGACGAAGCCGCTCTTCGGCATCCCGACACATCAGTTTATGTTTAATCCTGGACAGATCAACCCGAAGGATTTCATGGATGCGCTGCAGATCGAGCCGTCTGAATATGAGCTGATCAAGTATCCGGAGCGAGGAACTTGCCTGTACCGATGCGGTAATGAGAGGTATCTGCTTCAGGTCAAGGCGCCTGATTATAAGGCGGAACTTTTCGGAAAGGCAGGTGGCCGATGAGTGCTACTGTTGCTGCGATACTCAAAAAAGTCGGCATTGCGATTGCCTCAAATAAGAAGGCCAGGCAAAAGATCGGGATACTCATCCTGTCGATACTGATCGGACTCCTGATGCCAATCGCAGCAATGTTGGCGGTCTTCTCTGGTCATATCGAGTTCACTGATGACATGATCCAGGAAGTTCTCGACAATCTTGACGAGGATGAAATGGATAAGATTCAGGATGTCCAGGACACACTTGATGCGATCGAAGAGGCAATGAGTGACGCAGATATGCATTCCCGATACGAGGAAGCACAGGTTTTATACATGTTTGGTCTCTACGAATACCAGGATGAAGATGACTTTGTTGACCGCCTCGTTGGCTGTTTCGAGGAAGACCAGACCGACTATGAATTGATCGATGAAGTCAACGATGAGTTTGATTGTGATTTGGATCCGGTTGAATACTTGAGAATAATTACGGGAATCAGAAGTACGACAATCAACTCATATGGTTTCATGAATCCTGAGACCAAGAATAATGCCGATCTTGTTTACTGGGCTTGGGAAGCATACAACGATGGATGGGGTTATGTTTGGGGTACTTATGGCCTTATATTGACGCAGGATTCTTTCGAAAGTTTATGTGAGATATACCCCAATAATGTTGAGAATCACCATGATTTCATTCAGGAGAACTGGGTTGGAAGACGAACAGCAGACTGCGCAGGACTGATTAAAGGCTACCTTTGGTTCAACCCTGAGACACATCAGATCGAGTATGGAAGCAACGGATTTACCGATCTTGATGCCGACTCTCTGTACAACAATTCCACTGTGAACGGTACGATTGATACCATTCCCGAGACACCCGGTCTTGGTGTATGGCATGAAGGACACGTCGGAATCTACATCGGAAACGGCTACGTCATCCAGGCATCCGGTACTGAAGCAGGAGTTATCAAGACGCAGCTTGAGGGTTCGACCTTCACTAACTGGTTCGAGATTCCGGGTATTACTTACCTCGGTGAAGAGGAAGAAGAGCCTGAAGAGACGCCGGAAACGACTGAAGGAACAACGGTCGAGACGTCTGAAACAACCGTAGAAACGACTGCCGAGACAACAGAAACAACAATTGAAACATCAGCGGAGACTATTGTCTCTGAGGAAACGGAGGAAAACACAGATGGCTAAGAAACAATTATTAACTATTTGTTTGAGGGATGGATCAGCTGTTTGCTGCTTCAAACCCTATAACTATTTTATGCATGCCGCGATGATTGAGTCAGTGGAAAAGGCTAAAGATGACGACCTTGTCCCATTCAAAGATGGAAACGGAGAAGAGATACTGGTTCCTAAAAAGAACATTTTATTCATCAAAGTCATGCTTGTTGAGAGTAACAAAGAAGAATTGGAGGTGAGTTTATGGCGAAAGTTAGATTAGATATAGATGCGGAACAGGCGAAGATCGATGCACTGAGAGTATATCTCGAACGCAAAAATACATGCTTGGAGATTGAAATCGAGCGGCATATTGAGTCGCTGTACACGAAGAATGTACCGAACATTGTGCGTGATTACATCGCTGCAATAAGCGATATCAGATCAAATGAGAGGAGGTCTGAGGCGTGATCGAATATGGAGAATGCCGTTTACTGCTCGAAAAGGGTGTTTTCTGAGTGTTGATTTTAAGCAGGATAAAGGACGGTCGACAAAACGTCGTTTCCGTCGCTTTACAACACCCGGCAGAGCCGTGTGTACTGGCGTTTCGAGGACTGTAGTATTGGTCGACTGAATTGTGTGTTCAATGCGATTCAGTCGACTAAAGTCTGGGAATGCCCGTTGTTACGGCGTTCTCAAGTCGACTAAATCTCGTCGAGTGATCAAGATGAATGAGAATCCTAACGAAAGACAGAAAGTTGGTCTAACTATCAATCACAGGGTCTTGGAAGATGCCAAGCGTACTTTCAAGGCTGATCAATGCAAGTGCCTTTCCGATTTTACAGAGAGGGCACTTGATTACTATATCGGGTATATCAACTCTGGAAGGATGACTGATTACCTATCCCCTACGATAATGTCATCCCTTAAGGCAGTATCCGATGAAGGGCTTGCTCGTTTATCGAGGCTTCTTTTCAAACTGGCCGTGGAGATAGCGGTAATGAACAACCTTTACGCAGCAAGTCTTGATATATCAGAGGAGCAAGTTGATGAGCTGAGGAATGAATGCCAGGCTGAAGTCAGACGTACAAACGGAGAATTCATCCTCAACGATGCCATCAACTGGCAAAGGGGGTGATCCTTTTGTCCAGACTGATCGTTAAGGTCAAGTACATAAAACCCGGCAAGGAACGTGATCCTGGTGGATATGCAAAATACATCGCAACCAGAGAAGGCGTCATCAAGATGGATGATACTTCCAAGTTCCATAAGCCAAGGGACAGGCTTACGACATATGCTGACTACATCGCTACAAGGCCGAGGGCTGAGAAGGTCGGGAAGCACGGATTGTTTACTGACGAAGGAGTTGAAGTGAACCTTGAACAGGTCTCCAGAGATCTCAATGAGTTTGGCGGTACGATATATACGGCTATCGTCTCTTTAAGAAGAGAGGATGCTACAAAACTTGGATTCGATACCGGAGAGCGATGGAGAAATCTAATAAGAGCTCACAAAGACGATATTGCCAAGAGCTTTCGAATACGACCTTCCAGACTTTGCTGGTATGGGGCTTTCCACGATGAAGGACATCATCCACATGTGCACTTGATTATCTACGATAAAGCGAATCGGGCTTATATCGATAACGACGGAATCGAGAGCATCAAGAGCTCTCTGGCACATACGATTTTCCAAGATGAGATGTTCAATATCCAGTCTGAGAAGAATGACAGGCGTGATAGGCTCCGACTTCGAGGCAAGGACGAGATCGATATGATCATCTCAAGAATAGCGGACGGACAGGAAGATAACGTCATCTTACAGGCTATGCTCCTAGACTTATCTCAAAGACTGAAGGTTTATCAGGGCAAGAAAGTCTATTCTTACCTAAAATCGAAGGATAAGAAGCTGGTTGACGGTATCGTTGATCAGATCGAGAAAATCCCAGCAGTAAAAGAACTATATGATCTATGGTATGAGAAACAGGAAGAACTTACGAGCATCTATAAGACTGTAATGCCTGTACGAGTCCCACTATCTAAGAATCCAGACTTCAAGACGATAAGGAATGCTGTTATACAGGTAGCTGACAAACTTGAATTAGGGAACTTGAAAGACCCATCTGAAAAGAGGAAGTTCCCTAGTGAGGATGAGGATATCGTTGGTATCGAGCTGGATGATGAGCAGTCTAACACGCAAGATGTTGCAGATTGTACATCTAATCAAGGTGTTAAAGCGCAACATATTGCGTCTTATAAGTCTCGAAAAGTCAAAAGTGCAGACTCTAACTACATAGCTATGTCAGTTACCAGATTGCTCAAGAATGTCGGGAATATCTTTGGAAGCAAGTTTCAGGATAATCCAAACCATAATGAACAAGTTGATCGAAAGCTTAAGCGACAGATTCTTGAGAAGGATCAGGCTCATGGGATTAAGCACAGTTGATTCTGATAGAATCTTAATTAGAATAATAGTAAAACAAATCTTGGGGATTTGAGGTGATTGCTTGTGTCATACGAGGAGGATTTTAGAAGACCCTATATTGCTCGATGTGCTTGTGGTAAAGGATATCTCCGTAAAGAGAT
The DNA here is from genome assembly GCA_900111435.1 of Ruminococcaceae bacterium KH2T8. Classification (NCBI taxonomy): domain Bacteria; kingdom Bacillati; phylum Bacillota; class Clostridia; order Eubacteriales; family Oscillospiraceae; species Ruminococcaceae bacterium KH2T8. The sequence goes on from FOIY01000007.1 coordinate 17,034, forward strand.
AATCTATTATTCTAATGATTGGAATCAAACTAGAGAAAGTGAGACTGCGGTTGAGATTGATTGTGAAAACTGTAGAGATAGTTTCTATTTTGCTCAAGGTAAATTAATTCCCAAGGGGATGTCCTTCCCGAATAGCATACCGACTCTACCACATAAGTATACTTATACCGAGGATGAAAGATTTGTTGGAGAGCATGATAAAACATTAATAGAAAAGATAATTGATGACATGACTGCTCCTAAACACACATATATAAGAGATCTCAGAACAGAAGAGGCTCAGCGTTTTGCTAATAACTGGGTGTTCCATCATCGTAAAAAATCTCTTGCTCCAATGGTTTCTTATTTAAAAAAGCTAATAGCTAATTACGATGTTTTACATAAAAACTACGAACTTAAGAAGCCGTATGTTGATAAGTATTTAATTAAACAAAAGGAATTTGCTGAACAAGAAATGCAAGTGCTTGAAAAAGCCTTTGAGCCTACTTTTGAATTAGATGAAGTATTAATTACAAGGCAACGGCAACAAATTTCTGATTATAAAGAAGCTCATAAATATGATCCTTTTGATGCAACTGTTATATATGATGATTCATATAAGAAGGATTATGTCGGGCAATATTGGGATACCTTGTTGATTGAGCAATGCTCAGATGCTAATTATCTGCTTCTAGACAAACCTGACTATGGTAAAGCAACGGTTATTTTGACAAAGAAGTATATATGTTCGTGTTCTATTTGTGGCAAAAAACAAGAGGTAATCTCATCTGCATTTAGAATTGAACAGGATGAGAGCGGTGCATTCTTTTCAGGTGCAAGCTGTGATTGCCATGAAATATCATCATTTGAAGCTAAAACTATGGATATACTCAATTCTTTGGGAATTACGTATAGACGAGAATTATCTTTTGATGACCTAGTTGGAGATTCAGGGAAAAAGCTTAGATTTGATTTTGCTCTCTATAGACATGATTGTGATGATTGTAATCTGCTTATTGAGTTGCAAGGACCCCATCACTATCTTAAGGGGTATTACGAAGATGGCAGTTACGTTACTGACGGTTCTTCAAAATCTGAAGAAAGACTTAGTAAACAGCTCAAATATGACAGATTGAAGCAAGTGTATTGCGAATCCAAAGGAATACCGCTCGAGTGTATAAAATACACAGTAGGAAATGATTACTTCAAATTGGAAAAAAGGATAAAAGAAATCCTTAAACTGCATAAATATCCGTATTTCACAGTTTGATTTAAATGGACCAACCTTCGGGTTGGTTTTCTTTTGACAATAATACAGAAAGGAGTACCACGATGTACATTGAGTTCACTGAAGATGAGAAACGTAGAGCTATGGAAGTTGACCTGGTCGATCTTCTTAGCAGATGTGGTCAGCATGTGAAGCGAGTAGGCAGCCAATATGAGTGGAAGAATGGCGGTCAAACAGTGTCTATTGTTGATAATCTTTGGTTCGATCACTATGAACAGGTTGGCGGAACTACTATAGGATTTGTACAGAAGTTCATGGGGATGAACTATCCGGAAGCGGTCAAGTTCATTTTGAACGAAGATGTATGCTCGGTGCATACAAAGAAAGCAAGTCCTCCCCCACCCCGTAAAGAGTTTGTTCTTCCGGAGAGAAACCATAACATGAACAGAGTGTTTGCATATCTATTGAATGATCGAGGCCTTGATAGGAATATCCTTCATGCTTTTGCACATGCAGGACTCATATATGAGAATGAGAGATACCATAATGTTGTATTTGTCGGAACTGATAAGTACGGTAAACCTCGGCATGCTCATAAGCGAAGTACAGCAAAAGAAGGCGAATACCGTGCCAATCAGGCCGGTTCTGACCCGAAGTTCAGCTTTAACTGGCGTGGGAAGTCTGATAAGGTCTATCTCTTTGAAGCTCCGATCGATATGCTCTCATATATCACGATGCATCCTCACGGATGGAGCGACAACACATATATTGCCGCCTGTTCCTTATCAGATCAGCCTTTGATGCAGGCTTTGGATGATAATCCCGATATCAAACAGGTATATATCTGCTTTGATAACGATCCGCCCGGGCAGAAGGCGGCCCAGTATCTACGGGCTAAGCTTTTCGCGAAGGGCATTAACAGTGAGATCCTCATTCCGTCACTTAAGGACTGGAACGAGGATCTTTTAAATTCAGTACAGGAAGAGGGTGAGGTCGAATGTCAATTCCAGACGGTATCCCAACTCTTGTAATAGTTATGGCTCTTATGATGGCTATTCTCGGTGGTATATCCATACTCGGTCACATGTACAACCTGAATGGTATCAAGAGCAAGACGGTTGGCGACGGTCAGCACGGAACTTCAAGGTGGGCGACTAATCGAGAGGTCAAGCAAACCTATCGATTTGTGAGGTTTACCCCTAGGAAGTGGCGAGAACAGGCAGCAAAGGGTGATATTCCTACGGTTGAGAACGGAGTTTCAGTGATACTGAGGCTCCGAAACTTTTTGAGAAGGCGTACGGGAAAGCCTGAGATCGTAATCCCTGAGAAGGCAGTTCCGAAAGGCCTCGTTGTCGGATGTGGTCCTAAGAATCAGGCAATCGTGGATACGGGAGATGTCCACGCCCTAATGCTTGGTGCTGCCGGTGTCGGTAAGACCGCTTACTGGCTCTATCCATGTATAGAGTACGCATTGGCTTCCGGTATGAGCTTCCTATCGACGGATACGAAGGGAGACATAATGAGAAACTACGGAAACATCTGTAAACAGTACGGATATAACGTTTCTGTTATAGATTTACGTAATCCAACCAGATCCAATGGCAACAACCTTTTGCATCTTGTAAATAAGTATATGGATCTGTCCAAGGAATACCCTGATAACTTAACTTACAGGGCTAAGGCAGAGAAATATGCCAAGATTATCGCTAAGACGATCATTCTGTCCGGGATGGATGCCGCATCCTTTGGCCAGAATGCTTTCTTCTACGATGCTGCAGAAGGCTTGCTGACTGCTACGATACTGATAGTTGCTGAATTTGCTGAACCTTCCCAGAGGCATATCGTGTCGGTGTTCAAGATCATTCAGGATCTGCTGGCACCGTCGGGAGTCAAGGGAAAGAACCAGTTTCAGGTGCTTTTGGATGAGCTTCCTGACGACCATAAGGCCAGATGGTTTGCAGGAGCAGCTCTGAACTCTCCCGAACAGTCAATGTCATCTGTCATGAGTACGGCACTGTCGAGACTTAATACATTTCTGGATTCTGAGCTTGAACAGCTTTTGTGCTTTGATACAGAGATCGATGCCGAGAAATTCTGTAACGAGAAGAGTGCACTGTTCATAATTATGCCGGAAGAGAATCCAAATACTTTCTTCCTTATATCACTCATAATCCAGCAGATGTACCGTGAGATCCTTGCGGTAGCCGACGAGACGGGAGGCAAGCTCAAGAATAGATGCGTTTTCTTCTGTGATGAGTTCGGAACTCTGCCTAAGATCGAATCAGCTGAGATGATGTTCTCGGCTTCAAGATCAAGGCGACTTCAGATAGTCCCGATAATCCAGTCCTTTGCCCAGCTCGAGAAGAACTATGGCAAGGAAGGTGCCGAGATTATTATCGATAACACGCAGCTTACTATCTCGGGCGGTTTTGCTCCAAACTCCAGTTCGGCGGATGCTATATCGAAAGCACTGGGAACAAGGACGGTAATGAGCGGATCGATCAGCAAATCCAAAGAACAACCGTCACAATCTCTGCAGATGATCGAACGTCCCCTTATGACTGCGGATGAACTCCGTAATCTCCCCAAGGGGATGTTCATTGTCATGAAGACAGGTTTCCATCCCATGAAAGTCAAAATGAAGCTTTTCTTCAAGTGGGGAATCGTATTTGATGACAAGAATCCCTACGAAGTGGCTGAAAACGGGAATCGCAAGGTCTCATATGTCGGTAAAGAAGCTATAAAAGCTGCTATACGTGAGAAATACAGTGCCGAAGAGGAACCTTATCCCGACTGGCTTGATGAGGATGATGGCGGAAGAGTTGAAACGGAGACTATGCAGGAACAACCTCATAAGCCGATCTCTAAAAAAAATCCTGAACTCAAGACTCAAAGACCTATCAAGAATGACCGTATGCAGAAGTATGCCGAAGCGATGGGTGGCGGTAAACATGGTTGATATGAAGACTATCTATTCCATCGAGGGCATCCATGATCGTGATATCCACGTATACAGGTACCTTAGTGACCGAACAAACAAAGATGGTATCTGCTGGCCCGGGATAAACACGATCGCAAGGGATCTTAATCGCTCCAGATCCACGGTAAAGCGAGCGATACGAGAACTCAGATTACTGGGTCTCATCGAAACACAACAAAGATATCGCCCCAATGGGGGCAAGTCGAGCCTTGAATACACATTAATAAGGCTGACTACAACTAACAAAGGAGATTTAAAACTATGATGAACTATGAAGAATTCAAGAACGAAGTAATGGCTAATATGAAGAATTACCTCACAGAGGAGTATCAGGACTACGATATGAAGTTCGAGACCATCAAGAAGAGTTCCGGCTACGAGTACGAGGCTCTCATGATCGGTCCTAAAGACAGGAAGATGTCAGTAATTCCGGCACTTAACCTTAACGAGGCATACAAGAAGCTCCAGGACGGCATTCCTTTCGATGAGGTCATGGATAAGCTTGCCGATATCCGCATGAATGCATCTCTTCCGGAGTTTAACAAGGAAGACATGTTCGACTACGATAAGATCAAAAACAGGATTTTTCCGAGACTCGTGAACACTGAAGCTAATGCCGGTTATCTGGCAGATAAGCCTCACAAGGATATCGAGGATCTGTCTATCCTTTATGCCGTAAGGGTCAGCGAGAATGACTCTGGCTTTGCGGAAGCCATAATCACCGACGATCTTGCCCAGATGTGGGGTGTTGATCAGACTGAGATACATGACAGAGCTATGGATAACATTGCAGAAAGACCTCCCCTATTCAAAAACATCGAAGAGGTGCTCTTTGGTGGCAGATTCGGAGATGCCGGTGATATCGAGATCGAGGATATCGAACCCAATAACTATGATATCCCTTTCTTCGTCCTGACAAATCAGCAGAAGACAAAAGGTGCCGTAATGGCAATAGATCCTAAGACTATGGGCAGAATCACTGCCAAACTTGGTGATGTATATATAATCCCGTCATCTGTTGATGAGACTCTTGTTGTTCCCAAGGAAGCTGTCGATGACGTCAATTCCCTTGTTGAGATGGTCAAGCAGGTTAATGCCAATGAGGTAAAGCCTGAAGATCAGCTTTCCAACAACGTATATGAGTACGATACGGAAACCCAGTCGCTCAAGATTGCCGGTAGCGGTCCTGAACAGCAGGATTCGGTTGAGATGAAAATGTGATTTTATTGATGAATTCTCAGACCGAGAGAATAGACTGAGAGTAGTCGATTGATGAAAGATGCCCGTCGGGTGGTCAGAAATGGCTGCTCGGCGGGCGTTTTCTTTTTGTTAATAAAAGATTCTGCATCTTTGTTCATTAAAATATAAAAAATAATATATAATATTACTAGCGAAGAAAATTGATGATAGTTTCGGGAACTGTCCCATTATTGTCGCGCTTGTTTACTATAATTGAATCATAAATAGTTCTTTATGATTCGAGTGAAAGGTTTTTGATTTAATGAAACAGACAGTGTTTAAACTTGGTGAGTTATTCTGTGGGCCAGGCGGATTAGCGTGGGGTGCACTTAATGCAGACGTGCCTGGTATGAAAATAATACATGAGTGGGCAAATGACTATGATAAGGATACATGTAATACTTATGTTAGGAATATATGCCCTGATAATCCCCAAAGCGTATATTGTGAAGATGTTCATTTTCTTGATATTGAAAAGCTGGGTAATATAGATGCCTTTGCATTTGGCTTCCCCTGTAATGATTTCTCTGTTGTTGGCGAGCAACTAGGATTTAAAGGTAAGTTTGGCCCATTATACACGTATGGCATCAAAGTCTTAACGAAATACAAACCTAAGTGGTTTTTGGCTGAAAATGTTGGTGGCCTTCAATCTGCTAATGAAGGCAAAGCGTTTAAACGGATTCAAGCTGATATGCGAGATGCTGGATATAAAATTTATCCCAATTTATATCACTTTGAAGAATATGGTATCCCTCAAGCTCGTCATAGGATGATCATTGTTGGTATCCGTGAAGACCTGGATTTTGAGTTTAAGATACCATCTCCTACACAATATGAGATGAAAACTTGTAAAAAGGCGATAGAAGAACCGCCAATCCCATCTGATGCTCCTAATAATGAGTTGACTAAGCAATCAGCACAAGTAATAGAAAGATTAAAATATATAAAACCAGGGCAGAATGCATTTACTGCTGATATACCAGAGAAATACCAGCTCAAGGTTAAGGGCGCTAAAATTAGTCAGATATATAAACGCCTCGATCCGGATAGACCATCTTATACGATTACAGGTTCTGGTGGCGGTGGAACACATGTTTATCACTGGGAAGAGAATAGAGCACTTACAAATAGAGAACGTGCTAGGTTGCAAACGTTTCCTGATTATTATGTTTTCGAAGGTAGTAAGGAATCCGTTAGAAAACAGATTGGAATGGCAGTTCCAGCTGAAGGGGCAAAGATTATATTTGAAGCAATCCTAAAAACGTTTGCCGGCATTCCTTATGATTATGTTGAACCGAATTTGAAGGAGTAGACCTATGGCGACATTAAATTACTGGTGGGTCACAAGACCTAAAAGAAAACTAAATAGTATTCCAGAGGTTTTGGCAGCTTTCTCAAATGTTGCCCTATCAGTAAGATGGTCTGCTTCGAGAAATGTCCATATTCTTTTTGAAGAAGAGCTTGAACGTGACGGCTTAAAGCGTGTTGGTGAACGTCGTGATCATTCAGGCTCCGGCGGTCGCACTTATCAGGCTTGGTTATCAAGCTTAGGACTTATCTTCATTCAGGAGAGTACAGGAACTCCATTCCTTACTTTGGCTGGAGAAGCTATTCTTGAGGGTAAATCACCAGTAGATATTCTAAAAAACCAGGTGCTTAAGTATCAGTTCCCATCTCCATTTGGGATAAAAACACATGTATCTGACAAGTTTAAGGTTCATCCGTTTATCTTCTTGCTTAGACTTCTACGAGATTCAAGAGTTGAGTATTTGACGGAAGAAGAGATCGCCAAGGTCGTTATGACTGAAGGTGTCAATGATTCTGAGAAATGTTTTGAATATGTTATTGAGAGATTGCTTGCTTTCCGAGAATCGGGAGACAAGTCCTTGGCAAGTGATTTTATTGATACTCATGCGCCTTCATCCGGCAAGGTCAATTTACTATATCCATATCGTCATCTCACAGATACAGCAAATACAATGATCAATTGGCTCGAATATACCCAATTGATATATCGAGATGAAGGTAGAATGATTCTCTCTCAGGAAAAATATGATGAGATCAATAGAATTCTCTCGCAAAAAGTATCTTTTATAGACCGTCCGGAAGATCATGAGTTCTTTCAAAGAAAATATGGATTAGATCCTTGGCACCAAAAAGATACACGAAATCTTTTGAATACTGGAATGGTATCAAGTAAATTAATAGATATGCAACGCATTAGGCAAGCGTTTATCGCCTATTCTATGCATCGTCCAATTGCCCAAATTGGTGCTGATATTGTATTAGAAATCGCTTCTCAAACCGGAACCGATAAAGTTCTTGTGGAAACTGTACTGTATAAAGAGTATCCACATGGAGCGATTGGCGGTTTTCTTTCTGGATACTACGAGATGGCTTTCAAAGGAAGAGACGAGGCTGTAGATTTTGAAATTGCAACTACAAGCATCTTCAAAGATATTCTAGGTTATAATGCAATCCACCTTGGTCAAACCGGTTGTAAATCTGCGCCAGATGTTCTTTTAATATCTGATGACGATGGTTATCAAGCCATCATTGATAATAAAGCTTACAGTAAGTATTCGATAAGTGGTGATCACCATAATCGTATGGTTCACAACTACATAGAGAATATATCGAATTATAGTGATTCGGAATATAAAATAGGCTTTTTCTCATATATTGCGGGAGGGTTTTCTAATAATATTGACTCTCAGATAAATGCTATCCATGCTGAAACTGGTGTTTGTGGATCTGCTATTACTGTAGCAAATGTTATTAGAATGGTTGAGAATTCACAAGATAACTCTTATTCACATGCAAAGATAAGAGATATTCTGGGTGTTAACCGTCAAGTGTTAATTCAAGATATTATGTAGAGAGGTATGTTCACAATGAGATCGATAGATTTACCACCATATGCACCGATTCTTATGGAATCTACTCGAGCTATTGGTTATTCTCTTGAAGCTGCCATTGCAGATGTAGTTGATAATAGTATCGCTGCCAGTGCGCATAACATTTTTATTAACTTTTTCCCGGTGGATGAAGAATATGTTTATATTCTTGACGATGGTTGTGGAATGGATTCTTCAGAGATAACTAGAGCAATGCAATATGGAAGTAAGAATCCTAATGACGTTAGAAATATTAATGATCTTGGCAGATTTGGATTAGGCCTAAAAACTGCATCTTTATCCCAATGCAGACTGCTTACTGTTGTTAGTAAAAGAGGAGAGGAAATTGTTTGTAGACAATGGGATCTGGACTATGTAAATACTATGGAGTCTTGGGCTCTTAAAGTGCTTGATGAAAATGAGATTAATGATCTTCCTGGACTGCATGCGTTAATGCAATTATCTTCTGGAACATTAGTTGTTTGGCAGAAGCTTGACAGGATGCGTTTGGGTGAGTTGGATTTTGAATCCGCCATGGGGAAAAAAATGGATGATGTAAGAGCACACTTATCGCTTGTATATCATCGATATCTGTCAAATGAGCTTGGAAATCAAAGAATAAAAATATCACTCAACAATCTTCAGCTACTTCCAGATGATCCGTTTATGGAGAAAAAAAGTGAAATCCCTATGGATGATGAGACTATGATAATCGGCCAAAGTCGAGTCATCGTGAGGACGTATATTTTACCCCATCCATCCAAATTGGAGAAAGTGGAAATCGATCAATTAGGTGGAAAGGAAGGTATAAGAAGGCACCAAGGGTTTTATGTGTATCGAAACAAAAGACTGCTAGTGTGGGGTACTTGGTTTCATATGATGAGACAAGCTGAACTATCAAAGTTAGTAAGGATTCGTGTCGATATACCTAACGATTTAGATGATCTTTGGACGCTTGATATAAAAAAATCCACAGCTATACCGCCTGAAATTGTAAGAAAAAACTTAAAGGCTTTGATAGAACGCATGTCGGAAAAAAGCAAGCGAACATGGACATTTAGAGGGAAAAAAGAAGTTGATGATCGTGTAGAACATGTTTGGAATCGATTGAAAACGAATTCCGGCGGTTATCTCTATGAGATCAATCGAAAACATAGCATAATAGATAGTTTTGTAAACAGGTATCCTGAAACCAAGAATTATTTATATGCAATATTAAAGCAGATTGAGGGAACCATTCCACTCAATGCCTTATATGTTGATCTTTCAGTCGACGAAAAAATCGATAATGAAACGATGAACTCTATTAAGGAAGTGAATGAAATTATGCGAAGTGTTATGAAAGTTACTGACCCTAATCTACGACAGGGGGTGTTCGAATCAATGATTGAGAGCGAACCTTTTGTTCAGTATGAAGATATCTTGCGCGAAGAGTATGAAAGGGGTGGATTTAATGACTGAGAATATGGAAATTGTTTTCCAGCAGATTGTTAATTTGATTAATACAAAATACTCTGACCGGCTTCCAACGGAAGATCAAATATATGCTGAAGCAGAATTATTGCGTACTGCTTTTTCATCCTTGTATCCTCTATCAGATGATGAGTTTTCAAGCATTAAGAAAAGGCTCCCCGAACAAATAATTCACAGCATAGGCTATGCGGTAAGTCTGCACTATAACGATGATGATCACCAGGAAGGTTGGTATGATCTAATTAGTACCGACGATTACTTTTGGAGCAGATATAAAAAGTATCTTGGAAGAAAATGGAGTGAGGAAGTTATAACACGTCTTCATCAGACAACTAGTGGAGTGATGAATGATTTAGGAGACCCACAATCGGAATTACCTTTTCAAAGAAGGGGACTTCTCCTTGGTGATGTTCAGTCAGGGAAGACGGCAACATATACGGCAATCTGTAATAAGGCAACTGATTGTGGATACCGTGTAATAATTGTTTTGGCTGGAACCATGGAAAACTTGAGAATCCAAACACAGGAGAGATTGGATGCTGAATTTGTAGGATTGGATAGTAAGTATACCTTAGATAAAAAAGCAGATACTTCCATGAAAAATATCCCGGTGGGTGTTGGACTTATTGGTTCTAATAATCAAGAAAAACGAATTACGCGATTCACATCTGTACGAACTGACTTCAAAAAATCCGTTGTAGATGCTAATGGATTAAACTTACAGGATCTGAATAGTACGGCTCTTTTTGTTGTGAAAAAGAATAAGAGTGTACTTACAAACTTGCATAATTGGTTAACAAAAGATGAGGACAAATTAAATTTACCTTTGCTCTTAATTGATGATGAAGCTGATAATGCATCTATTAATACCAATGCTGAGGGGAAGAATAGAACAGCAATAAATGAAGCAATAAATCTCATTTTACATGATTTTGTTCAAGCTACCTATTTGGGTATTACAGCTACCCCTTTTGCTAACATTTTTATTGATCCTGAAATGGATGAGGATGGTGCTGCCAAGGATTTGTTTCCTAGACATTTCTTAACGTTACTTCCTACCCCAGAAAAGTATATAGGAGCCGATCGTATTTTTGGTAATGGTGAAGAAGATGATTATCGTAACCGTTGTAAGGGTGAGTTTAATGATTCTTTAGTTAAAATTATGAATAAAGAACAAGAGCACTTTTTCTATTTCGGCCATAAAAAGGAACTTGCTGATTCTCTTTACGATTTACCAGAATCTCTTTATGAGGCAATAAGATATTTTGTAATTTGTACTGCAATAAGTGATTTACGCTTTGATAATACCGAACATAGAACAATGATGGTAAACGTAAGTCGTTTTACTGACGTGCAAAATACAATAGCTGAGTTGGTAGAGCAGTATGTTAAGAAAATGCTTTCCGATATAGAAAACTATTCCCAACTGGATTGTGAAAAGGCACTGAGGATTACCACCATAAAGAAAATGAAAGATACCTGGGATAGTAACAACTTCAGTGATAAAACACATATTACTTGGGAAACAATTCAAAAACAGTACCTGCTTAAAGCAATAAAACGAATTGTAGTAAGGGCTGTTAACCAAAAAACAGGTGCGCAAAGCCTTGATTATTTCAATTATAGAAAAATCGGCATGCGCGTAATAGCTGTTGGTGGAAATAGTTTATCCAGAGGATTAACTCTTGAGGGCTTATGTGTCAGTTATTTCTATCGCAATACTATGATGTACGATACTCTACTGCAAATGGGAAGATGGTTTGGATATAGGCCTAATTATCAAGATCTCTTTAAGATTTGGATGGGTGAAGATGCCATAGATTGGTATGGATATATCACAGATGCTTTCAATGATTTGAAAAATCAATTAAGGGAAATGGCAAAACAGAATTCGTCACCTAGAGAGTTCGGATTAAAAGTTCGTCAGGATCCGGGAGCTCTTATTGTGACGGCAAGGAATAAAATGCGCTCAGGTACGATTGTTCCAGTTCCTATAACGGTATCTGGTAGAATGATCGAATCTCCACGCTTATGGAACGATGGGGATATTGCTAAGGCAAACAATGAATTGTGCACTAGTGTATTATGTCAAATAAATCAAGAGTGTGAAGGTAATAAGGATGACTTTGTGAATGCATATATATGGCGCAAAGTCCCTGCTAAATATGTGGCTCAAATAATACAAAACTATAAATCTCACCCGTGGAGTTTGAATTTTCAAGCTTCAGCATTATCTGAGCTAATTCTGAAAGATAGCGATTTAGCTTATTGGGATGTAGCGATTCCGTGGGGAACGAGCACTAATGGTATTCAACTATTGGATGTTTCCAGTGACTTCAAACCTGAACCAAGACCATTACAAGCTGATAAAAGCTTCAAAAAGATGGTTCGAGTATATGGGCACCATGTCAGAATCGGTCAAGGTGGATGCACAAAGATTGGATTAGAAAGAGATACTATTGAGGATATCAAAAATAAGTGTAAAGCTGATAATAAAAAGATAACAGATGGAACATATCTGTCAAAGGAAATAGAAAGAAAACCTTTGCTTCTGATTCATGTTCTCGAGAATACTTCTGATCCACTTGAAGGATTTCCAGATTTGGTATACGCACTGGGATTGGGGTTCCCAGGTGGCAAAAAGGAAAAAACCGCATATTACATGGTTAATACAACCGAGTTGAAAAACTATATTGATATGGATGAAATGGAGGAAGAAGAGGAAAATGACGTATCAGGAGTTTAAATCAGCATGGAAGGCTTTTAACAAATCAACCAAGGGTTTTTTAAAGCTTCCTTTATCACACCCTCTTGAATTTCATGTTGGATATGCTTCTTCAGCCCGTAAGGCATTGGTCATTATGGATACAGGTAAACTTGATAAGATCCCTTGTTCAAATGCAATAAGTGCTGAAAATCGACAACTTATTAATGGTAAATGGTCTCTTGAATTACAATTGTTGATTGAAGAGTATGAAGAAGAGTTTTTGTGCCTAGGATGGGATATTATAATATGTTCAAAGGATGCAGATGACCCAGCCAGGGCACTTGTGGATCGTTATCTCGATTGGCAAAAACTCCTGCAATATGTGGGCAAAGGCGTCATGTCTTTCTCTCGTCAGAAGGGGCTTATAGCAGAGCTTATTCATTTGCAAGAGATTATTCAGCAGAAAGGGCTTCAGAATGCACTTACGGCATGGGTTGGTCCAGATGGAGCTGATCAAGATTTTGTTTATGAAGAATCCTGGGAGGAAATAAAAGCAATCTCATTGGCTGCAGAAACTGTCAAAATATCATCTTTCGAGCAATTGATGCAGGAAAAATCAGGCTTCTTATTAGTATATGTTCTTGAGAAGTCGACACCCGGTGAAGATAGAGTAGTGTTATCTAATTTGGTTGAGATGATTAGAAATGGTTTTTCACAGAGTTCATTACTTTTAGATAAATTTAATATAAAGCTCTTTAAATATGGATATCGCGATCGAGATGTCGAAGAATATGATCGTAATTGTTTCCGTTATATTGAGCGTAGAGACTATATAGTTGATTCTGAGTTTCCTAAATTAACACAAAGCAATACTCCAGTTGAAATTGTAGCTGGATCATATTTGCTTTCTCTTGCCGCTATAGAAAAATACAAGAGGTAATGCACATGGATTATTTAGAGTTTCGCGAAGAGTTTCTAGAAACGATAAAAGCGGATGCCGCAGTGACTGGAGAAGGAACCTGTGCTTCGTTTGTTTCTGAGATGGCTAACTATTTGATCGAGTCAGAAGTCTTAATGGATTTTACCCCTGCGTATAGATCCGGGACAGGTAAAAGCAATAAAAAATACAGAATAGACGGTTATGCATTTGATGAGATAGACAATACGTTCAATCTTGTCATTGCGGTCTTTGATGGAATAGAAACAAATATCTTCGCGAAAACTGAAATGAAGTCTGCTGTTTCAAAAGTGACTTATTTTGTCGATTTAGCTATAAACTCAACTCTTTATAGGGAGGTTGAAATTAGCACACCTTGTGCTGACCTAATAGATCTGTTGCGAATCAACAGAGTACGAACACATAAATATAGAATACTTATATTTACAGACTCAGAGATGAGTACGACTTTAAAAACAATTGATGAATTTGAGATTGATGGAAAACCCGCGGAATGTCAAATATGGGATATAGAGAGATTGTTCCGCGTGTGTTGCTCGGATACTGGACGCCAAACAATTGAAATTGATTTTAGAAAATATGTGTCTCAAGGCATTCCTTGTCTCGAGACAACTGAACTCGAATCATTACTTTATAAAAGCTATTTGTGTATTATTCCCGGAAAGGTTTTGGCTGACATTTATGATAAGTATGGTAGCGCATTGTTGGAAGGAAATGTAAGGTCTTTTTTGTCTACTAAAGTGGCAGTTAACAAGAAAATTCGCGAAACGATTCTGAAAAGTCCGACTATGTTTTTTGCTTTCAACAATGGTATTTCAGCTACCGCCTTGGACGTTACTATCGAGGATACTGCGCAGGGTAAAGTTATAACGTCCGCAAAAGATTTTCAGATTATTAATGGTGGACAAACTACGGCTTCGTTGTCTAATACTAGATATAAAGATAAAAGCACATTAGATGGAATTCTTGTCCAAATGAAACTGACGCAAATTGGTGAAATGGATGAAACAGAAGCTAGTGATTTGATTCGTAATATTTCCAGATCATCCAATAGTCAGAATAAAGTTAGTGATGCTGATTTCTTCGCAACACATCCATTTCATATTCGAATTGAGCAATTCTCACGAAGAGTATTTGCTCCTGCGGTATTTGGAGCTCAATATGAATCCAAATGGTTCTATGAAAGAGCAAGAGGACAATATCTCCAAGCTCAGATGCGCATGACAACAGCCAAAAAGAAACAGTTTCAGCTCCAAAATCCCAAGAGTAATGTTATCTCCAAAACGGATTTGGCTAAATATAGAAATACATGGTCAGGGTTGCCTCACATAGTCAGTAAAGGTGCGCAGACAAACTTTATGAAGTTTGCAGAATTAATTGACGAAAAGTGGCAGGAAAATGATCTTAGATTTAATGAAAAATATTATACTGACTCAGTTTCTTTGGCAATTCTATTCAAACATCTCGAGCAACTAATTCCTAAACAGTCATGGTATGAACAGGGCTATCGTGCAAACATCGTTACATATACTATTGCGCTGTTGCACAAATGTATTTTAGATCAGTTCCCAGGTCACGATCTTGATTTGCAATTAATATGGAATAAGCAAGCTGTTCCGGAGATTCTTAATAAACCACTATGTGAATTGGCTAAGCTCGTTTATGATAAGATTACCGCGGATGATAGATTAACTGTGAATGTAACTCAGTGGTGTAAAAGAGAAGAATGCTGGAAGAGAGTTAAAGCCATTGAGTATAAATTACCGGATAGTCTGAATGTACTACTAATAGATAAAAAATCAGCTCGTAAAGAGGAACAACAAGCTACAGCTGATCAAAAAATAGCTTCAGGTGTTGAAGCTCAAGCTAAAGTTTTGAAGTATTCTGCAGATCAATGGAAAGAGATTACTAAGGTAGCAAGAGAAAAAGGCTTTGTTGGACCTATAGAAGAAGACGCATTAGCTACAGCTTGCAAAATACCTGTTAGGATTCCGAACTCTTTTCAAGCAGCTAAACTTTTGGACTTGTTAGCTAAGCTTGAAAGTGAAGGCTTACTTTTTATAGGAAATCAAAATGAATGAATCCCTTCTTTAGGTTTGATTAGGAGGAAAATATGCTTAAAATAGGCACTGTTTATAGATATGCTAGCGATAACACTACATACAGTATTCCAATAATTGATGGACTCCCTAATTATTTCTATGAGACTCATGTGGATGGGTTTAATAATACATTTTCTTTTCAGCGTGGAATTCATAGCATTCGGTCGGTGACTGGACCTGATGGGAAATCAAGGTGCCCTGTAATCATCATATCAAGTAGTCCATATAAGGCTGGTTCAGATGATACCCCCTGGCAAGATAAATATGAACCTGATCGAGGTTATGTAAGATATTATGGTGATAATAAATCAAGTTCCACAAACCCTGATAAAGATGGAAATCACAGTCTGCTCACATTGAAAAGAGTATATGATAGTGGGAATCGAGAAGAACGTCTTCTTAATGCTGTTCCGATAGTTTTCTTTGAGAGAACAACTGTAAATGGAAGAGTTAAAGGGAATCTCAAATTTCATGGATATGGAATAGTAGAAAAAGCTGAGCTTGTTACCCAGTATGACACGAAGAAGAACGAGTACTTTTCAAATTATTTGTTCCATTTTTGTGTTTTTTCCATGAAAGAGGATTGCGAGTGCTTTGATTGGAATTGGATTGCTAAGCGTTGTGATTCATCATTGACAAATGAAGAAACTAATTATTTTGCTCCCAAGGCTTGGAAAAAATGGGTTGATGGAGGAAAAGATCGTCTTCATCTAGTACGACGGACTGTTGCATTATTCGACACGATTAAGAAAGATGAGCAGGTGCCGGCGAAGAATACTAAAGAATACAACCGTTTGCTCGATATTTATCACTATTATGATGGAAAAAAACACAAGTTTGAGTATCTGGCTATGGAAGTTACAAAAAAGACTCTTGAGAAAAATGGAGTTGCTTGTGTTCCAGGGTGGATTACTGAACGGTCAGGTGATATGGGTATTGATTATGTTTTAAGAATGGATATAGGTAAGAATGCTCTTTCAGGAATTAAGATAATTGTGCTTGGTCAAGCGAAGTGTACCAAACCTGAAACAACAACAAATGGTAATGATATTGCTAGAACAGTTGCAAGGTTGAAACGAGGCTGGATAGGTGCTTTTGTCACAACATCTTATTTCTCTGATCCTCTTCAGAGAGAATTAAATGAGGATAAATACCCCATCATGCTTATAAATGGTAAAACGATAGCGGAAATAGTAAATGAGGAATTGTTTGAGCGCGGAGTTGATCTCAATACATACCTAGATTCTTTGGAGGATGAATATAAACTTGAGAAAAGGATGCCTGAGGACATACTGTATGCGATCTAAGATGTCTATAGTGGAATTATGTGTGTTTTGTAAGGATGATATATAGATCTGGAATAATTCGGTATAACTACTCTTATCTGGAATTTATCGGAATCTATATGAAAGTAAGATCGTGAAGGAGGAGCTCGACTATGATTAACATCATAACACTCAGTACCGGTGAAACTGTTACTTTTGATGAAGATCTTGAGGTGTTCGCAGGCAAAATTAAGTGGCTTGAAGATGAGGTTGAGCTCTTTTTAGCCCCTGATAAGAATTCCGATACCGCTGATTATTCTGTTGATATATTTGAAGAAATCCTTCAAAACCCCAAGAAATGGGATACAACGGCAAGGGAATATGTTGCCGGATATCTTCAGATGCATTTTCCGGAAATGATGAATGTTGATGGTAATGAGCTTACGCATGAAGATGTTAAGTATTTCCCTGAGCTAGAGTGCATTTTTATCGGACCAGATAGATCCATGGAGTTCAGTTTTAGCGATTGTTCGCTCCTGAATGGGAAACAGCTTATAGCTTGCGGTAAGTATGGTAATGGATTTGATGTCTGTAAGATTGAACGTCGTTTCGACTGAATGATCGGTAAGCGAGTAAATGAGTGATAACAAGTATTCAAGGGGCGATATCGTATATGTCGTTTCTAATGGAATATACATTATGAAGATGGAGATCATTAGTATCTCCGGGGATTTCTATACGCTTCGATCTGTTGATTCAGGTGCTGGTACTCGTCTTAAAAAACATCGCATATACGCAACAGAGGAAGAGGCACAGAAGGTGATCGACGAGCATGACAGAAAAAGTAAATCTGATAGTGGATATAACAGGTGGTAAGCAAATTCATGAGCGTTTTATTGACGGCTTACTAAAGGAATAACAAAACCGAAATTGCATAACACCCATTTTTCGCTGGAGGAATATGCACATGAGATATTACATTCTAAAAGATACAGACGAACCCATCAGGTATGAAGATGGGAAGATTGAAGTTTGGAGGGACGGTGCATGGCGGAACAGCCCCGAACTCTCAGGAGTATTCTCAGGTGACGAACCTATCAGAAATGTAACGGAAGCGGAGCGCAAGGAAATTGAGCAATTGGGCTAATGCTGTTGAAGACAAATGCAAATAAAGTAGTAGCTAGGACTGTTCTGGTCAGTGGTGTTTATCATCAACCTGTTTGTGTAAAGAATTGGTAAAAGTCTGTGGGAACGGGAAGTGTAGATAAGACTGCGGTTGTATAATTGATATATGCAGATACGCTTAGGAATATAGCGAGGTGCAACTCTATGAATAATGAAATAATGTTGGAAACTAAGCTTGTTGGGGACATAACCGGATCATTTTATGTCCCGTCATACCAGAGAGGCTATCGCTGGGGTTCTGATGAAGTAACAAGACTTCTCGAGGATGTATATCAGAACGGTAAGAAGAATTACTGTCTTCAGCCTGTTGTAGTTAAGAAGCGTGGCGATTCTTTTGAACTTATAGATGGTCAGCAAAGGCTTACAACACTCTATCTAATCTATAAATACATCAGAAATGTCAATCCGTTCTACCCGGAACCGACTTTCTCGTTAACTTACGAGACACGTGAAAAATCTGAAGAGTTCTTAAAGAGCATTAACCTCTTCCTAAAAGAGGATAATATTGATTTCTGGTTCATGGCTAATGCCTATGAGACTATAAAGAAATGGTTTGAAGCTGATTTACAAATGAGAGTGACTCATATCTTTGAATACTTTAAGGAAGATGTAAAGATCATCTGGTATGAAGTTGGAGAAACTGAGGATGCTATAGCTTTATTCACTCGCCTGAATATTGGTAAAATCCCGCTTACGAGTGCTGAACTTATAAAAGCCATGTTCATATGTAATCCGAGGGATGATGAAGATACATTACGCCCTGAGGAAATAGGTCTGCGCTGGGATAATATCGAGAAGGAGCTACATAACGATGACTTATGGTATTTCTTGACCAATAAACCTGCTGAAGACTACCAGACTCGTATAGATCTTGTGTTGGATCTTATGGCCGAAAAACCGGAAACTAATCGAGACAAATACTATACGTATTTCTTTTTTGATTCCAATAAAGAGTCACTTTCTATAAAGGATATAGAGAGAACGTTTCTTCTATTAAAGGGATGGTACGAAGACCATACGTTATATCATAAGATAGGATACTTGATTGCTTCAGGTTCCAAAAATGCATCTCTTCAGAATATATATAACAAATCTCTTGATATGACAAAGAGTGAGTTTAAAGATTATCTTGATAATCAAATTCGGGAAAGCATTAATTATAAAAAGAACTATTCTGAACTTAGTTACGATATTCCCGATGATTATCCTAGAATATCAAGGCTGTTACTATTATTTAATGTTGAATCTGTACGGAGTAATGGCGCTGAAACACAATGGTTCCCATTTGACGAGTTCAAGTATAGCAAAGGGAAACCTGTCACATGGAGCCTTGAACATATACATGCACAACAGTCTGAAGGCCTTAAAACGCAGGAGATGTGGAAAGAATGGCTCAAATTACATATCCCCTCTTTAAGATCATTGGATTCCGATCATGAAGAGCTTATTGAAGAGATGTCTAATGCAATCGATAAAGAAAAGCTCGAAAGGAACGAGTTTGAAGCAATTCAGCAGAAAGTAATCGAATTATTGTCAGTTAAGGGTAATACTGAATATATGCACTGCCTTGCCAATATGGCTTTGTTAAACGCAGGTGACAATGCTGCACTTAATAATTCTACTTTTGATGTAAAGCGCAAAAAAGTTGTGGAAATGGATAAGCAGGGCCAGTACATACCGTTTTGCACTAAGATGGTTTTCCTTAAGTATTACACTCCTATCGATAAGAATCAGCTTCATTTCTGGGGGCAGGCTGATAGAGTTGCATATATTGAAGCGATGAACAAGGTCCTTGATGGTTATTTGAAAGAACCAATTGAGTTTAACTGGGAGGAGGCATGATATGAGTACTACATTGCATTCCTTTATTGATATATTTGATGCGAACTTCGGGGATGACGAAAACCCTGTTATCCTCAAGAAAATACTGATACCAATCATCCAACGTGATTATGCTCAAGGAAGACGAAGTCCTGAAGTTGAGAGAGTAAGAAAACGTTTTCTGGAAGCATTATATGATGCCATAACTGGTCAACCAATCACTCTTGATTTTGTATATGGTGATATAAATGAAGATAGTGTAATGACACCTCTCGATGGTCAGCAGAGACTGACAACGTTGTTTTTGCTTCATTGGTATGCTGCCAAAAAAGAAAATATCAACAATGACAAAATAGTATTTCTTAAGAATTTCAGTTATATGACTCGATATAGTGCGAGGGATTTTTGTGCAGAATTAGTAAAGTTCACGCCTTCTTTCCGAAGAGATATTAAAGAGGAAATAATTGATCAGCCATGGTTTCCTCAGGATTGGAACAAAGATCCGACGGTAAGCTCTATGCTTGTCATGATTGAAGCAATAGACGATAAGTTTAAGAACGTCCCCGATATATGGGAGCGCCTAGAGAATAAGGCTATATCTTTCTATTTTCTCCCTATAAAAGATATGGGTCTTACTGATGAACTGTACATTAAGATGAATTCTCGTGGAAAGCCACTCACGACGTTTGAACATTTTAAAGCTGAACTCGAACGTGAGATGAGGACGATGGATGTGAGCTTGGCTAAGAGAATAATGGCTAAGTTCGATCGTGAATGGATGGATCTGCTTTGGATCTATCGTGACGCAGGTACCGGCACTGAAGCCGACATGATCACTGATGACGAGTTTTTGCGATACTTTAAGTTCATATGTGATGTTATTTGCTACCGTAAAGGCGATTCTGCTCAGGATAGGAGTTATGATGAGTTTGACTTGATAGCGTTCTATTTTTCACATAACAATCCTGAAGCATATAGTAATATCATAACACTCGAGAGTTTCTTTGATTGCTGGTGTGATATGCCAAAGTTAGGCTACAACAGCCCGACAGATTTCCTTGAATCTGTATTTGCTTATGGACATGAAGAAGGAAAGATAACAGTTGAGAACCGATATCTCCTGAATATCTTTGATGACTGTGTTCATTCGTATTCTGATCGCAGTGGAAGAAAAAGACAGTTCCCGTTACCGAGAATAGTATTGTTATATGCTGTTTGCATCTATCTTCAGAACTATCAGAATATTGAACGAGATCAGTTCATTAGGCGATTGCGTATCATTAATAATCTGATATTAAACTCTGAAGATCAGATAAGTGACAGATCTGATCGCAATCGTATGCAGGCCATCCTCTGTGCGACTGAAAAGGTCATGGTAACAGGCGCTTTTGACGATTCTATTGATAATAACTTCAATGCCAACCAGATTCAGGAAGAAAAGGAGAAGATGGTATTTGTTGAGACGAACCCAGACAAAGCTGAAGTTGTTTATAAGCTTGAAGACCATCCATTGCTTCGAGGTCAGATCAGCATTATTGGGCTCGACCATCTGGATTATGGGGAGCGATTTGAATCGTTGTATGCTTGCGACTGGGATAAGGTTGATTGTGCATT
Source organism: Ruminococcaceae bacterium KH2T8 (assembly GCA_900111435.1). NCBI lineage: Bacteria > Bacillati > Bacillota > Clostridia > Eubacteriales > Oscillospiraceae > Ruminococcaceae bacterium KH2T8. Next base: position 38,482 of record FOIY01000007.1, read on the forward strand.
AGCTATTACCGGTAACTACTGGCAAACTGAAAGAAACAAGTGGAGATGGCAGTTTGGATCCAGTGCGGTTCCTTCTGCTTGGATCGAATTGTTCCATAAGAGCGCTAATACAGGGTATGAGCAGACATCTGAAGTACTGCTTCATTTGCTATCACTGACTTCTGAATTTACTGATGATTACTTGGATAAGCTTATAACTGATTATATTTCAGACTGTGAATGGAAAGGTGTATATCCTTGGAATTATTACTACGTTAAGTACAATGAATTCAGACCCGGAAAATTCGGTAAAGCTGCAAATGGTGATGGTGAAGGTCGAGGTCTGTATACATTCTGGATCATGTGTACACAGCAGATGTGCTCAACGAGTAGCTATATGCCATTCCTGAAGTTGGCGGATGAAGAGCACCTTTCTATTGATCATTACGGTAATCGCTTGATATATGACGATCTCTATGTAGAGAGTAAGGAGAACTGTTTCTTGGTCAAGAGAAATGATAACAATGAGATAGTTGATACTGTACCGATTGATCAAAATGGCGAGGGTATAGATGTTGAGAACAGAATAAATAAACTGAAAGACTACATTAAGAGCCATTTTGATCAAGCCTAGCATGCTGGAAGGAAAAACTATGAGCAAGATCTATGTATCAACTTATGAAGATAACGGTATTACTCGTTATGCAATCTATGATGGTCGTTATGAGAACCAACTCTATACTGAGGACTTCAAGCCTGTGATCTTCGATAAAGAGGAAGAAGCTTTAGCTCGTCTTGCTGCATATGAAGAAGAGCGGAAGAGAGAGGACGCAGCTCTCCCCTTTACGCTGGAGGAGGCACAAAAGTATGCTGAGAGCCATTATTGGAAGTTTGCTTCAACCTATGCCAAGACAGCGCCTCATGAGTATTGTATAAAGAAGTGGCTGGTAGATGAAGATAAGCTCCTGTATGAGCGCTTCGTAGCAACTATGAAAGCAAATTTCGTTATTGGTTACTTCTATAATCATAAGAACGAGTACTGCATCTTAGGAGACCACTACTATTGGTTTGGTACACTTCCGGACAATTTGGCTGTAGACCTTATAAACAGAACTACAACAGACTATCTTGAACTTAAGGACGGTATATATTATTACAAAGGAATGAATCCAGAGAAGAAGTGAGCTGAATTATGTAATTAAAGGGAATTGAAGCACCGATATGCCTGAAATATATGTGGGGAAGATTATTCATAGCAAAGATCATATAGAGTATGGTCTGTTTTATGATGATGAAAATGGTAAAAGGCAGTGGGCACAGCAGAATGCTCTTAGTATGAGGTATATATTCTCAACGGAAGAACGGGCACAGAAGACGCTTGATCATATAAGAGAAGAGCTTAAGCACGAGACCGAGAATCCTTTTTCAACAGAAGAAGCTGAGAGATATGTCAATAAACAAAAATGGTATGAAGCTTCAGGATATGCAGAAACAGAACCACGATCGTACCTGAATAAATGGAATATCGATCAAAAGGATGATCCGGAATATGAGCGCTTTGTCGCTTATATGCTTATGAATGGACGTAAGCGTGGAAAGAAACAGACATATATAGTCTTAGGTGACTACTTGTATTGGTTTGTTAGAAATATTGATGGGTTAGCAATTGATTGGATAAATAGAACTGAGTTATCCAACCTAGATGTCACCGATGATGGTTTCAAGTACAACAAAGAGAAGGTTCTAGACAATAATAAAAGGAAACTGGAAGAGGCAAAGAAGTCGACCGGTGATTATATTGAATTCGAGTACGATGAGTTTGGTCATACCGTAGCAATGCAGAATGGTGAGTTCGCAGGATATATTATTGATACGGGATCTTTAATTCAGCATGCGGATTCGGTAATGCAGCCAGGCGCTTATGTCCAGCATTTCAAACGACTGACTGATAATTTTGGCAACAACCACCTTTACAAAGTAATTGGTAAGGCTGTAAATTCTGATAATGGACAAGATATGATGGTTTATCAGGCTCTTTTTGGTGATAAAAAGATATATGTACGGCCATTGTTAGAGTACTTAAGTGAAGTCGATCGAAAAAAATTCCCTGAAGTACGTCAACGGTTTATATTTGAAACCTACCGTGGGGATATCAAGAACCTAACATACGATTTACTGACCGTGTATATTTCAAGACTTGCTCAGGAATCCTATGGCCATTATGAAAAAGACGAAGATGCTGGTGACGACACATATCATCTCCCCTATATTGTATATGATGATGTGATTAAAGAGATTGAAAAGGCAGTTTATGCGTTTGATCTTTCTCATCCGGGATATAGGCTTGATTTATACAAGAGTACCATGGGAGCACTAGGCATGAAAACCGTATTTGATCCTATAGATCCGTCAGAACTATACGGTAAAGAGGTCATGGCAATCATATTTTGTGCTTTCAGAATAGAAAGATTCTTTGAAGGAACATTGTTGAGTTTCTGCAATTCGGGACTTATGAAAAAGTATCTTGAAAGGCTTAAAGAGATAGATGAAGAAGGAGATCATGTTCTCTCAAGAGAAGTAATTCCGCGACTGGAATACTTTAAATTCAATATTGGAGGCTTTAGAGGAGGGTATGATCATTGGATCATAGTTTATGGCAACGATGGTTATAACATTTACAAAGATTATATGGAGAAGATCGGAGAGCCTAAACACAAAGAAATCAAAAGCGTGAACTTGGATAAATGGCTTTTGCGTCTGAGCGATATCAAGCTCAATAATTGGAGAAGATGCTATGACGATGATCATGTTCTGGATGGTACTCAGTGGACATTAGTTTATAAGTTTGACAATCTGAGCATTGAAAAGAAATATGGTAATAATCAGTATCCTGAGAATTATATCGAGTTCAAACAGCTCATAAGCGAGTTGGATCTCTTGTTGGAAGACTGCCCTGAAATGGAATATGATTCTAAGCAGGCTATTGAATTAGCTCATACTGATGAAATCGAAATGGATAAAGAGAAACGCGAACGCCTGCGAATGATGCGAAAGAATTCATATCATAATATCGATTTGTTAGAAATAAAAACATATGCTGAAAGTCTCTTAAAATATGCTGAGGCAAATGATCCTAATCCGTTACCTCAATGTTTTGAATATGTTAGAGATATAGTAATAAATGCTAATAAGGGTGTTTCAAGACTCAGACATGCTTCCACATATGATAACTTCCAGTTGGCAGAAATAATAAGAAATGACTGGAAGAAGGCAATGGATTCTGAAGTCGGCTTACCGGTTTACTATATGAGAATAAGCGATACTCCTGCTCGAAGAAAGGCCAATAAAGAAATGGCTGATATGATCGAGATGGTAGACAATCTAATATCAAACCCTCATGGAATAAGATGAATCGGACAGATCGAATGAGCTATGAATCCTTTCTTTTCAGCAGTTTATCGATTTGTTTTATTGTATTCTCGATGATAACCAAGTTGTCTTTTGATTGCTTGAGTAGTTTTTTATCCTTATCGGTGGGCTTCATACTCTCCATTTGCTTTATGCTGGCAATCCATTCCTCGTAGTCATTCTTGAGCTTGTTCTGAACAAGTACTACTTCATCCTTGTTTTTCTTGGTCTTAAGTAGTGCCAGATCACAATATGTCAGAATATTGGCGCATTCTGAGATGATATTACCTCTAGAGGATAGAAATTTTAAGGATGTAGCGGACATGCCTCCGCTACCGAGCATGCTGAGAAGAGCGCCACCACCGGTAATTATTGCCGTTCCGCCACTCATTCCCATTCCGCCAGCCGCAAGTGCACCTCCACCAACAGCGGCGAGACTGGCATTTGTTAAGGCTACACCAGATAATCCTGCGAAAGATTCGCCAACAAGAGCAACAGCAATTGTTGGAGCAAATGCAAAAGCTAGACCACCACTAGCAGCAGTTATTACCATTGTTGTTGTAACTCCGGTCACTATCTTCTTAACTGTGCCATTAAGGAGCAATTCGTACTTTTTGATGGCGTCAGTAATATCTTTGTAGATTGGCTTATCGATATAACTTTGAAGGACAGTGAATATCTCGGCCTCGTAATCACAATTTATACGAAGTGACTTATAGCTCTTATCCTCTTCAACACTATTTCCGAGTCCGTAGTAGGGATTGAAACGATATAATTCCATTGCGACTAAGTACAGCCATGATTTATCGCCCTTTTTATCAGCTTCATCTCGGAGTGCAAGGTATAGTTCTGGCTCGTCAGTAATTAAAGGATACTGTTCTGAGTTTGGGAGTGTCTTTTGCCACTCTTCAAGCCACTGCTCTTTGTTGGCTTTTTTCTTGCTTGTTGTTTTTGAGATATCATATAAGACTTTCTGAAGTTCGAGCGAATAAAGAATTCTTCCCTGAGATTCAGTAAGTGTGAACTGAGCGATATCAATCTCATGTTCGAGAGCATACTTAGTACGCTCAACTTCACGCTGTGCTATATCATCCTGAAGTTTTTTGATATCTTCCTTCATATATGCGTAATCTGCCTTGACTGCTATAGCAAATCTAGCTATGCCGACATAATTCAGATTAACGAAGATGGACGCATAGTTTTGAGTTGCTACGCCCTTGATTACAGTAGCGGATGTCGTTGCTGCAAAGAATGTCCCTGATGATATAGTGAGCATTCGAGTAAGTCTTCTATTATTGAACGGAAGGATGTTATCCAGTTCGATAGACTTAAGACCCTCAATAGATTTGATCTTCTTATCGCTAATCTCATAGCATAGACGAGAAATAAGGAAGTAACCTCGAACTATGCATTCATTAGCCAATACCGGTAAGCAGTGCATGAAGCCATGATATATAATGCCAAGTTCTGTACGCAGATCGAATCTTACGCCCTTAACTGCGGTGCCATTGAAGAGTTTTGAAATCCATTTCGATAGAGCCATACTATCATCTTTGAATTTGACTTTTACATTCTTAAAGAACGGCAATGATGACATTTCCTTCATGAATGATAGGATAGGGCCTGGGATGCCGGTACCTCTGCCGACGGAACTGCTGGATCCAGCCATATCGCTTATAAGGTGAAACATCCAATGAATAGTTCCGAAAAGTATCTTTTCTGGAACTGTTTTACCTATATACATCCATCCTGGGACTGGTACAGGTGGAAGAATGAAGTTTCCGTTAACATCAGTACCAAAACATTTTCCAGTAAACTGCATAAGTAATGAGAAGAAAAGACCTGCCAAAGTAGGATGATGTGAAAAATCACGTAGGTGATGTTGAAGACCTCCCCCGAATGCATCCTTGGCGGCATCGCCTGGCATATGGAAAGATTTTTCTAGATGTTTGATAGCGCCATCTAGAGAGGAGCCTTTATACCCAGTGACGTTTGCAGCTTTGACGACAAACTTGTTGATTTTCTCGCTTCCCCAGTTTTGAGCATCCTCAAGAGATAAATCTCCGACTAGCAAGATATCTATAAGAGCTGTGAGTAGACCGCTGGCAGCTGCTACAGCAAAGTCAGTCTTCTCATAGAAGGGCACTTGTTCATCGAATTGAAGCTTTATGTCTTCAAAGTTGTAATCTTCGTCAGGAGTGAATGAAGGGATTAATTTAGTAGACAAAGAAAGGTCTAAGTTGTTATCAGGTAAAGCGGGAAGATTCTTGTTTTCCATGGCTTGACTCCTGTGTGTGTGTGCTAAATACGAGCATAACCTTACATATATATTATAAGGAAACCGATATTGCTTTTGAGTGAATAATATATGAACGAAAGTCAAGCAATTCATATTTGGGTGATTATCCCAGGATGGGTCATGTTTAATTCATGAACCATGGTACGGGTCACAGTTGACCCCTGCATTATATTGAACTTAATCACCTGAAAAGTTTATATAACTGAAAGGAAAACACCTCTCCTATTATAAGCGATTCTATTAGTGTAGAGTAATGCTTTATCTACGTAGCCTAATCTATAAATATATCATGGTTTCCGCTCCATTAATGGGACAGTAGAGTGTGAAAAGACTTTCAAAATTTGTAACAATTCTCGTATTGTCGAAGTGATGAGGATTTGCGCCTATTGTTACATTTTTCAGTGGTTTTGAGGTATTGAAACCGCTAATAAGCCGTGTTATCATCCTGTCATCAAAAGAACACTTGTTCGTAATATTTCCGATTTCTCTCGTTAAGGGAATAAAAACGGACTAGAGGCCTAACCAATATCAGAAGTTTGATGAAGCGAACCAGATAACAGAAGATTACGGTATTGTTTTTCGATTACAAGGAGAAATAAGATGTCGAAGAATAATTTAATGAACAGAGGAGAGATCGAACTCCTTATTGCTCAGATGTTGGACAGGTATTTTACAGTAAAAAACAACGGGAAGATCATGAGCTCGATCGATATTGATGATTTCGTATTGAACTTTTTAGAGTGTCAGATCATCTATGAGTCGATTGGTACTTCTTCTAACACTCTTGGATATGTGAGTGACGGATTCACAAAGTTAAAGGTGTTCAGGAAGGGAAGAATTCGTGAAGTATTGTTTCCTAAGGACACCATAGTACTTGATAAGTATCTTTGTTCCAGGAACATGGAGTCGAAGAGAAGATTCGTGCTTGGTCATGAAGCCGGTCATGTTATCACTAATCGTATCTATCACCAGCAGAAGGCATACTTTAACCGAGAGTTTGATAGCTTGCAGTTAAATAACAGCAGGGAAATGCTGGATCAATTCTCAATCTATGAGATGCAGGCAGATCATATATCAGCATGTATTCTAATGCCTAAGCTTACTGTCATGAAGCACATAGAGACAGCTTTTAAGGCAAAGAAGGTGATCAAGTACGATAACGGAACGATCAGCAGATACGACAGGGTAATGCTACAGCAGATGGCAAATGAGATGAAGGTATCTATGGCTGCTTTAATGAATAGGCTTAAGGAACTGAATCTATTTGAGATAAGGCCACTCCCCTACCCCTTTGATGGAGATGAGGTGATCATTTATGAATAAGTATACGGATAGATACTTTTCAGAAGAGACTAGAGAGAAGGAAGCTGCATCGAAGCAGGAAAGTGAGTCCATGACAGATCGTGCTGTGAGATGTCCGCATTGTATGGTTCCACTATTCTTTGCATATAGCGATACCGCCGGACACTTCAGAGTGAAATGCACTCGGTGTAGACAGATTTCTTGGATTGATCTAGGACGATTCTACACCTCAAAGGAATCCAAACCGTTTCCGGGAATAGATATGCTCCCACCATTTGTCGATTAACAGGCAAATATAACTTACAACTGAATAACTCCTAACTTGTAGAGATCATAACGGAGATGGCTGCATAAGCAGCTGTGTTACCCGAGTCGTGCAAGTCAGTAACGATACAACTATTGTTGTGTCGACTGATTTGTAGGGCTCGTTTTTTATGATCCTACTTTTGCACGAACAGGAAGTCCTCTCCGGTGATCGGAAAGGACTTTAAAAATGTTCAAGTGGCAACCATATATTTGCAGATATCCCTGAAACTCCTTGATTTTGAAGGTTTTACATCAATTCGTTTCAAATTCTAAGGAGAAATCAACATGAAGAACTACAGGGTATCTGTTTTCAATACGATCACAAGAAGGTACGAGATGGTCGAGGTTACTGAGGAAGTATACAAGGAATACATGCATGACGAATGGAATACGAAGAAGGCGACAGCCAGATTCTATAAGCATCACGTTACTGCAGCATATATGGCTCAGGATACCGAAGAGTTCTTTGAGCAACTCGACAGTTACGTTAAGAGCTGTGAGAAAAGATTTGAAGAGGCCTCTGACCATAATGATCTGGCTGAAACGATCGGCGAAGCAATGAAGAACTTGAGTACCAGAGACAGAAATCTCATACACGCAATCTTCTATGAAGGGTATTCAGAGAAGGAATATGCCGAGAAAATGGGCGTTTCACAGTCTGCCGTACACCAGAAAAAGAAGAAAATCTTACGACATCTGAAAAAAGAAATGGAGAAATTTTTGTAAAATGCTTATTTTTTACCCCCTGAAAGTTCCCAAAGATTATGAGAGGACTTTTTCTCATCCCTCTCATGGGAATTGACAACTGAATAGCAGCTTTTCTCTTACGTTCCTGTCGTAGAGAGCCACATGTGGAACTGCAGATCCATTCAGGTGAAGCCACAGCCATAGAAACCGTAAGGCATATACGGTGAGGCCAGGACATACGACAGCAATAATGATACTTCTGCATAGTCACAGGCTGAGCGTTGAAGCGGAATGAGAAACCGTGAGCCGTCGCACCCAATGAATGTGGCCGGAGAGATCCTACCGGAGGTGAGAGTCCTATGAGGGGTTATGCAAACCCCGGGAGAAAAGAATCCGAAGAAATCCTTTATGGAAGACTTCAAGCCCGGGAGTGGACGATAAATACGGGCAGAACGAAACAACAAACAACAACTGAAACATATACGTGGATGGCGGCTGTTTGTGTGATTACAAGCAGCCGCCTTTCCATCTTTAGGAGGCAAACATGGCTAACGATAATGCAAACAACATAAAGCTGAGTAACGTTTGTGATCTGTATATAAGTATTTCCTGGCTTAAGACTCTACTGGAACTGGATCTTATCTCAGATAAGGAGTTTCACAGAATGGTTGAGATGACAGGAAAGCGCTATGGGATAGACATTAGGTGCTGATTCTATGGTTTTAACCCCGTTTTTATGGTATCCTAACGGTAAGTTGATTCATATTCGTTCAAGAATCATTCAATTATCCGTTTCAACAATCCTAGAATCAATAATCCCAATGATTTGAATCATCGAAGTGATTACAAAGCGTTTTGGTATGCAAAAATACGGGAGACTACGGATATGAAGATCACAGATATTTCAAGAAACACAGATAAAAAGCAGAAGGAATACAGATTTGGTGCTTATTGCAGAGTGTCATCCGATAAGGATGATCAGATTCATTCCTTTCTGGCACAGCTTAAGTATTTTCGTGAGTACGCCAAGACTCATGAAGGTTATACCCTCGTAGATATATATGCGGATGAAGGCATTACCGGAACTTGCATGGAGAAGAGAGATGAATTCCTTCGAATGATCAAAGATTGCAAGGATGGAAAGATCAACCGCATTGTTGCTAAGTCCGTATCGCGATTTGCTAGAAACAACGAAGAGCTTCTCGCCACAATCCGAGAACTTAAGAATATTGGCGTAAGCTTATATTTTGAGAAAGAGTGCATTGACACGGAAAATATGAGTTCCGAATTCATGGTTTCTCTCTTTGGAATGCAAGCTCAGCAAGAGTCTGTAAATATTTCTGAGAACATGCGTTGGAGTTATCAAGCTAGAATGGAGCGCGGTGAATTTAATACTTGTAAAGCTCCTCTTGGCTATAAACTCGAAGATGGAAAACTCATAGTTGTTGAGAAAGAAGCACTAATAGTAAGAAGAGTGTTTGACTTGTATCTCTCTGGAATTGGTATGCAACAGATAGCTGACATTTTCAATGAGGAAGGCGTTCTGAAAAAACATGGGTTCCCTAAATGGCATAATAGGACCATCGCATATATCTTGAATAACGAAAGGTATATGGGCGATGTAAGGCTTCAAAAGAAGTACACTACGGATACTTTTCCTTTTAAGTTGAAACTCAACAAAGGTGAAAAGGGGCAGTATTACGTTGAGAATAGCAATCCGGCTATTATATCGAAGGAGGAGTTTCAGGCTGCTCAACGTCTTATTGAGTCCAAAGGCCAAAAGGACGGCAAAAAGATAGACTCAGTTTTTAAAGGGATACTCTTATGCCCTGAATGCAGTTGTGCTATGCGTCGAATGAAAAATGACAGTGGCTATTTCTGGTGTTGCAGGAATGCAGTATCTAAAAGAAGCGATTGTTCTCTGCATATTATTTATGAAAATGAACTAAGCAGGGCTTGCGAGAGGCTTCAAAAGAAGTTATTTGACAATTGTGATATCTTGATTGGACGTACTATCGACTATCTCGAACAGATTATTACCATGAATGAAGATCGAAGAGAAGAGATTCATCATATTGACGTGGAAATCAAGGCTGCAACTGATCGTAATCATAGATTGGCTTCTCTCAGAGTAAAGAACGTCATTAGTGATGAAGAGTTCGCTAAGGGAAAGTTTGAGATAATGAATACTTTGTCACGTTTGAAGTATGAGAGAAAGAAGCTGTTGGCATTTGATAAGAACGACGAATCCATAGATTCTTTGATACTGTTGAAGGAAACGATTGAAAAAAGTCTGAATCAATATGACGAGAGTGTAATCAGGGATACTGTTGATGCGATAGTTGTTCAAGACGATGGAATGCTTTTGTTCCGTATGATTGGTGGACTTAGATTTAGAGAAAGGATAAACGTATGAAACGCACTTGTCCTGTCGGGTACAAATTGATTCATGGTGTGGTAGTCGTGGATCCTGATGAGTCGACTCTTGTTAAGAAGATGTACGAAATGTGCATTTCCGGGAAATCTCTTAAGCAGATTGCTGATGTTATGGAACCTTACTTTGACGATGTTGTCATCAACAAACCGAAGATAGCAAGGATCCTTTCTGATAGACGCTATCTTGGAGATGAACTATTTGAAGGAATTATCGATGAAGATACTTTTTACAAAGCAAATTCGTTAAAGTCTGGTCGGGCTACGTCACCTGCAAATCCTGATAAGGCAGAGATTCTTGGATTAAGGATTAGCGTCAGATGCCCTGTGTGTGGATCACGAATGAAAAGATTTCACGTTGAAAAACGCAAGAAACAATACTGGAAGTGTACAGAGGCTGTTTGCAAAAAGACGGTGTACATAAATGATTCTGATATGATCGAACAGCTTAAAGATGTCATGTATGAACTAACTGCTATCCCCTATGTGGCTAGTAATGACTACATCCAGAAGAGTATAAACTCTGCAATGCTTGAGAAAAACATAATTGAGCAAATATCTTCTCAAACCTTTGATAAGAACACAATCAAAGAACGAATACTTGAATTGAGTGAGATGCTCTATATGGATATTCCCAATACAGGGTTTGTAAAGATGAAGATTGCTTCATCTCTGAATGAATATAATGAGGATCAATACTTGAAGACGATCAATGAGATTGGATCAAAAATCGAATTCGGTGAAGATAATACAGTATCACTTGTTTTACGAGACGGATGCCGTTATGTCAGAAAGGAACACCATGCAGACAGAAGAGAAGATAATATCGTATATCGCTCCTACGAAGCAAATTGTTGAAGATGGAGATGTATCGACAATTAAACATGTTGCAGCTTATTGTCGAGTGTCGACTAACAATAAAGACCAGATTAACAGCTACGAGAATCAGAAGAGTAAGTACACAGATATGATAATGTCAAAGCCTGGTTGGGAGTTGGTAGGAATCTATGCTGATAAAGGTATATCCGGAACAAGCACTAAGAATAGAACAGAATTTAAAAAGATGATCCGTCATTGCCGACAAGGCAGAATTAATATGATCATTGTTAAGTCTGTATCAAGATTTGCAAGGAATAACCTCGACACACTTAATTACACAAGGAAATTGAGAGAAATAGGTGTTGATGTATATTTTGAGGAGCAGAATATTCACAGTATTGATCCGTCCTCAGATTTTATGATATCCCTTCACGGTTCCCTTGCTCAAAGTGAATCTGAGAGTTTGAGTGCAAATGTAAAGTGGGGAAAGCTACAGAGTATTAAATCAGGAAAAGTGGCTTTTAGTTGTAAGAACTTTCTTGGATATATCCAAGGAACTGACGGACAGCCCACGATTGTAGAAGACGAAGCTGAAGTCATTAGGAGTATCTACGCAGACTTTCTTTCTGGGAAAAGTAGCAGAGAGATATGTAAAGAACTCGAGAGTAGACAAGTTTTGAGCCCTGCTGGTAATGAGCATTGGTCGAGCGCATCTGTATTATCCATACTTAAGAATGTTAAGTATAAAGGTGATGTAATAACTAATATGACCTATACCGTTGATCCTATCTCAAAAAAGAAAAAGATTAATAACGGTGAAGTTGGCCAATATTACATTAAGAACAATCATCCTGCCATTATTGATGAGAACACATTTGCAAGAGTTCAGGAAGAGCTTCATAGAAGAGCTAATCTTGATAAAAAGGTCGAAAAAGTGACAGTAACCGAACATGGGAGATTTGACGGGCGTTATGCTTTGTCTGAATTATTATTCTGTGGAGATTGCGGATCACATTATAGGAGACGCATTTGGGGGCATAACGGACAATCCAAACCTGTATGGAGATGCTGCAAAAGGGTGTATTACGGAAAGAAATATTGTTCAAACTCTGTATCTATCCCTGAGAATAGTATTCATGATGCTATCATGAATGCGATAAGAGTAAATGCATTGGATGTAAGTGAATCCTTGGATTCATTACGAGAAATCATAAATGCAGGATTGGAAGAAAACAAGATCGCCAGACGAATCATGGAGCTTGATGAGGCTATCAATGATTTGAAGTCAGAAACGGAGAGTATGATGAAAACTCTGTCAACGGATCTTGATCATGACTTTGATGAGGACAGATTTGTTGAACTAAGAACACAACTGGCTGAATCTGAGATTGAAAGGAAAAAGCTCCTCTATTCCGGCGGCAATTCCGTAATGACAGAGGATCGTCTTAATGAGTTAGACAGAACTTTGCGTATCTTATTACATCAACCTCATACTTATGATGATGCTCTTATTAGACAATTGATAACGAGGATAACGGTTTTGGGTAAAAGTGAGATTAAAATAGACTTTGTTGGAGGAAATTCTGTAAAGCAAGAACTTAGGCTATAATGATTGTAACGAATCGAAATATTCCATACTACTAAGATTCCTGACGGTTTGCATTTCATTGTATTTGCAAGCCGTTTCATATAATGTGTATATAAGAAATGGTCGTTCAATACCCCTCAGAATCGGACAGGGGTTCATTTTGCTTAAGCCTGTCATATGG
>FOIY01000008.1 GCA_900111435.1 Ruminococcaceae bacterium KH2T8
GAGATCGAGATCCCCGAAGATGAGGATGCAGCGATCATCTATGTCCTTGATACAGATGAAGAAGGTGAGTATACACTCGAAGCGTATGTATCTCTTCCTAACGGTGAGTTTGTCTTGGACTGCGATACTATCGAAGTGATCGCAGAGCCTACTGCTACACCCGAACCTACAGCAACTAATACTCCTACACCGGAGCCTACGGCTACAAATACGCCGACACCTACGTCGACCCCTACACCTGTGCCTACGGCAACTTCAACTCCGACTCCCACACTGGAGCCTACAGCTACGCCTATACCTACAAGTGTTCCTGTAGTAGTTCCGACGCCTGTAAATACAGTAACGCCTACACCTGAGCCTTATGGACCAACACCTGCCATTACAGTAACACCTACTCCTGCTCCGACATCTGCACCTGAAGATCCATATGGGATTCTCTCAATAGGTGATCCTGTTTATGGATATCAGAGACTCTTTGATCCGTCAGAATGGTCGAATGACAGACATCATGGTGCTCGCCTCTCGGATACTGAACTTAGAGTAGGTAATAGAGTAAATAGCTATGAGATAACAGGTTACCTTGATCAAACAACGCAGTTTTCACCTGATTATTCATTCGCAGGAAGGTTTACGTACAGTATCGATTGTGATGTTGAACACGATAATTGTTCTAATCTTACGATAGCCGCTGTCGGCCCCAGAGGTAGGTCGCAGGGTTCTTTTACTATTCATATCGATATATCTCCAAGCAGAAGACACAATTGGAAAGATCCATATGGTCAGGGAGATTGGCAGTCGGGAACAGAACCCAGCCCATCTGCTATAGGTATTTACCTCAACGGTGATACCCTTCATGAATACTGTTATGCGGAATATATGGGATTTATCGACAGTGGATCATTGCATGAGATTTGGTTTGAGTACGATGGTGTCGATAAGGTTTTGTATGTATATGTCGCGCCTTATGATGACGAAGGGAATGTAACAAAGCCTGAGGCTCCTACATTAATGCTCAATATCGATCTCGAAGAGCTGTTCGGCGGTTCGCATAGTATGGCTTTATTTGTTTGGGGTGACGGATTAGATCACCCTGCAGATTTTGTCTATCACGGAATCGAATTCGATCCATATCCGTATATTCATGGGGATTATGTTGATGACATATATCTAATATCTCTTGCCGATGGTTCTGAGGTAATGCAGCGTGAGACTATCGATGTGTTCGGTATAGTAAATAACGATGATGCTAGGACAACAGTAGTTTCATTTATGGATCCTGATGGAAATGTCATATTTGAAGAATCATCTGATACTGTGCATTACTCCGACCATATAGCATATATTGATACAAATGGGCTGGATGCCGGCGTTTATGAACTGAATATAAAGATTTACGATGAATTTGGTGAGCTTTTATCCGAGAAAACAACGGATATAAATTTAGTCTATGATCCCGTAGTTGAAGCAAGTATTGGTGATTATGTTCTTGCTCCCGAGGGTCTTTACATCAGAGGTACTATCGATATTACCGAAGATAGTTCATGGATCCTTTCCATGAATGATCCAAATGGCACTACTGATTCCTGGAGCAATGTATCAGTAGGTACAGGCAATATGGATAATGAATATATCGGCTTTATACCCGCAGAGGATCTTCCTAATTCAGGTAGTGTTGATCTGATGCTTGTGGTTACATGTGAAAGCGGAGCAATAGCAACACGAACACAAACATTTTATTTCTATGGAGGCGGCAATTACATTCCTCCGTCAACACCTACGCCCGTTCCCGGAGAATACACCGATGAGGAACTTTTCTGCGATATTGAAGATTCACAGGATGGTGAAGAGGTATCCTTCATAACTGATATTATCGGTACCGTATCTGGAACTGAGCTTCAGAACTATACATTTGAAGTTTTCCCCACAGGATCTGAGGAGGCAGTTTATACATATACAGGTTCTGGTGAAGTAGAAGAGAGTGTCGTTGGTACAGTTGATCCTACTCTCCTTGTAAATGGGTTCTATGTTGTTAAGCTTACTGCTAATGCAGAAAACGGATATGTAGAAGACTCTATTGTTGTACTCGTAACAGGTCAGGCAAAGGTAGGTAATTACAGTATTTCCTTCCTTGATATGTCTTTACCTGTAGCAGGTCTTCCTGTTGAAGTCTATAGAACTTATGACAGCAGACAGAGAACACAGATGGGTGATTTCGGCTATGGATGGAATATGTCTGTAGGCGGACCTTCGATATCCGTTAGCGGAGATCTCGGCTATGGATGGGGAAATGAACAGCGCACAACGTTAATGGTTCCACTTCATTACTATAAGGAAGCATATCCTCATGAGATCTATGTTGATTGGGGTAACGGTGAGTCAGAAACATTCGCTGTAACGCTTACTGCAGACGGATGGATCACGGCACCTCTTTATACTATAACTGCCAGTATGACTAACCTTGACGGAACAGGTGATACTCTAACAATACTCGATGCAAATAGTTTACTGTCCTACGATCAGGAAAATAGTACGATTGTATTCCCCAACAGATCTGTATTTAACCCACAGAACTTCCTTCTTACACGTTACGATGGCATGAAGTTCTATTTCAACATTGATACGGGACTTTACAGAGTTGAAGACACATACGGTAGATATATTGATATCACGGACGATGGTATCAACTACTCCGAAGGCGGTATGATCTCATTTAATCGAGATGAGTCGGGCAGGATTACATCTATCTCTGATGGTCTAGGAAACGAAGTATCTTATACATACGATGAGGCCGGAAACCTAATCTCAGTTAACGATACCGCTAATTACACAACATCGTTCGCCTACGACGACGGTCACTATCTGACTGACATCACGGCCGATAACGGTGTGACTGTATCAAGAAATGAGTATGATGATGATGGAAGACTCATTGCTGTTATCGATGCAGACGGTAACAGAATCGAGTTTCAGCATGACCTCGATGCCAGAATGGAAGTATCAACTGACAGACTTGGCTATAGTACTGTTTACTATTACGATGAGAACGGTAATGTCACGAGCGTAACAGATGCTCTTGGCAGAACTACTACTTATACATTCGACAGTAATAACAACAAGACCTCTGAGACTAGGCCTGATGGAACAACATTTACGTATTCCTACGATGAGAACGGAAATCTTTTGACTGCTAACGACGGTAACGGAAGGACGATTTCTAGCACATATGGGTCTCACGGTGAACTGCTTACTATGTCTGCTATGGGAGTAACAGAACTCTCTATGGCATATGACGAGCATGGTAATCTTTTGTCTGCAACTGATTCTTCGGGTAATACTCAGGAATATGTATACAATGGTTCCGGCGACCTGACTTCTGTTTCTGACAGCCTCGGCTCCCTCATGAATATGTCCTATGATGGTGATGGTAATGTTACGTCGATCACGAATGCAGAAGGTCAGGTAACTAATTTCTCTTACGATGGAGAGGGTAGACTTACTTCCAGATCCATAACATATCAGGGAACAACGTTAACAGACACATATTCCTACGATGCCGCGAACCGAGTAACAGGAATCACATATGCTAACGGTAATACCGTTTCTTACAGTTATAACCAGGCGGGAGATGTAACTGCTTCTACTGACGGTCAGGGGAGAACTGTCAACTATACATACGATATCTACGGTAATCTCACAAGGATCTCTTATCCTGACGGAACCTCAGAGAGCTTTACCTACGATGCTGAAGGCAGAAACCTTACAGCTACTGACCGAATGGGTAGAACCGCTACATTTACATACGATGCTGTTGGTAACTGCACAAGTAAGACGTATGCTAATGGTGCGAATGAGAGGTACACATACGATGAGTGTAACAGAGTAGTCTCAGCTACTAATGTATATGGTGCTACAACAACTTACGGATATGATTATCTTGGAAGAAATACATCAGTAACTGATGCTAACGGTAATACTACATATTATTCGTACAATGACAGAGGTAATGTTTCTTCTGTAACTGATCCTGCAGGTAATACGTACACATTTACCTACGATAACAACGGTAACCAGACATCTGTTGCATATCCTAATGGAAGCACATTTAACACTACATACGATGTAAGAGGTCGCATGACTTCCCAGCGTGACGCATATGGTAATACAACAACGTATTCCTATGACTCTATGGATCGACTTGTATGTGTTACTGATGCCCTCGGCAGTTCTTGGACGTATGAATACGATTCCATGGGTAACATTACATCTGTAACAGATGCAGAAGGTTACACAACAACTTATACATACGATCTGAATGGTCAGGTAACATCTGTTACTAACGCCGCAGGTAATACTGCTACTAATTCCTACAATCAGTATGGCAGAGTTATTGCTTCGACTGACTATGCTGGCGTAGAGACAACATATACATACGATTCTATGGATAGAGTTGCTACTGCAACTGTTGATGGTGAAGTAACAACATATTCTTATAGTTCTGTCGGCAATCTGGTAAGTGTTGCTGATTCCGCTGGTACTATCTTCTATACGTATAACATAGACGGATATCTCTCAAGTGTTACTAATGCTTCAGGTGAGGTAATAAGCTATACCTACGATGAAGCAGGACAGATCGCTTCTATGACAATTGATGGTCAGACTATCTCATATGGTTACGACAATATGGGAAGACTTGTAACTGTTACTGACTCTGAAGGTACTACCTCCTATACATACGATGCAGTAGGTAACAGAGCTTCAACAGAATATCCTAACGGTGTAACAACTACATACGGATATAATGAGAATAATGTTCTTATCAGTGAAGTATCTACTGATAGCACAGGTACTGTACTTGCAAGTTACGAGTACACTATCGGTGCAAATAACGAAAGACTCACGTGTACTGAACTCAACCGTACAGTTGAGTACGAGTACGATGAGCTCGAGAGACTCGTATCTGAAACAGTAACAACAGGTGATACCGTATCCGTAACAACTTATACATATGATGCTAACTCCAACAGAGTATCTATGGATAAGGATGGAGATGTTACAACATACGAGTACAACGAACTTAACCAGCTTGTAAGAGCAGGTGAGATCGAGTATACATGGGATAACGCAGGTAACCTCGTATCTCAGACAACAACCAGCGGAGTGATCGTAGCTACATATACATATGACAGCTATAACAGAATGGTATCTGCTTCCGTAAACTCCAATAGCGGTACTCTTGAGCAGGAATATACCTACGATTACCTTGGTAACAGAACATCTAAGACAACTGATGGTGTAACAACATATTACGTAACAGACTTGTCTTCCGGTTACAGCCAGGTCCTTAAGGCAACGACAGGATCTGATGTAATCTATTACACAAGAGGTTTTGAACTTATTTCAAGAAATGAGGGTACAGAAGCATCTTACTACCTCTATGACGGAGGAATGTCCGTAAGAGGTATAACAGATGAAACAGGTACTCTTACAGATACATATGTATTCGATGCTTTCGGTAATGAAGTAGCAAGAACAGGTACAACTGACAACAGCTACGGATATAGAGGTGAGGAGCAGGATGAGACCGGCCTTTACTACCTGAGAGCAAGGTATATGGATCCTTCAACAGGTACATTCACTACGATGGATACATATGCAGGAAGACTCTCTGATCCTATGAGTCTTCACAAGTACATGTATGCTAACTCTAACCCGGTTAAGTACTGTGATCCGAGTGGACATTTTACAATGGTAGAAACAATGCTGGCAGTAGCACTTGTAAGCGAACTCGCAGCTGCGGTAGTTTACGGTGTCACAGTAACTACTACTGACAGGATCCAATATAATTCTTTGGGAGAAGCTATTGCCGGATCTCTATCTGTTGCTATCGGTGCTATGGCGTTAGGTCTGTTCTTTTGGATGATGTACATGGTGCTGGCTGTTATAGTATCAGTTGCTTTCGCTGCGGTATTATTCGCATTGTTTGGAATAGGTATGAGTGCCCTTGGTATTGCTAATGGTATTCTGGATATAAAAGAAGGCGATAAAGTACTAGGCTGGACTGAGATAATAATCAGTGTTATTTTCTTATTGTTAAGTTTAAAGACTCTAAATGAGTACAATCCTATCACTCCCAATAAAAGAGGTGCTGTTAGGATTGGTGGTTTTTCTGATAACGGAGGGAATGATAATCGTACTACCGATCGAACTGTTCATGCATGGCAAGCGAGAAATGACGGTAATCCTACCCAGCCAGCTGGAGCAAGACCTCAAAGGGATTTTGGTGTAAGTTCAAGAAGTGATTTTGTTGGACCAGAGATACCTAGTAATGATGGCTCTACACACGGAGCATCAACCAATTCAAATCCCAATTGCGGACTTCATGGAACGTCATGGCATCTGGAGGAAGGTACTGAATTACCTCAGGGGTTAGGTTTTGTGCCAGATGGACGAGACGTAAATCCCAATTCGTCTAATGGGCCCGGACATTGTACAATATATCCAACAGATACTATGACAGTAGATGAATTTAATGAGTTGTTTCAGCGGTTGCCTTGGATTCAAGATTAAATAGATGGAGCGATCTATATGGATATTTTAATGAAAGATGAGAAATACTATACTTTGGATAATGCTAAAGTGTATTACCAAACTGATGATCGTAGAACTTACTGCTGTCTGACATCTATTGAAGGTAGTCCTACTGAATTATATATTCCTGATATGATCAATGCTGTTCCTGTTAACAGCTTTGATGTCGATGGATTGGCCGCGGGTTTGATTAGTATAAACAGATTTGTTGTATCTAAGCAGAATCGATATTTTAAAGATGTCGATGGAGTGTTGTTTTCTAAGGATGGAAGTGAAATGCTATTATATCCTGCTCGAAGAGAAAACGCAGAATATATTGTCCCTGACGGAGTAAGAGTTATAGCTGATTCCGCATTCTCCGGAAATCAATTCATTAGGAAAATAGTATTGCCTCAAGGAATTAATACTATCTCTGAGTTTGCATTCGGTAATTGTTGTAGTCTTGTAGAAGTTACTATTCCGAATACAATTGTTGAAATAAGAAATTCAGCGTTTAAAACGTGTAATGTAGTTAGTGACATATATTATTGCGGAAGTGAGCAGGATTGGAACGATGTAGTAATTGAAGATGATAATCCTAATCTGGTCATAGCACATAAGCATTTTTCTCGTGTTGACCCAAATGACGATTACGGTTGTGAATTAAGTTCAGCAACTGATCGTGGTAGCGAAGGTTTTCTTCGGAAGATTGTCATAAGAGCTCACATCTATAATTCTTTTATCAAATATCATAGTTCTAACAGCGACGAGTTGCATCATAGAGTTTCTGAGTTTTCAGAATATTTAACTGATTATGAGAAATATTTATTTAACACGCCATATAGTCTTGTTAAGAATAGTAGCGTATATGCTGACTACATACACAGATATTCTATTGTAGCTGTATGTTTGTGGAGTATTGGAGTGTTAGAAGATTTTCCTCGTATAGGAGAAGGACAGTATTATAACGATACTATTCTCGATAATATAAGCACAATAGATGAAGTAAATGAACTTATATCCACTTGTGTATTAAGAGATCGTCGTGAGTTGAATCTGTATTTACTGGATTCTTTACTCAAGTTTTGGAGAATATGGATTTGTCCTGATTATGATAATTCACAAAAACATCTAATCGATGTAATTCGTGATGAATTCGGGGAGGCTGCAAAAACTGTAATTCTGAAGCTTGGTTTGGTGAATGAAGAAGATGATTACGAGTTTAACAAAACTAAACTTTCATGTATTAAGAATAAGTATTCGATCTTGGTATCATCAAAATGGATATGCATTGGGCTTATGTATGTAGTCGGTTATACGAATATTTATGAGAATATGTTATTCGCGAATATAAAAGAAATGATAGGATCATTTGCGAATAACTGCTTGGTGTAAGTGTAATACAGTCAAATCAGTGGACACAATTTGCAAGGTGAATTTTCCGGGAAGGCAGATGGAGAATTTGTTCATGTTGTATATGTTCGTCCACCATTGGATAATGAATTCAGGAAATTAGACTTGATTAATACTTATAGTCTTGGCAATTATAATGGGAACTATCTGTTTTAGATATTCATATTGTATTAATATTTATATTATGTTATATTACGTATCGACCAAAGGCGGTTATCCCAAATCGGGGTGACCGCCTTTATTTTCTGTTTGGATATTGTGTCGAATCGATTTATATTTGAGCGGGAAATCCATTATGTTATAATTTTTGAGGAATATATAAGTTGAGGGTAAAAATGAAGAAGATCGATCCTACAGTGATCGCTGAAACGCGCTATATCTCGGCATTTGTTGCCGTTTTGAGCCTTTTGATGGAAGGCGTTTTTCTCGTTCTCGGCAAGTGGGATATTACCGTTCTTCTCGGTAACCTCTTATCAGCTTTTGTGTCTATCCTTAATTTCTTCCTCTTGGGCATTACCGTTACCAAGGCTATGACCAAGGATGAGAAGGATATGCCTCAGTTCATGAAGCTGTCTAAGACATATAGATTCCTTATGATCATTGCTGTTGCGGGCATCGGACTTTATTTCAAGTGCTTTAACGATGTAGCGGTGATCCTTCCTTTGTTCTTCCCGCATGTTGCTATCTTTGTTCGCGGTCTGTCTTTGAAGAAGACTGCTGCGGAAGGCGGTGATTCGGATGCCGTATAAGAAAGCAACTAAGGAGTTTAAGCTCGTAGATTCTTTGCTCCTGATCTTGATGTTCGCACCGCTTGTCATGGCGATCCTTCTTAAGGTTCTGTTTATACCTGCGGGAGGTGACGGTATCAAGATCACGGGTGCTAATGTCTATACGATCATAAGTATGCCTATATCTGATCTTCCGATAAGTGAAGCCCAGGTCAATTCGTTGGCGGTTCTCCTGTCGATATTCTTCCTTTGTCTTTATATGACTCACGGTATCCGTACGAAGGTATATACAAAGAGGGCAGTCATTGCTGAGTGGGCAGTTGAAGCTGTCGAAGGTCTTGTTAAGGAGAATATGGGTGATTACTTCATGGGATTTGCACCATTTATCGGAGCGATACTGCTGCTTTCGGCATTCTCGAGCCTTTCGAGCCTTTTGGGACTCTTTGCTCCCACATCGGATCTTAATGTCGTAGCAGGATGGGCTATCTTAGTATTCGTATTGATCACTTACTATAAGCTCAAGTGCGGTCCCTGGTATTACATCAAGGGCTTCATGGAGCCTATCCCGCTGATGCTTCCCATGAATATCATCGGTGAGATCGCAACGCCCGTTTCGATGACGCTTCGTCATTACGGCAATATCCTTTCGGGTACGGTCATCTCCGTACTCCTCGCCGCGGCTCTCCAGACGGCATCTCATGCAGTTCTCGGACACTTGCCCGGTTTTCTTTCGGAGTTCCCGCTGTTCAGGATCGGTATACCTGCAGTGGCCTCGATATATTTTGATCTGTTCAGCGGATGTCTGCAGGCGTTCATATTCGCTATGCTGACTATGCTGTACGTCAGCACCTCGTTCCCCATGGATGAATACATGAGGCGCAAGCAACTTAAGGAAAAAAACAACTGACATAACGGAGGTAAATATTATGTTAGAGATCGCAATCGGAATCATGCTTTGCGGATGTGCACTCGGTGCAGGTATCGCGATGATCGCGGGTATCGGTCCCGGTATCGGTGAAGGTAATGCCGTTGCCAAGGCATGTGAGGCTATCGGAAGACAGCCTGAGAGCAAGTCTGCAGTAACAAGTACACTCATCATGGGTTGTGCCCTTGCTGAGACAACAGGTCTTTATGCACTTGTTATCGCGCTCCTTCTTATCCTTCTTGCACCCGGTAGATTCGTTGATATTCTTGTTAACGCAGTCAAGTAAGAGGTTAGAAGATGCAACCGCTTGATATCATTTCGATCAATATATGGCAGATCGTCATATCTCTCATAAATCTCGTGATCCTCTTCTTTATCGTGAAGAAGATCCTTTTCGAACCCGTAAAGAAGATGGTCGCGGAACGTGAGGCTCTCGCTCAGAGCATCATTGATGATGCCAATGAGCAGAAGAAGATCGCACTTGAAGATAAAGCACTCTGGGAGAGTAAGCTCAGCACTGCCGATCAGGAAGCTGACGACATCATCAAGAAGGCAGTTGCCAAGGCTGACAGAAGATCTGACGTTATCATCGGTAATGCTCAGGAGCGTGCCGACGGTATCATCAGACAGGCTAAGGTAGATGCAGAGCTCGAGCAGAAGAAGGCTCAGGAAGGCATTAGAAGAGAGATCATTGATCTTTCGTCCGTCCTTACCAAGAAGATGCTCAAGCGCGAGATCAATGAGAAGGATCATAGAGAGATGATCGACGAATTCCTTCAGGATATAGGTGAGATCTCATGAATGAGACGGGAAGAGAGTATGCGACTGCTATCTTTGAGATAGCGCTCGAAGAAGATATAAGGAACGAGATCTACGATTCCCTTGCACTTGTCAAGAGAGTCTTCAGAAGAGAACGCGTTTATATCGACTTCCTGATGTCGCCCGCCATCCCTTCGTCAGACAGGATAGAGGCCTTGGAGCAGAGTTTCAGTGGTCAGATAAATGACCATGTACTGGGGCTTTTGACAGTCATGACCTTAAAGGGTCATATCAGATATATCTTTGACTGTATCGAGGCTTTCAGAGTTCTCTATAGAGAGAGTACTGCAAAGTCGGATGCTTATGTCACGAGTGCCGTTGAATTAACGGACGATGAGAAGGCAAAGCTCAAAGCCGCTCTTACGAAGCGCTCGGGACACAAGGTCTACATGAGATACAAGATCGATCCGTCACTTATGGGTGGTCTTATCGTTGAGATGGATAACTACCGATATGACGGCAGCCTTAAGCATAAACTCAAAGAGATAAAGGAAGTAATGGAACAATGATTCAAAGTGCCGACGTTATCAGCAACATAATCAAGGAACAGATAAAGAATTATAAGTCCGGCGTTGAGATGAGCGAGACGGGTACTGTCGTCGTCGTAGGTGATGGTATCGCAAGTGTATACGGTCTTCGCGAATGTATGGCCAGTGAGCTTCTCGAATTCGATGACGGAAGTATCGGAATGGCACAGAACCTTGAAGATGAGACGGTCTCTGTAGCTATCCTTTCTGATTCAAACGACATAAGAGAAGGTACGATCGTCAGAAGAACCGGTAAGGTATTGTCCGTTCCCGTAGGTGAAGCATTCCTCGGAAGAGTAGTTAATGCCTTAGGTGAACCTATCGACGGTAAGGGACCTGTAGAATCCGCAGGCACAAGACCCATCGAGTCAGAAGCTCCCGGAATCCTCGAAAGACAGAGCGTATCAGTTCCCATGCAGACGGGTATCAAGGCCATCGACTCCATGATCCCCATCGGAAGAGGCCAGAGAGAGCTTCTTATCGGCGACAGGCAGACAGGTAAGACCGAGATCGCAGTTGATACGATCATCAATCAGAAGAACAGCGGCGTTATCTGTATCTATGTTGCCATCGGTCAGAAGAATACTTCAGTTGTTCAGCTCGCTCAGGAACTCATGAGAGCAGGCGCCATGGAATATACGATCATCGTATCCGCGTCCGCTTCCGAGAGTGCTCCTCTTCAGTATGTCGCACCGTACTCCGGCTGTGCGATGGCTGAGTATTTCAGAGAGCAGGGCAAGGATGTCCTTATCATCTATGATGACCTTTCAAAGCACGCTGTTGCTTATAGAGCCATGTCACTTCTTATCAGGAGACCTCCGGGACGTGAGGCTTACCCCGGTGACGTATTCTATCTTCATTCGAGACTTCTCGAGAGAGCTGCATGTGTAGCTCCCGAATACGGCGGAGGATCCATTACGGCACTTCCTATCATCGAGACACAGGCAGGTGACGTATCCGCATATATACCGACCAACGTAATCTCTATTACCGACGGTCAGATATTCCTTGAGACGGAACTTTTCCACGCAGGTATCATGCCGGCTATCAATCCCGGTATCTCCGTAAGCCGTGTTGGTGGTTCCGCTCAGCTCAAGGGTATGAAGAAAGTTGCAGGTACATTGAAGCTTCTTTATTCACAGTATAGAGAGCTTCAGTATTTCGCACAGTTCGGTTCGGACCTCGATGCCGATACCAAGGCTCGACTTGCATTGGGTGAGCGTATCGTAGAAGTCCTTAAGCAGAAGAGAAATTCTCCTGTATCTATGGGCTGCCAGGTAGCTATCGTATATGCAGTTATCAACGGATATCTTGATTCCGTACCCGTTAACAAGGTTGCCGAGTATGAAGCTGCGCTCTTTGAGCATATGGAGCAGCATTATCAGGATTTCATCGACAGGATCGAGCAGAATTTTTTCGAGAAAGAAGATATCGAGACACTTAAGAAGGCATTAAAGGAGATGGAAGGTAAGTTCTGATGGGAGCTGATATAAAGGCTTTAAAGAACCGGATAAAGAGCGTTGATTCGTCGCTTCACTTAACGAAAGCGATGGGCCTCGTTGCGTCTTCCAAGATCCGTAAGGCAAATGACGAAATGAGGAGAAGTAAGCAGTACTTTAAGTCCGTCAATGCCGTTATGGACGAATTGAGGGTCGTACCTGAGTGTCAAAAAAGCATATATCTTAAGGAGACGGAAGGTAAGAAGACACGTCTTATCGTTGTGGCCGGAGACCGCGGAATGGCAGGAGGATATAACTCCAATGTCATCAAGCTCTATAGAGATCATCCTGATGCTGAGATAATCCCCTTAGGTAAGAGGATCTGTGACAGGATCGGTTCGGAGTTTGTATCTTCCGAGACGTTTGGATATGAGCAGGCTAAGCCTATGGCCCAAAAGCTCTGTGAAGACTTTGTAGCAGGCGAGTATGACAGACTCTCGATCATATGCACGAAGTACGTGAATATGATGGTCCAGGAAGCTCAGATCCTTGATATACTTCCGCTCTCACGTTCGTCTGAGAAGACGACTGCATCTATGATCTTTGAGCCTGATGCTCCTACGGTACTGGATGCGGCAGTCCCTGAATATGTAGCCGCGTTTATCGTAGCTGCTGTAAGGGAGAGCTTTGCAAGTGAAGTCGCTGCCAGACGTATGGCTATGGATTCTGCAGAGAAGAATGCTCAGCAGATGATCGAAGATCTCGAGCTCGAATATAACAGTGCACGTCAGAGCATGATCACACAGGAAATAACCGAGATAGTCGCGGGAAGCGGCTCGAAAAGGAGAAAATAAGATATGAAAGAACAGAGGATCGGCAAAGTAGCACAGGTCATGGGACCCGTCGTCGATGTCAGGTTCGACGAGGGAAATCTTCCCGCTATCGACAATGCTCTTATCATCAAGAAGGGTGACAAGACATTAACTGTCGAAGTTGCTCAGCATATCGGTGACAGTACGGCTAGATGTATCGCGATGTCATCGACTGACGGACTTAAGAGAGGTGTCGAAGCGATCGATACGAGAAAGCCCATTTCGGTTCCGGTAGGTCGTGAGACATTGGGACGTATCTTCAATGTATTGGGTGACCCGATGGATCGCGGTGAGTCTCTTGAAGCTTGCGAGAGATGGAATATCCACAGGCAGGCTCCGAGCTACGATGAGCTTTCGACATCAACGGAGATCCTCGAGACCGGTATCAAGGTCGTTGACCTCCTGTGCCCTTATTCAAAGGGTGGTAAGATCGGTCTTTTCGGCGGTGCCGGAGTAGGTAAGACTGTCCTTATCATGGAGCTTATCAATAACATCGCCAAGCAGCACGGCGGTCTTTCCGTATTCACGGGTGTTGGTGAGCGTACGAGAGAAGGTAATGACCTTTATAACGAGATGAAGCAGTCGGGAGTTCTCAGTAATACCGCACTCGTGTACGGACAGATGAACGAACCCCCGGGAGCAAGAATGAGAGTAGCACTCAGTGGTCTTACCATGGCTGAGTATTTCAGAGATACGGAAGGTCAGGACGTGCTTCTCTTTATCGATAATATCTTCAGATTCACACAGGCAGGTTCTGAGGTATCCGCGCTTCTCGGCCGTATGCCTTCTGCCGTCGGTTATCAGCCCACGCTCGCTACTGAGATGGGTGCTCTTCAGGAGAGGATCACATCTACGCGTAAGGGTTCCATCACATCGATCCAGGCCGTATACGTTCCTGCCGATGACTTGACTGACCCCGCGCCTGCTACGACGTTCGCGCATCTTGATGCTACGACGGTTCTTTCGAGAAGTATCGCATCCCAGGGTATCTATCCTGCTGTTGATCCTCTTGAGTCTACGAGCCGTATCCTGTCGCCTGATATCTTGGGTGAGGAGCACTATTTCGTTGCTAAGGAGATCCAGAGGATCCTTCAAAGATACAACGAGCTCATGGACATCATCGCCATTATGGGTATGGATGAGCTTTCAGATGAAGATAAGGTGCTCGTAGGACGTGCACGAAAGATCCAGAGATTCCTATCTCAGCCTTTCCACGTATCCGAGAAGTTCACGGGTATCCCCGGTACTTATGTACCGCTTAAGGAGACGATAAGAGGCTTTAAGGAGATCATCGAAGGTAAGCACGACGATCTTCCAGAGTCTGCATTCCTCTTCGTAGGAACTATTGACGAAGCAGTAGCTAAGTCCAAGGAGCAGGAATGAGCAAATACTTACTGAGGATATCGACCCCCGAGGGGACAATATTTAAAGGTGACGTCGAAAGACTGATCGTCAGGGGAGTAGAGGGTGACCTCGCCGTAATGGCAGGTCATATCCCTTTCTCTACTGTTGTTAAGGAAGGATCATACAGCATTCTCTTTGAGAATGGTGATCTTAAAAAAGGTCATATCGGCGGCGGTCTTTTGAACGTCGGAAGTGAGGAGACCACTTTACTTGCGGGCTCGATCGAGTGGGAAGAAAAAAGTTAAAAAACTGCTTGACTTAATGCTCCAGTATCAGTATACTAATCAAGCGTTTGAGCTAACGCACACTTAGTGTTAAACGTGGTCCTTTAGCTCAGTTGGTTAGAGCTCCCGGCTCATAACCGGTAGGTCCCGGGTTCGAGTCCCTGAAGGACCACCACACACTAAGGGACGGACAATTAAATATGGGAGGATTCCCGAGCGGCCAAAGGGAACAGACTGTAAATCTGTCGTCAGTGACTTCGGTGGTTCGAATCCACCTCCTCCCACCAAAAGAGTCTTCTAACGAAGGCTCTTTTATTTTTGACTCAAATGCGATTTTGAGAATGGTCGCTTTTCGGTATAATAGTCAGGTAATAAACATTTGGAGTAAGACATGACTATTGTAGATTTTCTAATTGCCGTTCTCTTCGGTATCGTTGAAGGTATCACGGAGTGGCTTCCTATCAGTTCTACGGGACACATGATCCTTTTAAATGAGTTCTTTAAGCTCAACGTATCAGAGGAATTCTTTGACCTTTATCTCGTTGTTATCCAGCTCGGCGCTATCCTTGCGTGCCTCGTTATCTTCTGGAAGGAGATATGGCCCTTTGGCATCAAGGATAATAAGAAACCCTGGAAGACCGAAGGATGGGGAAGATATGTCATGGCAGATAAGTTCTCCATGTGGTTCAAGATCCTCGTTGCTTGTATCCCGGCAGCTATCATCGGTGTACTCTTTGACGATATCTTCGATAAGTATTTTTATAACTATCTCTGCGTAGCCATATCTCTTATCGTATTCGGTATCGCTTTTATCCTAGTTGAGAATTATATAAGCGGTAAGAAGTTCATCGTTAATCATATCGATCAGATCTCTTATCCCGCTGCTTTCATTATCGGTGTATTCCAGCTGATCGCTGCTATTTTCCCCGGCGTTTCAAGATCCGGTTCCACGATCGTAGGATCCTTGGGAATCGGTATCAGAAGGGAAGTAGCAGCTAAGTTTACTTTCTTTATGGCTATTCCGGTAATGCTCGGTGCGAGCCTTCTTAAGATCTTGAAGTACGACGGCGATGTTACTAAGTCTGAAGTTGGTATCCTTGCTATCGGAATGATCGTTGCTTTCGCGGTTTCTTTCGTCGTTATCAAGTGGCTCATGGGATATATAAGAAAGCACAGCTTTAAGGTGTTCGGTTACTATAGAATCGCCTTGGGTATACTCGTTCTTATCCTTGGCGCAATAGGTGTGATCGGCAAGTGATATGAAGAAGTATCTTAAGATGCTTCCGGTACTTCTTTATCCGTACCTGTATATTCTTATAGCTTTCCTCACTCCGATGCTTGACGATTACGAGATCACTAAGGGACTGGCGCGCAGACTCTATGTCTTTGATCCGTTAAATGCAATCGTGATCGCGGCTGTCGTGCACCTGATAGTTCTTTTGTGTCAGTTGTCGTTTATCCTGAATGTTGCAAAAGGGAAATATTCGGCGAAGGATGCCGCCAAGATGACGATGATAATAAAGCTCGTGCATATTCCTGCGTTCATCATGCACTTTCTCTACGGCGCATTGGGTTTCCTGGCCAGCGTATGGGGACTTGCTCTTATAACGTGGGCGATAGTCATCGATCTTCTTACTATCTTCCAGACCGGAATAATGAGTGTCACGACAGCCGTTAAGTGTATAAAGGACAAGGTCTTTAATACTACACAGTGTGTTATTTGTGCAATACTCGGATTTATCTACTGCGTAGATGTAGGAACTTCGATATATGTCTTCGTAAAGACAAAACTCGCACTTAAAAAAGGAGCATCTTCATCACAGTGAAGATACTCCTTTAATTCTTTCAGTTGATGATGAAGATCATCTCTCGCTCATATGGATATAATCTTCTCTTTCCTTAACACACTTATAAGCGGGTCTGATGATCTTTCCTGCATTTGTGAGCTCTTCGATCCTGTGTGCAGACCATCCGGAGATACGAGCGATAGCGAAGAGGGGCGTGTAGAGCTCTACGGGAAGGTTCAGCATCTTATATACGAAACCGCTGTAGAAATCGATATTAGCAGATACACCCTTATAGATGCGTCTTTCCTTTGTGATGAGCTCTGTCGCGATCTTCTCGATGTTGGAATAGAGCTTGAATTCGTTCTCCTTATGCTTTTCAACGGAGAGCTTCTCGACATATCCCTTGAAGATCCTGGCTCTGGGGTCTGAGATGGAATAGATCGCGTGACCTAATCCGTATACTACACCGGCTTTGTCGAAAGCTTCCTTATGAAGGATCTTCTCGATATAAGCCGCGATCTCTTCTTCGTCATTCCAGTCGTTGATGTTGCGCTTGATATCCGCAAACATCTCCATAACCTTGATATTTGCACCACCGTGCTTAGGTCCCTTGAGTGAACTCATGGCTGCAGCGATAGCGGCATAAGTATCCGTTCCTGAACTTGTAACTACGTGAGTAGTGAAAGAGGAATTATTACCGCCGCCGTGCTCAGCATGGAGAACGAGCGAAAGGTCGAGTATCCTTGCCTCGAGCTCCGTGAACTTATTGTCGGGGCGAAGCATATGGAGGATATTCTGCGCAGTCGAATACTGCGGCTGAGGTCTGTGGATAAAGAGGGATCCCTTGTCGTTATAGTACTTCTTGGCATTATAGCTGTATACGGCCAGGAGCGGGAAGATGGATATAAGTTCCAGCGACTGGCGGAGTACGTTAGGGATCGAGATATCGTTGGCATTAACATCGTAAGCGTAGAGGTTAAGGATACCTCTCGTGATGTTGTTCATGATATCGTTGCTGGGTTTCTTCATGATAACGTCACGGACGAAGTTCTTGGGAAGGATCGTCTTATAGCCGTTAAGAAGAGACATGAATTCGTTGAGCTCGTCTTCCGTAGGAAGCTTTCCGAACAAAAGGAGGTAGGAAGCTTCTTCAAAACCGTTAAATCTGTTCTCTTTGGTAAAGCCGTCTACGATATCGTTTACATTGATACCTCTGTAGTAGAGTTCACCGTCACAGGGGACTGTCTCACCGTTTACGACTTTAGTCGAGACGATCTCCGAGATTTCGGTAAGGCCCGTAAGGACGCCCTTACCGTTGATATCTCGAAGACCTCTCTTAACATCATATTTTGTGTAGAGTTCCGGATCTATCCTGTTTTCCGTGCAGAGCTTTGCAAGATTGTCGATCTCGGGGGTTACTTTTGAGAACCTGTTGGTATTTGGCATATCTTGTATCTCCTTATTTCATGTTTTACAAGATAAAATTATACCATAAGATGTCCTCTTATTTCTTGTCTTTTGCGGAAACCGAAGCTGTCGCTGCTGCCTTTTTCTTAGCCTTGCTCTTTTTGAGTGACTTATATACTCCCATTGTCGAGAATACGATTATCAATGCAGCGATGAGCTTGATCGTAAGCTTCGGGAGAGCGCCTGCAAATGCGATCACCATGCCCTTTGATTCGATCTTAAGATCGCTCATGGAATCAGTGAAAGCTTCCTTAACCTTATCCTTAAAGGTAACGTTCCTGACTTCATCGATCTCAACGGGAACTTCTTCCTCTACGACCTGAGTGAGATTAAGAGTAAGTGTTGCGTAATCTACGAGGTTATCGAGTGTCCTGCTCTGAGATTCGTAATATTCGATCTCGTATCTTACGTCTGTCAGGTATTCCTGGAGCTGAACGATGGTATCAAGATCCTCAGCCTGTTCGAGAAGTTCCATAAGGGAAGCCTGTTCGGTCCTTAATGCAT
Organism: Ruminococcaceae bacterium KH2T8; assembly: GCA_900111435.1. NCBI lineage: Bacteria > Bacillati > Bacillota > Clostridia > Eubacteriales > Oscillospiraceae > Ruminococcaceae bacterium KH2T8. The sequence goes on from FOIY01000008.1 coordinate 18,677, forward strand.
CGAGGTGAGACTGTATATCCACATAATCGAGCGTTACGTCTTCGGTGCTCTCGCTCGCATATGTGACTATACCGCAGCCTTCAAGGGAAGCTGTGAGCTCATCGAGCTTATCGGCGGGAACTCTGATCACGAAAGTACCGCGCTTATAGTCGCCTTCGTTACCTGTTCCGGTGATGCTCATATCTTCGAAATAAGCGTTCTTTTCTGCTACTTGTGATCTTACGGTCGTTACCATCTCATCGAAGTTCTCTGTTGAGATGGACATTGTGATCCTTCTTATGAGCATATTGCCGGTAGGGATGTTTGAAGCGTCCTGACCCTGTCCCTGATCTGCGGCGGGATCGATAATATCCTCACTATAAGACATATCAGCTGCCATCTCTTCAGATCCGAGATCAGCACCGGCCGTTGCATCTGCAGAATTATGTACTGAGACCATGCTCTTACCATCGTTATAAGGCAATTCCGACGATCTGCTGCTCGAGCAGGCTGCCAGAGATAATATCATCATTAAAACGGTTATCGTTGCGATCAATTTAGTGCTGAAGTTTTTCATATCAAAACTCCTCCTTTCATCTATAAAGACGTATATATATTTATTTGGTTGCGGCTCTATATGCGTTTTTTAGAATTTTTGTGTGTGAACAAACAGGAGGGCAGGCGTGTATAAATACTTCGCAGTTATGTAATCTTGTAACCATCATCCTTTATCTTCTTATGATGATCGGCATCGGTGCTTTCTTTACAAAGAAGAATAAGAATTCCGATGATTTCTACTTAGGCGGTCGTAAGCTCGGACCTCTTGTAACTGCGATGAGTGCGGAGGCCTCGGATATGAGTTCCTGGCTGCTCCTCGGCCTTCCCGGACTTGCATTGTCATGTGGTCTTGCTGAAGCTACGTGGACTGCCATAGGACTTATCATAGGAACATATCTTAACTGGCTCTTTGTAGCCAAGAGGCTCAGAGTTTATTCTCAAAAGCTCGATGCTTTCACGATCACCCGATTTCTTCTCGAAAAGATTCGGTGACGATAAGCACATTCTCACATTGATCTCATCTTTATTTATCGTTGTATTCTTTATCCCTTATACCGCCTCCGGATTCGTTGCTTACGGTAAGCTCTTTGCATCATTATTCGGTGTGGACTATCTTACTGCGATGCTCGTCTGTGCAGCCGTAATCGTTATCTATTGCACATTAGGAGGTTTCCTTGCAGCTTCGACTACTGACTTTATTCAGAGTATCATCATGACGGTTGCTTTTGTCGTTGTACTCGGATTCGCTGAAGGATCTGCTCACAGATTTGGAAATATCTTTGCTAATGCAGGAAGTATGGACGGTTATCTCGATATCTTTAAGGGCTATAACATCGGTACGGGTGAAGCAGGAAGCTACGGCTTTGTGACCATCGATCGACACTTGCTTGGGGACTCGGATACTTCGTATGCCGCATATCATCTTAAGATTCATGGCTATTGAAGATAAGTCAAAGCTCAAGCTCTCCAGAAGAGTAGCTTCCGTATGGGTAGTCATCTCGATGGCAGCGGCAGTTATCATCGGTATCTGCGGCTATACTCTCATGAAGAACGGTGTTATAACTTCATATGAGAATAATTCACAGGCAGAGACTTTGATCATCGATGTTGCAAGAGTCATAAGCAGTTACGGATATATTCCCGCTTTAGTAGGCGGTATCATTCTGGCAGGTATCCTTGCGCCTACCATGTCTACATCTGACTCACAGCTTCTTAATGCCGCATCGAGTATCTCTCAGAATATCGTTCAGGAAGTAATGGGGAAGAAGCTTTCTGCCAAGACTTCGATGGCACTCGCAAGAGGATCGGTATTCATTATCGCGGGCATAGCTGTACTCCTTGCGCTCGATTCAGAATCCTCGTATTCGCGATCGTATCATTTGCATGGGGTGGATTCGGTGCATCATTCGGACCTGCCATGCTCATGGGTCTTTTCTGGAAGAGAGCAAATCTCAAGGGTATACTTACAGGCATGATCGCAGGCGGCGCTATGGTGTTTATCTGGAAATTCTTTATACGTACTGCATTTGCTGGAACAGCACTTGATATCTACAACTGCTTCTCGCATTCCTTATCAATCTCATACTTATCGTGATCGTCAGCAAGGCAACGGCAGAGCCTGATAAGGAGATAACTAAGGTATTCGATGAGGTAGTTGCTGAGCTTTGATCATTTTTACGTGGCAATATTTTTTTGTAGATTAATTTAGCAAATATATTTCATTGACTTCTCTTTGTAGTATAAATAAAATGTTACGAAATTGTTAATAGTTTATTGCGAAGAGGGTTGTGATCTTATGTACAATCGAATAAAAAGACCTGTTAAGTTGGTAAGTGCAGCGCTTACGGCTACTTTGTTTATGGGATTCATTCCATGGCGAGAGCTGAAGGCCGACATGAATACTCACGGAGATTACGATGCTTATCCGTTCGAGATAACTTATGATCAGGTATCTACCTGGAATAACAGCACACAGGCTGAATACACACTTACTAATACATCTGACTATGAGATCAGATCCTGGACGATCGAAGTGGATTACTACGAAGATACTACGATCTCCAATATATGGAATGCTTCCGATGTTACAGACTATGAAACAGATGAGAACCTTGTTATCGCAGGTAATGTTACTATCCCTGCAGGTGAGAGCTATTCTTTCGGACTTATCGCTGACGGTGCTGAGAGTAATCCCGTTGCTCCTATCGATGTAAATACAGTTTCATTCGATTCGGATGAAGTAACTGCAGTAGTTGAGGAAGAGGGAACAGTAGAAGAGACTGTTACAGATGTTCCTGATTCAGTAGATGAGATCATCCCCGATGTCGTTGAAGAAGTTACGGATGAAGCGTCTTCTTCCGATGAAGAAGTAGATGAGGTACTTCCTGAAGAAGAGGCTGAGCCTACGATCTTCCCCTTTGCTATCTATGCAGGCAGCACAGAGTCTGACTATACATTCGCAGGATGGAAGTCTGAGATCACCGGTGATATCTATGCCGGCGGTAATGTTCTTTACCAGGGTTCTGAGCTTTATATGGACGGCTCTATCTATGCAGGCGGTACTATCTCTGCTGACGGATGGAGAATTGAAGTAACGGATATGGTAGAAGACTCGGAAGTCTTCGAGATGCCTGACTGGTCAGAGTCTATCCTTGCTAAGGAAGATATGTATCCCGAGATCGATATTGCTGACCTTGAGTCTCAGGATCAGATCCTTACAAGTGGTTATTACTATTCCGAAGACGATATCACTATCAACGGTACAACATTTACAGGTGACGTGATCATCGTATCTAAGGGAGATATCACATATAACGTAGAATCACTTAATTACGGTGAAGAGGCAACAGGAAGAATCCTTCTTTATTCCGAGGAAGGTGATATCACGATCAACGGTTCAAGGATCGAGATCAACGGTATGCTCTATGCACCTAATGGTAGAGTATCCTTCAATACATACGATACGACTATCAATGGTAGGATTATCGCAGATGAGTTCTCCTATAGCGGTTCGATCCTTAATGTAACTGCAGACTATTCTGATCTTCAGCTTGCAGAAGAGCTTCCCGAAGTAACCGTAATTGCATCCCGCGATACAGTATATGTAGGCGGATATGCATACTATACGATCGAGATCCCTGAGGATAACGTATACGATATCCTTTATAGACTTAACGGAGAAGACGTTGAGATCGAGATCCCCGAAGATGAGGATGCAGCGATCATCTATGTCCTTGATACAGATGAAGAAGGTGAGTATACACTCGAAGCGTATGTATCTCT